>JAUSBL010000064.1 GCA_030658975.1 Candidatus Latescibacterota bacterium
CCACCACCTGGCCGGCGGCGAGGGCCGGGCGAATAAGCTGGCCGACGATCTGGGCCCGGGCGGCCGCGAGCGCCGCGTGCAGGCGCTCCAGCTCGCGGTCGAGCTGCGCGGCGGGCAGCACGGCGCGCACGACCACGGGCAGCTCCCGCGCCACGTGGTGGACGGGGGCCAGGGCCGTGCCGGGTGAGGCGGGGATGCCGCGCAGGATCCTCATGTCAGCCTTCCGGTACCTCGGGATGCGCCAGGTCGACCTCGATCAGCCGGACCAGGGCCGCGGCGGCCGCCGCGTCGTCGGGGCCCTCGACCTCCAGTTCGACGACGCTGCCGCAGTCGGCTGCGAGACTCGCCAGTCCCATGATGCTCTTGGCGTTGGCCACCCGGCCCTGGAAGCGGACTGTCACCTCGGCGTCGAACGTCTTGGCCAGCTTCACGATCCGCCCCGCGGCGCGCAGGTGGAATCCGACGGGGTCGGAGACGGTGGCAGCGGTTGAAATCACGGTCCGTCCTTGGTTCGGGAGCCGAAACGCCGTTCGCAAGTTACAGGCAGGACAGCAGCAGGGCAAGCGGCACCAGGGCCAGCAGGAGGCCCTCGCCCGGCCAGCGCCGTCGCAGGAACAGGGCAGCCGCCAGCGCGAGCGCCGTGCCCAGCACGGTCGTGGTCCCGCCCTGGTCCCCCAGCCGCGACCAGCTGCTCACGGCAGTCATGCCCGCCAGCACGCCGGTCAGCAGGGCGCCTGCGCGCTTCGCGGTCCAGATGGCGCGGTGCCAGCGCGGCGAACCCAGCAGGTCCACGATGTCCAGCCCCAGGTCGTAGCCGACCATCAGGGCGCGGCGCCGCAGCAGCAGCTGGGTCACGGCGAAGAAGCCGACCACCAGCAGCGGCGGCCAGACCAGCCCCGGCCAGGCCGAGAGCACGGCCAGCAGCATCAGCGCCGGCTGCAGCCCGAGCCAGAGGAACTGGTCGCCCAGGGAGGCCAGCGCCCGGCCGAGCGAGTCCTTGAACATCGTCAGGGTCTTCAGGGGCATCGACCCGCCGCGCAGGTTGTCCGCCTCGAGCCGCACCAGGCCCCCCAGCAGCAGGTTCGCGCAGTAGGGGTTGGTGTTGAAGAACTCCAGGTGGCGGCGGCAGAAGCGCCGCACCTCGGCGGGCGCGGCGCCCGAGCGGCGCAGCCACGGCAGCATGGCCACGGCCAGACCGAGGTTCTGCATGCGCTCCGGATTCCACGAGCCCTGCAGGCCCAGCGAACGACGGTAGATCCCGTGCAGGTCGTCGGGCCTTCCTTCGCGCGCGCTCACGAGGCGCCCAGCCGCGTCAGGGCCCAGGCCGCGGCCAGCGTGCCCGCCGCGCCGCCGGCGATCCAGCGCGCGCCGGCGCGGCTGCCGTAGAGTTCCACGAGCGAGCCGATCGCCACCGTCGGCGCGAACCAGGGCAGCAGCGCCAGGGCCGCCACGACGCGCGCGGGCAGCTGCCCGTAGGCCGGGATCCAGAGCAGGGCCAGCAGGCACCAGGCCACCAGCGTCGTCACGGCGCCGCGGACCGCGACGCCGGCCAGGGACTTGCGGTGGGCGCGTTCCAGCACCTCGACCCGTCCCTCGCGCAGACCGCGCATGGCGCCGGCGACCAGCCGGGTGTGCCAGACGCGCTCCCTGCGGATCAGCTGGTCGCCCAGGACACTGCCCAGGGCGACCGCGAGCAGCAGCCACCCGAGGCGGCCCGCGTCCGCGCCCGGACCGCCGAAGGGCAGGCCGGGATTCCAGCCCGACGCCGAGGCCGCGCCCACGGCCCCGAGCAGCGGTCCGACGCGCTCGCCGACGAAGGCCTGCCCGACCGGCAGATTTCCCAGCGACAGCAGTTGCACGGTGAGCCCCAGGGCGAGACCCGCCCCGGGATGCCCCCAGATCAGGCCCGCGAGCACGCCCCCGCAGACGGGCTGGCTGAGCCAGGTCTGGGCGTAGGCCGTGTCGTCCAGCACCAGCAGTGCGCCCAGCAGCGCGGTCGCGGTGATCTGCGGCCACCAGGCGAGGACGTCGGCCGGGTTCAACGCGCCTCCTCGAGTGCGTCCAGCAGGCCGCGGTCGATCTCGACCGCGCGCGTGCCGGGGACCGTCTGCGCCGTCAGCCTGACGCCCGCCGCCAGCAGGGCGCGCAGGCTCGCCACGTCGCCGCGGTCGACGTAGACCGACTCCAGCAGTTCGCGCTTGCCGCCGCCGATGTGCATGCCGCCGACGTTGACCGCGGGCATCGGCACGCCGCGCCGCGCCAGGTCGAGCATGTCGGCCGGTCCCCCGGTCAGCAGCACCACGCCCTGGTCGGCGGGCAGCGCGTCGGGGCCGCCGTCGAGCAGCGCGGCGGTGCCGGCGCGGTCGCGGACCCAGACGCGGATGCGCGGCGGCACCGAGCTGGCGTAGACGCGGCGCTGCCAGGGGTCGGCGGCGATCTCGTCGTTGCACAGCACGATGTGGTCGGGCTCGAGCCTGCGGCACCAGCCGACGGTCACCTGCCCGTGGATGAAGCGGTCGTCGATGCGGGCCAGCAGCAGCGGCATGGTGCGCTCAGTCCTCCTGGACCGGCGCGAGCGCGGTGATGGCGTCGCGTCCCTTCTCGACCAGGCGCCGCGGCAGCTCGTCCAGCCCCAGCGTGTCGCGCCAAGTGACGAAGTCCAGCAGCATGGCCAAGTTGATGCCGGTCAGGACGCGCGCGGGCGTGCCGCTGACCGCGGCGATCTGGGCGGCGTTGGCGCAACTGCCGCCGAAGTCGTCGATGAACAGCAGCAGGCCGTCGCCCGGCGCGCCGCAGTTCGCCGCCGACCAGGCGCGGATCTCGGCGATGAGATCCTGGACCGATTTGCCGCTGTTGGTCATGGCCGCCAGCCCGGGCACGGGGCCCAGCACGAGCTCCACGACCTTGACCAGTTCCTTGCCGATGCCGCCGTGCGTGACGACGAGGCCGCAGAGCATGACTACTCCCTGTCGTGCCGCAGGTACCGGCGCAGCCGGTCCCCGGAGCGCAGCGTCTCCATGATGCGGCGGTTCAGGTCCTGCGCGGAGTCGATGCCGTAGATCTTCAGCATCAGGTCCAGGGCGATCACTTCCGCGATGACCGTGATGTTCTTGCCCGGATAGATCGGAACGACGATGCGCGGGATCGGCACGCCCAGGATCTCGGTCTGCTCCCGGTCCAGGCCCATGCGTTCGTAGTCGGCGTCGGGGCGCCACTGCTGGAGGTTGACCTCGACCTCGATGCGCTTCTGCATGCGGATGCCGCGGATGCCGAAGATGGCCTGCACGTCGATCACGCCGACGCCGCGGATCTCCAGGTTGTGCTGCAGCACCTCGCGGAAGCGGCCCACCAGCACGTCGTCGCCCACGCGGCTGACCTCGACGATGTCGTCGGCCACCAGGCGGTGGCCCCTTTCGACGAGGTCGAGCGCGCACTCGCTCTTGCCGATGCCGCTCTTGCCGGTGAAGAGCATGCCGATGCCGTAGACGTCCACCAGCGAGCCGTGCAGTTCGGTGCGGGGGGCGAAGGCGTCGGTGAGGTAGACCGACAGCTCGTGGATGAACTCCTCGGTGGCCATCGGGGTGCGCAGCACGGGCAGACCGGCCGCGTCGGCCGCGGTCAGCCAGGCGGGGGGGACCGCCTGGTCCCGGGTCACGAACACCGCCGGCGCCTGCAGGGAGACCAGGCGCTCCAGGGCCTGGCGCTGCGCGTCCTGGCCGAGGGTGGACAGGTAGGCCAGCTCGGATTCGCCGAGCACCTGCAGGCGGTGGGGCAGGAAGTTCTCCATGAACCCCATCAGCGCCATGCCGGGCCGGTGGACGTCGCCCGCCGCCAGCGGTACGTCGTCCGCGGGCAGGCTCGTCAGCAGCGCGAGGCCGAGGGTCTCGCGCAGGTCCTGGTGGACCTTCTGGACGGTGACCGGCTCCTGCACGTCGCGCCCCTATTCCTGCCGCATCAGGCCGTAGCCGCCGTCGTCGCGGCGGTACAGCACGGCAACCTCGCCGTTCTCGGTGTTGCGGAAGACGAAGAACGGGCTGCTCGAGGCCGCGAAGGCCTCCTGCGCCTGGTCCACCGTCAGGTCGCGCAGCTGGAAGCCCTCCTCCGACAGGGTCGAGCCGCTGTTGTTGAGCAGGTCGGGGCCGGCCAGGACCTCGCCGAGGCCGCCCTCCTCGCCGCGACCGCGGTGGTCCTTGACCCGGTCCTTGTGCCGGCGCACCTGCCGCTCGACGCTCTCGATGGCCAGGAAGGCCGCGCCGTCGGGCTCGACGTGCTGGACCTTCGTGTGGCAGGAGTACTGCTTCAGGTTCAGCGACAGGTCGCCGGTGAAGCGGCCGCCCTCGAGCGTCAGCGTGAGGCGCACGGCCAGCGGGTCGGTCGGGCTGTAGCGCTTCAGGTTCTCGAGCTTCTCCACGATCTTGTCGCGCATGTCGTCGCCGAGGGTGAAGTGGCGGCTGTTGATCTCGAGCTGCATGGATTCCTCCTTCCGGTCGTCGACCGGATCGGTTCTAGAACTGCTTGCGCATCCTCGCGTTCAGGATGCCCAGCTGCTCACGGTATTTGGCGACCGTGCGCCGGGCGATCTTCAGACCCTTTTCCGAGAGCAGGTCCACGATCCTCTTGTCGGACAGCGGCCGCGCCGGACTCTCGGCGGCCACGATCTCCTGGATCATCTGCTTGACCGCCTTCGCGGCGACCTCGTCCCCCTCGTCGGTGTCCAGGCCCGCCGAGAAGAAGTACTTCAGCGGGAACACGCCGCGCGGCGTCTGGACGTACTTCTGTTTCGTCACGCGCGAGACGGTGGACTCGTGCATGCCGATGACCGTGGCCACCTGCTGCAGGGTCAGGGGCCGCAGGGCGATGGCGCCCTGCTCGAAGAACTCGCTCTGCTCGCGCACGATCGCCTCCATGACCTTGATCATGGTGCGCCGCCGCTGCTCGATCGTCTTGATGATCCACTCGGCGTAGCGGCGCTTCTCGTCGATGAACTGCACGGTGTCGTCGTCGCCGCCCTGCTTGCCGGCGGTCACGGCGTCGTAGGCGTTGCTGATGCGCAGCCGGGGCAGGTTGCCGTCGTTCAGGTAGCAGACGTAGCCGTCGTCCACCTTCTCGACCACGAGGTCGGGCGTGATGTAGGCCGCGCCCTCCCCCACCACCGACAGGCCCGGCTTGGGGTCGAGCTCGCCGATGCGCCCGGCGATGTCCTGCACCTCGCGCGGCGTGATGTGCATCTCGCGGGCGATGTCCGCGAAGCGCCGGTTCTTCAGCGCCTCGAAGTGGTCGCGCACCACCACGGCCTCGGGGCCGTCGCCGCGCCCGGAGGCGCGCAGCTGCAGCAGCAGGCACTCCTGGATGTCGCGGGCCGCCACCCCCGGCGGATCGAAGCCCTGGACCACGGCGAGCACGCGCTCGACGCGCTCGAGGTCGGTCTCGAAGGTGGCCGCGATCTCGGTCAGCGGGCAGACCAGGTAGCCGTCCGGGTTCAGGCTCCCGATGATGTACTCCCCGATTCGGCGGTCCAGCGGCTCGTCGAGCGTGTAGGCGAGCTGTTCGGCGAGCTCCTGCTGGCCCGACGGCACCGACGCGGCCGGCCGCTCGAGCCGGTCCTCCTCGTCGGTCTCCCGCTCCCAGGTGCCGTCGCGGAAGCCGTCCTTGAAGTACTCGTCCCAGTCGACCTTCTCCTCGGGCTCCTCGGACTCGTGCGCGGCGGGCTCGTCCTCGCCCTCGTCCGGCGTCTCGGCCGCCTCGGCCGCCTCGTCGTCCTCGGGATCGAACTCCTCCAGCAGCGGGTTGATCTGCAGCTCCTGGCGCAGAACCTGCTCCAGCTCCAGCGTGGGGATCTGGAGCAGCTTCAGGGCCTGCTGCAGGCGCTGGGTCATCACCAGCTGCTGGCGCTGGTAGAGCCCCTGGTGCAGCCTCAATTTCACATCCATCGCCGCACCTCCCCGCCTGGCCCGTGGACCGCCGCGCTCACAGCCGGAACCCCTCGCCCAGGTAGATCTCCCGGGCCCGGGCGTTGGCCACGATCTCGCCCGACGTGCCGGCCATCGCGATGCGGCCCTCGAACATGATGTAGGCGCGGTCGGTGATGCTCAGCGTCTCGCGCACGTTGTGGTCGGTGATCAGGATGCCCAGCCCCTGCTCGCGCAGGCGCGCCACGCTGCGCTGCAGATCGGCCACGGCGATCGGGTCGATGCCCGCGAAGGGCTCGTCCAGCAGCATGAAGCGCGGCCGCGTGGTGAGCGCCCGCGCGATCTCGACCCGGCGGCGCTCGCCGCCGGAGAGCTGGTAGCCGCTGCTCTTGCGGATGTGCGTGATGCGCATCTCCTCGAGCAGTTCGTCGACCCGCTCCCGCCGCGCGGCGCGGCCCAAAGGCAGGGTTTCCAGCACGGCCATCAGGTTCTGCTCCACCGTCAGCCGCCGGAAGATCGAGGACTCCTGCGGCAGGTAGCCGATGCCCAGGCGGGCGCGCTTGTACATCGGCAGGCGGGCGAGGTCCTGGCCGTCCAGGGTCACGGTCCCGCCGTCGGGCCGGATGAACCCCACCACGATGTAGAAGGTCGTGGTCTTGCCGGCGCCGTTGGGCCCGAGCAGGCCCGTCACCTCGCCGGGGCGGACCTCGAAATCCACGTCGTCGACCACGGCCCGGCCGCGGTAGACCTTGCGCAGCCCGCGGGCCGCGAGGACGCCGGTGGCTCCGGTCCCGTCGCTCACGGGCCCTCCCCGGCGCCTGCCGCGCCGGGTGCGCCGTGCACCGTGGCGTCGACCTCGCGCTTCAGTTCGAAGTAGTCCAGGCCCGGCGTGGCCTGCATGCCCATGCCGGTCATCACGTCGGCGCCGCGCGTGAACCGGTTGAAAACCTCGTTGCTGAGGCGGCCGCTGCGGTCGTCGTAGCTCAGCTCCTCGGTCTCGAGGCGGCGCCCGTCGCGGGCGACGATGACGACGTCGCCCCAGACGAAGAGGTTGCCGCTGCGCTGGCTCGCGCGCCCGCGCGCGGACGTGAGCACCGAGAACAGCGTGTCGGCCCGGAAGAAGTCCATGTGCACGCCGTGGAGTTCGACCTCGTCCTGGTCCAGGAACTTCTCTAGGCGGTCGCTGGTCAGGGTCCAGCGCCGGACGCCTTCGTTGGAATCGGTGATGGTGGTGTCGAAGAGGATCTGGTCCGGGGAGCGCTCGGCGGCCGCGGGGGCCTCGGCCGGCGCGGGCGGCGCGCTGCGGG
>JAUSBL010000077.1 GCA_030658975.1 Candidatus Latescibacterota bacterium
GACCGCAAGCTCGGTGGCGCGCAGGCGCTTGAGTTCGTCGCGCAGCCGCGCGGCCTCCTCGAAATCGAGATCGCTCGCCGCCTCGCGCATGCGGGTTTCGAGATCGGCCAGCACCGCCTCGAAATTATGGCCGATGGTCGCGGCGTCGCCGAACTCGCCGGTGCCATCGCCGGTATCGATCAGCACATGGTCGCGCTCATAGACGCTGCCCATGATGTCGGAAATCTGCCGCTTGATCGATTCCGGCGTGATGCCGTGCTCGGTGTTGTAGGCGATCTGCTTGCTCCGGCGGCGCTCCATCTCCCCGATCGCCCGCCGCATCGAATCGGTCATCCGGTCGGCGTACATCACGACGCGGCCCTCGGCGTTGCGCGCGGCGCGGCCGGCGGTCTGGATCAGCGAGCGCTCCGAGCGCAGGAATCCCTCGCGGTCCGCATCCAGCACGGCCACCAGCGCCACCTCGGGCAGGTCCAGCCCCTCGCGCAGCAGGTTGACGCCCACCAGCACGTCGCACTCGCCCAGGCGCAGCCGGCGGATGATCTCGACGCGGTCCAGGGCCGCGATGTCGGCGTGCATGTAGGCGACGCGCAGCCCCAGGCGCTGCAGGTATTCGCTGAGGTCCTCGGCCATGCGCTTGGTCAGGGTGGTGACCAGGACGCGCCCGCCGGCCGCGACGACGGCGCGGGCCCGGCCGATCAGGTCGTCCACCTGGTTCGCCACCGGCATGATGTCCACCGGCGGATCGATGAGCCCGGTGGGCCGGATGACCTGCTCGACGAACTCGCCGCCGCAGGCCGCCATCTCGTAGTCGCCCGGCGTCGCGGAGACGAAGATGGTGCGCGGCATCAGACCCTCGAACTCCTCGAAGCGCAGGGGCCGGTTGTCCAGCGCGCTGGGCAGGCGGAAGCCGTGCTCGACGAGCGTCTCCTTGCGCGAGCGGTCGCCGCGCCACATGGCCGCCAGCTGGGAGACGGTCACGTGCGACTCGTCGATCACGAGCAGGAAATCCTCCGGGAAGTAGTCGAACAGGCAGGCGGGGCGGTCGCCGGGAAGGCGGTCGTCGAAGTAGCGCGAGTAGTTCTCGACGCCGTTGCAGTAGCCGACCTGGCGGATCATCTCCATGTCGTAGCGCGTGCGCGAGGCGAGGCGCTGGGCCTCGACGGCGCGGCCCGTGGCGTCGAACTCGGCCAGGCGCGCCTCGAGATCCCGCCCGATCCCGTCGAGGATCTCCTCGAGGCGGTCCTTCTCCACCACGAACTGGCGGGCGGGATGGACCTGCGCCTCGTCCACGCGCAGCTGGGGCCGGCCGGTCAGGCCGTCGACGAAGCCGAGGCGCTCGACGGCGCCCCCGAAGAACTCCACGCGCAGGACGCGCTCGTCGAAGGCGGCGCGGACGTCGACGGTGTCGCCGCGCACGCGGAAGGTGCCGTAGCCGCCCTCGTCCCGGCGCTCGTAGTGGATCTCCACGAGACGCCGCAGGAAATCGTCGCGCTCCAGCGGCTGTCCGGTTTTCAGGGGCAGGATGTTGCGGTGGAAGGTGGCGGGGTTGCCGAGGCCGTAGATGGCCGACACGCTCGCCACGACGATGACGTCCCGGCGCGTCAGCAGCGAGGAGGTGGTGCGCAGACGCAGGCGCTCGATCTCCTCGTTGATGCTGACGTCCTTCTCGATGTAGGTGCCGGTGGCCGGCACGAAGGCCTCGGGCTGGTAGTAGTCGTAGTACGAGATGAAGTACTCGACGGCGTTGTCGGGGAAGAAGCCCTTGAACTCGCCGTAGAGCTGGGCGGCGAGCGTCTTGTTGTGGCTGAAGATGAGGGCGGGCAGCCCGGTCTCGGCGATCACGTTCGCCAGCGTGAAGGTCTTGCCGCTGCCGGTCACCCCCAGCAGGGTCTGTCGCGCGCGCCCTTCCAGCACGCCGTCGGTCAGGGCGCGGATCGCCGCCGGCTGGTCGCCGCGGGGTTCGAAGGGGGCCTGCAGGCGGAAGACGCTCACCACGGTTCCTAACGGTCCAGCAACGAGCGGTCCAAGACCCACTCGCGTCCCACGAGACGGGTGGGGATGGGCAGGGGCCGGCCGTTGAGCGTGACGGTGACGTCCTCGGCGGCCGAGAGCTTCAGCAGGAAATGGTCGCGCGCGCCCCAGTAGGAGACGTTGCGCCAGCCGAGGGAGTAGACGACGCCCGCTGTCACGCCCTCCGCCGGCAGTCCCGACGGGCGGGCGAGCCAGACCACGTTCGGGGCGTTGCGCTGGCCGTCGGCGCCCACCGCGTAGTCGATGCGGCCCCGGGTCACGACGCGCAGCACCAGGGGCCAGCGCGCTCCGTCGGCGAAGGCCAGGTTCCCGTCCCCGGCGGGCAGGGAGGCCAGGACGGCCAGTTCGTCGGCCGAAGGGACGACCACGCGGGCCTGCGCGGCGACCGGCGGCGCGCCCAGCGAGTCGGCGGCGGCGCTGTCGGGCAAGGCCGCCGCGGCGCCGTCGCCGCCGGCGAAGCCCGTCGCCACGGAATCGGCGAGCGCCGAATCCGCCGCCGCCAGCGCCAGGGAATCGGTCGTGGTCAGGCTCGTCAGCGGGCTCCAGGCCTCGCGCAGGGAATCGCCGAGCGCCTCCCGCCGCGAACGGCCGGGATCGGCGTCCGCCTCGGCGGCCGGCGCGCCGCCGCCCCCCGCGATCCGGACGATCGCCAGAACGGCCAGCGCCACCGCCAGCAGGACCGCCGCCAGCAGGCCGACCCGGCGCCAGGGGAAGGCGGCCGCGTGGCGGATCTGCGTCTCCTGGGTCCAGGTGGGTCCGGGTGCGGGGATCGCCGCGTCCGCGGGGCGACGGCTGTCGTAGGCGGCCAGCAGATCGTGGGGGTCAAGGTCCAGGGCTTCGGCGCAGGAGCGCAGGAAACTGCGGACGTAGAGCGGCCCCGAGAGCTGGTCGTGGTCGTCGGCCTCGAGGGCGCGCAGCTGGCTGGCCGGGATGCGCGTGGCGGCCGCGAGATCGGCCAGTGACAGCCCCGCCGCCTCGCGGGCCGCGCGCACCATGGCGCCCGGGGTCGTCGAGACGGGACGGTCGTTTTCCACGGCGCACTCCTTGCGGTTCACTCCCCCAAAGCGGCGAGCCGGCGGCGCAGGGCCTCCGCGCGCGCCTCGCTCTCAGCGAGCATCTCCTGCTGCCGGGCCACCACCTCGGCGGGCGCCCGGGCGACGAAGCTCTCGTTCGTGAGCTTCCGGCGGTTAGCTTCGACGAAGGCGACGGCCTTGTCCAGTTCCTTGCCGAGCCGCGACCGCTCCCGGTCCAGGTCCACGAGCCCCTTCATGAGCAGGAAGACCTCGACCGCCCCGGCCACGCCCGCGCCCGCGGGGTGGGGGTCGGGTCCGCCCTCGACGACCTCGACGGTCTCCAGTTTCGCCAGCAGGGCGATCAGGCCGGCATCCTGCGCCAGTTCGGCGCGGCGGGCGGGGTCGGCGGCGCGCAGCACCGCCGTGCCACGCCGGCCGGGCGGCACGTCCAGATCGGTGCGCAGCGAGCGGATCACGCCCACCGTCCCGACCACCTGGTCGAAGCGGGCCGCCGGCGCCGCCCAGGGCAGGCGCGCGCCGTCGCAGACCGGGAACGCCGAGACCATGAGCCGGCCGCGGGCCGGCGGCAGCCAGCTCCAGAGCTCCTCGGTGATGAAGGGCATGACCGGATGCAGCAGCTTGTAGCTGGCGCCCAGCGCGACGACCGCGAGGGCCGCCGCCTCCCGGCGCCGGTCCTCGTCGCGCAGGCGCGGCTTGACCGCCTCGAGGTACCAGTCGCAGAGCTCGTGGCGGAAGAAGTTGTAGGCCGCGTAGGCGGCGTCGTTCAGCCGGCGCTTCTCGAGGTTGCCGTCGACCTCGGCGGCGACGGCCGCCAGGCGGTTCATGATCCAGAGATCCGCGAGCTCCAGATGCGAGGCGCGGAAGGCGAAGGCCGGCGGCGCGCCGAAGACCTGGCCCCAGAGCGCGGCCGCGGCCGCGGCGGGATCGTCGGCGTGGTCCGCCAGCAGGCCCAGGTCGCAGGTCGCCGCGACGTCCAGAGCGTTCCCGCCGCTCCCCGCGTCCAGCCCGGCTTCGTCCCAGGCGCCCAGGACCAGCTTGGAAGCCTGGAAGACCTTGTTGCAGAAGTTGCGGCCGACCTCGAGCGTCTCCTCGCCGAAGAAGACGTCCTGTCCGGTCGGGGTCAGCATGACCATCGACATGCGCAGCGCGTCGGCGCCGTACTTGTCCATGAGCTCGATCGGGTCCGGGCTGTTGCCCAGCGACTTGCTCATCTTGCGGCCGTCGGCGTCGCGCACCAGGCCGTGGAAGAGCACCTCGCGGAACGGCGGCTCGCCCAGGAAGTGGTACGAGGCCATGATCATGCGCGCGACCCAGAAGAAGATGATGTCCGGGCCGGTCACCAGCACCGACGTCGGGTGGTAGGCGCGCAGGTCCGGCGTGTCGTCCGGCCAGCCCAGCGGCGAGAAGGTCCACAGCCAGCTGGAGAACCAGGTGTCCAGCACGTCGGGATCCTGCACCAGGGCGGTGGAGCCGCAGCCGGGGCACGTCGCGGGCGCGCCGACCTGGCAGATCTCGCGGCCGCAGCCGCCGCAGCTCCAGACCGGGATGCGGTGCCCCCACCACAGCTGCCGCGAGATGCACCAGTCGCGGATGTTGCGCAGCCAGTTGTGGTAGACGCCGACCCAGCGCTCGGGCAGCAGGGTGATGGTGCCGTCCTCGACGGCCCGCACGGCCGCCGCGGACAGCGGCTCCATGCGCAGGAACCACTGGCGCGACAGGTAGGGCTCGATGATGTTGCCGCAGCGGTCGTGGTGGCCGACCTGGTGCACGTTCTTCGCCTCGCCGTCGTAGAGGCCCTGCTCCTGCAGGGCGGCCAGCACGGCCTTGCGCGCCGCGAACCGGTCCATCCCCGCGAAGACGCCGGCCGCCTCGTTCATCACGCCGCGCTCGTCCATGCAGACGACCTGCGGCAGGTCGTGGCGCCGGCCGACTTCGAAGTCGTTGGGGTCGTGGGCCGGGGTGATCTTGACGAAGCCGGTGCCCTTCTC
>JAUSBL010000078.1 GCA_030658975.1 Candidatus Latescibacterota bacterium
CTTTCCTGGCCGGGGCCTTCTTGGTCGTCGTCTTCTTCGCTGTTGTCTTCTTCGTCGGCGTCTTCTTGGCCGTCGTCTTCTTGGCCGTCGTCTTTTTGGTCGTCGTCTTTTTGGTCGTCTTTTTAGCCGAGGCTTTCTTCCCCGCCGCCTTCTTCGCAGGCGCCTTCTTGCCGCGTCCGGAGGTGCGGCTGCCCTTCTTCGCCGCCGCGGCGGCGATCAGGACCACGGCCTGCTCCAGGGTCACGGCCTGAGGGTCCTCGCCCTCGCGCAGCGTGGCGTGGTGCTTGCCGTCGCTGACGTAGGGGCCGTAGCGGCCCTGGATGACCTGCAAAGGAGCGCCGCTCACGGGGTGGTCGCCGATCTCCTTGAGGACCGGCTTGCGGTTCTTGTTCTGGATGCGCTTGAGGGCTTCCCCGAGCGTGATCGTGAACAGCGCCTCGGTGCTCTCGATGCTCGCGAAAACCCGCGCCCGCTCGACGTAGGGACCGAAGCGGCCCAACCCGGCGCGGACCGGCTTGCCCGTCTCCGGGCAGATGCCGATCTCGCGGGGCAGCGACAGCAGGCGCAGCGCCGCCTGCAGGTCGACGGCGGCGGGATCGGTGGTGCGGCCCAGGCTCACCCGCTTGGGCTTGGGCCCGTCCTCGACGACTTCGCCCAGCTGGAGGTAGGGGCCGAACGGTCCGGTGCGCACGTAGATGCTCAGGCCGCTGTCCGGATCCAGGCCGATGGGTTCATCGGCCCGCTCGCGCGCGGCCAGCAGATCCGAGGCGCGGGCGGGTGTCAGCTCGTCGATCAGCAGGTCCACCGGCAGCGAGGCGCGGCGGGCGCTCTCGCCGCTGCCGGCCTGGACGTAGACGTAGGTGCGGCCGATGCGCACCTGGAGCGGTTCGCCGGTCGCCGGGTCGGCGCCGATGTCGATGGCCGGGTAGTCGATCAGCGGCAGCTGCTCTTCGACGTCGCGCACCAGGCCGTGCCCTTCCTTCTCGCTGCCGTGGTAGAACGCGTCCAGGAACGCGACACGGTCCACTTCGCCGGCCGCGATGCCGTCGAGCTCCTGCTCCATGCGGGCGGTGAACTTCAGATCGATGTAGTGATCGAAGTGCTTGCGCAGCAGGTGGATGACCGCCATGCCGATGAAGGTGGGCACCAGGGCGCCCTTGCGCTTCACCGCGTACTCGCGCTGCTCGATGGTCGAGATGGTGGGCGCGTAGGTCGAGGGGCGGCCGATCCCCTCCTCTTCCAGGCGCTTGATGAGCGACGCCTCGGTGAAGCGCGCCGGCGGGGTCGTCACGTGCTGCGTGGGCGTGAGCGTGCGCAGGACAGCGGCGTCCCCGGGGCGGCCCACGAACTGGCCCGTCTCGAGCTGGGGCAGCAGCGTGTCCTGGTCCTCCTTGCCGATGACCTTCAGGAAGCCGGGGAACCGCACCACCGAACCGTTGGCGCGCAGCATCAGGCTGCTGCCGGCGGCCTTGGCGGCCAGGTCCACGGCGGTGCTGTCCACCACGGCGTCGGTCATCTGGCTGGCCAGGGTGCGGCGCCAGATCAGGTCGTAGAGGGCGCGCTCCTCCTTGTCCAGCCAGCGGGAGACGTCTTCGGGACGGCGTCGCAGGTCGGTGGGCCGGATGGCTTCGTGGGCTTCCTGGGCCGATTTCGCCGCCGTCTTGTAGCGTCGCGGTCCCTGCGTGTAGTCCGCGCCGTACTCGGCGCGGATCAGCTCCGCGGCGCCGCGCAGGGCCTCCTCGCTGAGCGTCAGCGAGTCGGTGCGCATGTAGGTGATCAGACCTTCGCGCTCGCCCGCGCCGAGATCGACACCCTCGTAGAGCTTCTGGGCGATCTGCATCGTGCGCCGCGGCGTGAAGCCGAGCAGGCTGCTCGCCGCCTGCTGCAGCGTCGAGGTGGTCAGCGGCGGCTTGGGACGGCGTCGCGATTCCTTGCGTTCGATGTTCCCCACGCGCCAGGGCAGGGCCTCGGCGGCGGACGCGGCCAGGGTGCGGGCCAGGTCGCCGTCGAGCTGCAGCACGCCGCGGGCGCCGCCGTCGCCCTGGCGGTTGCGGGGCAGCTTGAGCTGGCCGGTGTCGGGATCGAAATCCTTGCTCCCGGCCAGGCGCTGGCCGTCGACGGAGGTCAGGCGCGCCGCGAAGGGTTCGCCGGAGGCCGGAACGAGGGTCGCTTCGAGATCCCAGTACTCGGCGCTGCGGAAGCGCTGGCGGGCCTCCTCCAGCTCGACGAGCAGGCGCAGGGCGGCGCTCTGCACGCGACCCGCGCTGAGCTTGGTGCGCACGCGCTTCCAGAGCACGGGGGACAGCGTGTAGCCGAAGAGGCGGTCCAGGATGCGGCGGCTCTCCTGCGCCTGGACGAGGTCCAGGTGCAGGTCGCGCGGGTTGGCCAGGGCGGCGAGGATGGCGTGGCGCGTGATCTCGTGGAAGGCGATCCGGCTGACCGGGATCGCGGGCTGCAGGACGTCCAGCACGTGCCAGCTGATGGCCTCGCCCTCGCGGTCCTCGTCCGTGGCCAGCAGCAGCTCGTCGGCCCCCTTGAGCAGCTTCTTGAGCTGCGCGACGTGCTTGGCGTTCTCGCTGGAGACGACGTAGACGGGACGGTAGCCGTCGTCGGTGTCCACACCCAGGCGCGCCCAGGGCTTGTCGCGGCACGACGGGGGGATCTCGGCCGCGGTGCCGGGCAGATCGCGGATGTGGCCGTAGCTGGCCGCCACCGCGTAGCCGTCGCCCAGGAACTTCTCGATGGTCCTGGCCTTGGCCGGGGACTCGACGATGATCAGCTTCACTCAGGTCTCCTCACGTCGCCCGTTCGTCGAGCCGGCCGCAGCACTTCTTGTACTTCTTGCCGCTGCCGCAGGGGCAGGGATCGTTGCGCGAGATGCGGGGCTCCTGCCGCTGGACGGGGCGCGCGGAACCGGGGAGCGGCGTCGCCGGGGACGGCGCGCCGACCGCCTCGTCCACCGGGAGGCCCGCCGCACCGCGCCCGGCGCCGAGATAGCCGACCTCGTCGTGCCTCGCCTGCAGCCGCGACGGCTCGGGCGCCGGCGGCGGCGCCG
>JAUSBL010000081.1 GCA_030658975.1 Candidatus Latescibacterota bacterium
CATCGGGAGTGTCCTTGTGCAAGCCGAGATGCGTGCGCGATCCATGGTAGTATTCGAGGTAGCCCCGCAGGATCCGCCGCGCATGCCCTTCGCTCAACGAGATCAAATGGTCGAGGCACTCCCTCTTGAGCGTCCCCACGACACGCTCGCAATAACCGTTCTGCCAGGGAGATCGCGGACTGATCACCAACTGCTCGATCCCCAGGCTTTCGATGGCCTGCTGGACCTCGAACCCGTAAATCCCGTCACGGTCTCGCACCAGGAACCGTGGAGCCGTGTCGAAAGGAAAGGCTTGGCGTAGTTGTGTCGCCGTCCATGCGGCCGTCGGGTGCCGCGTGACATTGAGGTGCACGATCCGTTGCCGCCCCAGCGAGAGCA
The DNA here is from genome assembly GCA_030658975.1 of Candidatus Latescibacterota bacterium. Taxonomy (GTDB): domain Bacteria; phylum Krumholzibacteriota; class Krumholzibacteriia; order LZORAL124-64-63; family LZORAL124-64-63; genus PNOJ01. Next base: position 379 of record JAUSBL010000081.1, read on the forward strand.
CGACGAACACGTGCAGTGTCTTGAACATGACGGTCGGCACGGTCAGAAAATCGACCGCGACGGTCTCGCCGAGATGGTTCGTCAGGAACGTTTTCCAATCCTGGGTCGGACGCCCGCGCCGCTTGATCATGTAACGTGCGACGGTCGCCTCGCTCACCTCGAAGCCCAGCATCCGCACCTCGCCATGGATGCGCGGCGCGCCCCAGGTCGGGTTCTCGCGGGAAATGCGCCGGATCAGTTCGATCAGCTCGAGGGGGATGCGGGGCCGGCCGTCCCGGTTCGCTTGGCAGGCTCTTCCGGCGCCACCACATCCGCTACAGATGACGGTGCCAGGCGATGACCGTCTCCGGCTTGACCAGCCTCAGCGGGCGGCGCCATCCGGGCCATAGCCGGCTCAGCAGAACCCAGAACAGGCGGTCGAGCGGCTCGAAGGCTGGCTTCGGGCTGGCTCGTTGCAGGATGAGGATCTGCCGGCGCAGGGCCAGGTTTTCGAGGGCGAGGGAGCGGCGTGCCCGAAGGCCGGACAGAAGGGTGTGGAGGATGAGTCTCAGCATGATGCACACGATATCGGCGAAGCAGCATAAGTCCTTAGGATGCTTGGTAGATGGCATGATGAATAGTGACTGGAGAGGTCCAGTACGTGCCGGGAAGGGCCGCATGCCATCGCTGAGTTTCGAATTTGCTCCGGCTTCACTTTGGTTGACAGCGAACGGTTCCCGATGCCAACTGATGCCGTAGACGGGAAAGCCAGGAAAGGATGGTTCTTCATGACACGCTGCTTGAGGTTCGTGGTCCTGTCCTGTCTGGTCCTCCCGTTCCCGGTCGGGGCATCCGCCGCCGCCGTGACAGCCGCCGACTCCGCCGCGATCGCCCGGGTCATCGACGACAGCATCGGCTGGTTCGCGACCAAGGACTTCGACCGGATGTTCGGGGCGTTCGCCGACGACGCCGACTTCTTCATCTTCCACCCCGACTCGAAGTCCACGATCCGAGGCATCGACGCGTTGCGGGAACACAGCCGCATCTTCGCCGATCCGGACTTCGTCTACGCCGGCCACGAGATCCGGGATCTCAAGATCGACTTCGGACCCTCGGCAGATGTCGCCTGGTACTCTGCCCTGTTGGAGGATTGCTGGAGCTACAAGGGCGAAAAGGGATGCTGGGACGACTGCCGCTGGACCGGTGTCCTCGCGAAGCGCACCGGGCGCTGGGTGATCGTGCAGATGCACTTCTCCTTCGCCGAGGACCAGGTGGTGGCCGGGGCCGCCCGCGCCCATGCTGAGCGGGACTCGCTCGTCTTCGGCGCCTACCCCGAGATGCGCGGTGTGGTCGTGGATCTCCACGGCCAGGGGCGGTTCGCCGAAGCAGCCGCCATCCTGGCCGGAGCCGTGCCGCGCTATCCCGACCACGTGATGGCCAACACGTTCAACCTGGCCCTCATGTACGCGAAGCTGGGTGATCGGCAGGAGGCGGTGCGGGCTTTCGAGGACGGACACCGGCGGGGCGTCTTCTACAACACGTGGAGTTTCGAAGACGCGGTCTGGGACACGTTGCGCGGGGATCCCGGGTTCGCAGCCGTACTGGCGCGCAACGACGTGCTCATCGCCGAGGCCCAGAAGGGGAGCGTGATGAAGCTGGAGGTGGTCACGCCGAAAGGCTACCGCGCGGACCGGAAGTACCCCCTGTTCATCGCGCTCCACGGCGGGGGGGAGAACCTCGAACAGTTCCGTCCCCACTGGACCTCCCCGGGCCTGCGCCGGGACTTCATCGTGGCCTACGTGCAGTCCTCGCAGGTCATCAGCATGAACGGCTACCACTGGCAGGACGAAGCCGTCACGTGTCGGGAAATCGCCGCGGCCTACCGGGAGGTGCTCGCCGGGTACGCGGTCGACACGAGCCGCGTCGTCATCGGCGGGTTCTCGTCGGGCGGATTCGGCTCGCTGGTGGCGTTCTTCGACGAGACGGTGCCCGCGTCCGGGTTCGTCGTCCTCTGCCCGGAGATCCCGGCCGACGCGACCGCGAACGCTCTTGACGCGGCCGTCCGTCGCGGCGCCCGCGGAACGCTCCTGACCACCGAACTGGACGGGCGTCTGGAACGCCAGAAGGAGTACGTGGCGCGTCTCAACGGGCGGGGGCTGGACGTGCGGCTCGTCGTGACGCCCGACATCGGCCACTGGTACCCCGACAACCTGGAACAGCTGCTCGACGAGGCGCTGGAGCGGATCGGCGCGGCGCCGTGAGCGGTTGTGCCTAATCGATATCCCATCCACCTTTTCAGATAGGCAGTGATCGCTGCCCGCGACTGTGGTAAGGGCTAACATCAAATGTCGGTCTTCTGTCTACTTTGCTCAGACATGTTGTTGCCGATATTCGCAGAGGCGCCACAGTTCCCGACATCTCTCATTCTCGTCACGCAGAGCGCCCCATCCGGGGAGCCAACACCAAGTAGGTCTCTCAGCGTGACAGCGCTCTGAGGGGTTAACACAGCGCCCGGCTCACAAGGTCGGGCGTTGCTGTGCCTAAAGCTACAAATCACGATATACCACAACTAGTTATCAGTCCCAATACGCACGCTCAGGTATGTGCTGAGGGATATAGTTCCCGACGATATTCAGACAGGATCGGTCTTAATGGCCGATATTTCTCAAGAACTGTGCTGCTAATCGACACTCAGAAAGCCTGCAGAGTAGTAGACTGAAGCTCTCGCCCATCACGGTCACCGGAGGGGGTCCGGTGTCTGATTGATTCCAGCAAAGAACAAACCAATGCCGGCAAGAGGAGGTGGCGTTCAAGATGCCGGTACCCAGCCGGAGAGATTGACGCTGTCCTCCGGACAGCGAGTTCCGGACAAATCCGAGCACTCGACTTGGGAAGGGGAATACGACATGAAAAAGACAACCACTGTGTTCCTCGCTCTGTTCGTCATCGCAGGCATCGCCTACGCGGCCGACAAAGAGGAGGCCGAGCACGGGCCAACCGCCATCATCCCGCTTGCTCCGGAAGGCTTGCGGGCTGTCGGTGACGACTGCACGAGTCCCATCGTGATCGGCAGCTTGCCTTACAGCGATCTGAACCAGACGACCTGCGGACGCGGCAACACATACGCAGCTACGTGCCTCGGCTATTATGACGGTGGCGAGGACATCGTCTACCGCCTGGATCTCGCGGTGGAGACGACCGTGAAAATCACCTTGGATCCGTTGGGCACCACCTGGACCGGAGTTGCGCTCGATGAGTTCTGTCCGCCGGATGCGAGTTGCCTGGGTGTAGCTACTGGTTCTTCCGCGGTCCCACGCATCATCATGAAGACCTTGGCGGCTGGCAGCTATTATATCATGGTCGACACTTGGCCCTCGCCGAATTGCATCCCCGCTTTTAATCTGACCGTCGAAGAGAGCGAACCGTATCCCAACCCGACCTGCGCGCTCGCGATCGACATCCAGGAACAGGGTCTGCAGCAATGGGCCGTCGATACATGCGGCAGCGAATCCGATTATAGCCCGACCAACAGCTGCACCGGCTATTCTTCGGGCGCCAACGGTTTGGACGCTGTCTGGAAGATCAACCTCCAGGCGGGTGAAACCTTCGTTGTCACGCTCACGAACGAGACCTACGACGCCGCCATCTACCTGCTTGCCGACTGCGCGGATATGAACTCCTGTGTGTCGGGAGGCGACGATCCGGAAACCTTCTCGTATACGGCGACCGCAGCGGGCTGGTACTACCTCGTCATCGACGGGTATGCCGCCGGTGGCTGCGGTACCTCGCTCGTGACGATCGATTCGCCGGTGTCGACTCAGGATATGCCTTGGGGAGCCGTCAAGGCACTCTACCGTTGATATGGAGTGACCCCGGTCACGACCGCCTTCCTTCGGGGAGAGTAGCCAACACCAAGTAGGCCTCCCAACATGACAGCACTCTGGGGGGTTAACACAACGCCCGGCTCAAAGGTCGGGCGTTGCTGTGTCGTGTAGGCCCTGCTCCTCGATTCTTGGGCCGAGCCGCCTAACATTTTGGTAGTCTTGCGGGGCGAACCTGCGGCTTCAGTTCGAGGCTGGAAGGACCGCCCATGGAGACGAGCAAGTTCACCGGGGAACAGATTTCCATGGCCCTCAGGCAAGTCGAGGCCGGCACGCCGGTCGTCGAGATCTGCCGCAAGCTCCAGGTCACCGAGCAGACGTTCTACCGCTGGAAGAAGAAGTACGGCAGCCTCGGGACGCCTGAGATCCGGGAACTTCGTCAGTTGCGAGATGAGAACCGGAAGCTCAAGCAGTTGGTTGCCGACCTGACCCTGGACAAGCATATCCTGCAGGAGTCCCTAAAATAAAGTACTGAGACCACAGGAGCGCCGCAGGTGGGTCGGCTGGGCCCGGGATGCGAACCGGATTTCGACACGGCGGGCCTGTCTGGCCAGTGGCTTCAGCCGTTCGACGATCGTGTATCAGTCGCGTCGACCGGGCCAGGAGCCTCTCAAGAAGCGGATGACGGAGCTGGCTGCGGTACGGACCAGTTACGGATATCGGCGTCTTCATGTCCTGCTCCGACGTGAGGGCTGGCCGATCAACGTGAAGCGCGTCTATCGCCTGTACGCCGAGGAAGGGCTGGGGCTCAAGCGCAAGAAGCCCAAGCGTCGACGGGCGGCCGTGGCCCGGGTGCAGCTGGACCCGGTCAGTGGTCCCGGCCAGCGGTGGGCGATGGATTTCATGCACGACGAGTTGTTCGACGGCAAGAAGATACGGGTGCTGACGGTGATCGATGTGTTTAGGCGCGAGTGCCTGGAGTTGGAGGTTCGCATGAACTTCCGCGGAGTGGACGTGGCTCAGGTGCTGAGCAGCCCGGTTGAGCGCCACGGCAAGCCGCAGACGGTCCAGTGCGACCAAGGTACGGAGTTCACGTCACTGGCGATGGACCACTGGGCTTACTGGAACCATGTCGGCCTGAACTTCAGTAGGCCAGGGATGCCGGGAGACAATGCCCGCAACGAGGCGTTCAACGGCACAGTCAGACGTGAGTGCTTAACGCACCATTACTTTTTGGGTCTCGAGGAAACTGCCGCCGTGCTAAGCTCATGGAAGGAGGATACAACAACGACCGTCCCCATGGCAGTTTGGGGCAGATCACGCCGGCTGAATACTCAGCCGGCTGGTTCAGCAAGAACGACCCTGCAAGGCTGGCAAAATGCGGGTAGAACTGGTCCAAGGTTGGGGGCAAGAGCCATTCCCAATATTGGTAACGGATTGAGCGGTTCCGGCGAGTGGGGCCGGATTCTCTGGTTTGGGAGGGAGAGTTTGGGGGGCGGTGGGAACGCCAGCGCGTACTCGAAATCTACCAACGTGCCACCCCCCGACGGCATGGCTCGCGATTCCGCACCGTCGGCGGCGCCGGCGAAGCACGGGAACTCCGTCGCCATTCCATGGTTGCAACCATCCATCGGATCTCACCCCCTCCCCACCGAAAGCCGCGATGTGAAACCGACCTGGCTTGCGATCACCCTGGCGTTGGGACTCGCCGGCGCCGTCATGGCCCAGCCCCCGCACGATCCTCTCCTCGAAGGCCAGATCAGCGACTTCGTCCGCCGCATCCACCAGGATCACCGCGGTGACATGTGGTTCGGCACCAACGGCGATGGGGTCATCCGTTACGACGGCGGGTCGTTGCAGGGGTTCAACGTGCACGAGGGCTTCGGGGGCGAGGCCGTTCGAGGCATTGTCGAGGGCGCCGACGGCATCGTCTGGTTCGGCACCAACGGCGGCCTGAGCCGCTGGGACGGGGACTCATTCACGAACTTCAGGCTCGTGGATGACCTGGTCAGCCTGGGCGGCAACGACGTCTGGGCGTTGACCATCGACAGCAAGGGGACTCTCTGGGTGGGGACCCTCGCGGGCGCCGGCACCTTCGACGGCCGGACCTTCACACCCTTCGACCTGCCCGAGACCGAGCCCGACCACTCCCGCGGCGTGACCAGTTCCCGCATCGTCCACAGCATCATCGAGGACAGCCGTGGCCGGATGTGGTTCGCCACCACCGGCGGCGTCTTCGTCTGGGACGGCACGAAGCTGGAGAACATCTCGACCGCGGATGGACTGTGCGGGAACGCGGTGAACGACATCGTCGAGGCGCGGGACGGGAGCTTCTGGTTCGCGACGCACCACAACGGCGTGTGCCGCCTGAAGGACGGGGAGTTCACGCACTTCGGCCCCGCGGACGGCGTGCAGGGCGACGAAGCCTGGGACCTCTTCATCGACGGCGCCGGCAACATCTGGTTCCCGACCGAACACTTCGGGGTGTACCGTTTCGACGGCGAATCCTTCCGACGGTTCGGCGACGGGGACGGACTGCTCAGCCCGGCCGTGCAGTGCACCTTCGAGGACCGCGAAGGGCGGATCTGGATCGGAGGATACCGGGGCCTGTACCGGTACGACGGCAACGGGTTCGTCAACTTGACGGAGATGTTGCCCTGGCCGTAGTCGGGACCGGATCAGAATAGGGGTGTCCCTACTCAAAACCCCATCTGGGCATGAGGACAGGCTAAGCTGTGAAACGACAATTGCGGAAATTCGCACAGAGGCGGAACATAAGGCATCTCTCTTTTCCATCACGCTGAGCGCCCCACCCGGGGACACGCCCCGTCGAGTCCGGTCACTCTTGCGGTAGCCCTTCCACATTGAGACCCGCGCTCGCGTCCCATCCGATCAATATGATCGACATGCTGTTCACTGCGACGGTCGCGCCTGCGAAAACATTTTAGATATTCCGCACGAATCCTCGCAGGCATACGCGTTATCGGCTATCATGCAGGGGCGAAATATCCATCAGTCCGGCGACGCGCACTCCACGTCAGCGTGGAGTAACGCGTCTGCATTCCAGCCGCGAGAGGACCCGTCATGGAAACGACTCGAGCTCTTCCCGCCGACGCCGTCTTCAGGGCCAAGCCCCTGGTTAAGCTTGGCACGGGTGTCGACGGCCTTGATGAAGTGCTCGACGGCGGCTTCCCGAAAGGCCGCACGACGATGATCAGGGGTGGGCCCGGCGCCGGCAAGACGCTGTTCGCGCTGCAGTACCTGGTCCTGAGCGCCCTGAAGGGAACGGCAGGGATTTTCGTCACCTTCGAGGAAAGCGCCGATGCGATTCGCATGAATGCCGCGACGCTGGGCTGGGACCTGCCGGCGCTCGAAAGGATGGGCCTGCTGTTCATCCACCACGCCAAGCTCGATTCGGCCGCGGTCGTTTCCGGGCCGTTTTCGCTGAAGGGCCTGATGGCCATCGTCGACGGTAAGGCCAAAGCCCTGGGCGCCCACCAACTGGTCATCGATGCCATCGACATCGTGATGCGCCGGTTCGGCGAAGAGGCGCGCGCCCGTGACGAGATCAATACCCTGCACGAGTGGCTGGATGAGAACGAGTTCACGACCCTGCTGTCGGTCAAGCTGAACGACGATCCCGATCTGACGTCGCGGTTCGGCTTTCTCGACTACATGGCGGACTGCGTCATCCGCCTGGACCACCGGGTGATGGAACAGATCAGCACGCGCCGGCTGCGCGTCCAGAAGTACCGGGGTTCCTCGTTCGGGACGAACGAGTATCCGTATGTCATCGGTGACAACGGCATTTCCCTGGTCCCGATCGCCTCGGCGCAGCTCGAACACAGGGGGTTGGGGGCCCGCCAGTCCACCGGCAACCGGGAGCTGGACGCCGCCCTGGGCGGCGGGTATCGCCGGAATGCCTGCGTCCTGATCGCCGGCGCCAGCGGCACCGGCAAGACCACCCTCGCCGCCACCTTCGTCGTGGCGGCTTGCGCCCGCGGGGAAAGGGTGCTCTACATCAGCTACGAGGAGTCGCCCGACGCCCTGCGGACGGCGGTCCTCAATGCGGGCGTCGACCTGCAACCTGCTCTCGAGGCCGGAAACCTGAAGCTTGTCTGCCGCCTGCCGGAGAGCATGGGCTCGGACGAGCATCTGTTCCACAACCTGACGGTGCTCACTTCGTTCAACCCGGATCATGTGGTGGTCGACGCGATTTCGGCCTGCCATCGCATGGGCTCGGGAAAAGCGGCTTTCGACTACTGCATGCGCCTGGTGAACGCATGCAAAGAGCGGGGTATCACGTGCCTATTCACCAACCAGGTGCGGAGTGCGAACCCCAGCGAGGACCTGAGCGGTCTGGGCTTCTCATCGCTCGTCGACGCGGTGATCCAGCTGCAATTCGAGCTGGTGGATGACGATCTGCAGCGATCGCTGTTGATCATGAAAGCCCGGGGATGTCGGCATTCGCACCGTCTGCATCACCTTCAGATCACCGACGACGGCATCTTGCTGAGCCCGGGGCGATCGCCGGCAGGCGCTGCTCCGACTGAGACGTCCGAGCGCAGGCCCAAGACCCAGGGAGGTGCGCGTTGAGCGGCACTATCGGACCCTACAAGTTCACCCTGTTCGTGGCGGGGAAGAGTCCCAATTCCCAACTGGCACAGGACAATCTCAATCACATCTGCTCGGAGTATCTGCGGGTGTGGAACTGCAAGGTCACGATCGTGGATGTCCAAAAGGACTTCCAGAAGGCACTGGACTACGATATCCTGGTGACGCCGACACTGATCGTGGAAGGTCCGCGGGGGCGCTCGACCATTATCGGCAACCTGTCCCAGATCGACAGCGTGCTGGTGACGCTCGGCTGCGACTGAAAGCTGCCGCCCTACGCGGGCGGGCGCTCCGATCATGCTGCTGATGGCACATCTGCACAGGTGTGTCCCTGCTCAAAACCCCATCCGGTCCTGATGACAGCGCCATAACGGGCATCCGTCCTCTCTACGATGGAACCAACCCGACAGAGTTGCCTCGATGTCAGCCTACTCATCGATACGATTATGACTGATTGACCTAGAAGGGCCACGAGAGGTCGAAAGGGATCCGGCGACGGGAACCTCGATGACCAACGCGTTCGCCCGCGAAGACTGCCGGGGAGTTCGATTTCAGTGAACGAGAAGGTCGCTCGGGCGATCGGCAGCGGGCCGGGGGTCGCCCCGGCCCGCTGCGCAACGATCAATAGAGCACTTTCTCGATCACGAACATCAAGACGATAATCAAGAGGAAAGACGCGACGAGCAGCATGCCCGTGATTCTTTGCCGCTTCCTCTCGTGCATGTTCGGGTTGCTGTTGTTCTTGGCCGCATCGTGGCCTTCCGGGTGCGACATGGCAATCTCCTCCCTGCGGCGGTTGTTGGCCTGCCGAGGATTCGTTGGATTCTGTGGGAATTCGTGCGCGTTCAGACGGGAAGGACAGCGGGGGGGGCTCGCGGGTTGATCGGATGCAACTGCAAGCTTTTGTAGCAGGCGTGACCGGCGGCCTCGATCTGCGATAATGCCGGATCGCCATCGATGGCCACGACCGGCGTGGCTACCAGGATGCCTTTCAGAATCTTCCAGTTTCCGGGTAGGCCCGAAGATCGCGGGGCATCTGTCAGGAGTTTGAGCGCGGTCGAACTCTCGGCAGGAGTCGGCAGGGATTCGTAGGGACGATCTTGGTAGAGAAGTCGTCCATCGTGATCGTCAGGCAATGCAGCAGGCGCGATGACGGCCTGGAAACATCCCAATAGCAAGAGGAGGTGGAGGGCAACGGATTTCATGCGCTTCAATCTAGCTTCATGGTGGGTCGTTATGCAAATAATGCCCGCTGTCCTTCATCAATATCCCGTACTTCTTGTCAGATCAGCAGTTCGTGCAGCCCTCTTGACAACTGATCATAGCCGGGGTGAGCAAACCCGACGGGATGGCGCGGCACATGAAGGCCGATGACATCGTCTGGAGCGCACCCGTTCTCGGGTTGCTCACGGCGGAGCTGCTGGCGATCGCGGTGGCGATCCTGGTCGCCAGCCGGATCCCCGCACGCAAGGGTTCGTTCCTCTAGGAACACACCATATCAACGGTACAGACTCTTGATCTCGCCCCACGTCGCGTCCTGGGCGGGCGTCGCGCTGTCCGCGGCGTAGACATCGTCGATCCACGTGTCCTGGTACTGGCCGCCGTCGGCCAGCCAGCGCACCGACTCGAACGGCGTCGTGGAGATCACGCCGACGAACCCGGACTGGTTGGGGGCCAGCGCGACGGTGAAACTGGCCATGACCGACAGGTCGGCTGCCAGGACCTCGAGGATCGGCGGACCGTAGCGGTTGGAAGCCGCGGTGAATCCGATCACCGTGCCGAGGCCGCTCGAGAACGAAATGTAGATGTTCTCGTTCCCGTTGCCGGCCAGGGCGCGCGACGAGGGGGCCGGATTCGAATCCGTGCTGTGAGCCGGCAGGATGAAGAGGTTCGACGGGACGGCAGCGAAGTGCAGGCTGCCCGAGCCGAAGGCGGCCGTCGGGCCCACGGTGTTGGACTCGAAGTCGGCATGCAGGATGGCGCCGCTGGCGGTGAGGAAGGCCGCCTCGTCGCTGTAGTAGGTGACGGCGGCGCCGGCGACCGACGCCGTGGCGAGCGTGATGAGCAATGAACCGATCAACCTGGACGCGTACGTGCGGGTGCGGTGCTTGAACATGAGTGTCTGCCTTCTGTTGGGATGTCGAGCCCGTACGCTAAAGACGACAATAACAGTAGCATATATGCCCATGCTGTTGCGATTTAATTCTTATGTCATCCTTCATCAAATGTCCGTTTTCCTTTTCACATAAGAAGTTCGTTCTGGTTTCGAGGTTGTCCCTAGCAGAGGCGAGGCCCCGCGGCCTCGCCTCTGCCGGGGACGGACTCGGGTTTCTACTTGGAAAGCGTGAGCTTCACCGACCGGCTCACGCCATCGGCCGTGCTCAGGCGAACCACGTAGACGCCGGACGCGACGGTGGTGCCATCGGCGTCGCGGCCGTCCCAGGCCACCGGGTGCCGGCCGGCGTCGAGCGACCCGTTCCAGAGCGTCCGCACGAGCTTGCCGCTCAGGTCGTGGACCGCCAGCGTCGCCGTGCCGGTCTGCGGCATCTCGAGCCACACCGTCGTGCTCGGGTTGAAGGGGTTGGGCGAGACGCCGGAGATGTCGGCGCGGGCCGGCAGTCCGGGGATCCCCCGGTCGCCGGGGACGGCGGTCGCCACGTCCGGCGGCAGCACGTTGCGGAATGCGGGACCGGTGTGCAGCGCCGGGTCGAAGTTGGTCCGCGACCGGCCGACCGCCAGGCCGCGTCCCACCGCGAGACCCGCGAAGGGCGCCGACGCGGCTTCGACCCAGTCGTTTGTCTGGGGGTCCCGGCGGAACGCCTTCGTCAGTTGCGAGATTCCGTCCACGACGTACACGCAGTCGCCGTCGCCGATCGAGACGTCGCGCGGGCGCGACAGCAGGTTGCGGCCGATCACCTCGACGTTCCCCAGCCAGTCGAGGCGGTAGACGCCCGGCGACGACTCGCTGGTCAGGAAGACCGTACCGTCGATCGCGCTGGCGGCGATCGACGCCCCCCCGCCGAGGTCGACGCCCGCCGGGATCTCGAGCGGCGTCCGCGCGTCGAGGCTGCCCAGGTCGAACGGCCGCACGCTGCCGTCGCACAGGGCCAGCAGGAGGTCGTGCACGTCGTCGACCGCCAGCGCCGAGCAGGGCGACGGCGGCGTCACGGATGCGACCTCGACCAGGAGATCGTCGGCGTCGGGCTCCCAGCAGCGGATGGTGCGCCCGTCGAGCACGTAGAGGCGGCCGAAGCGGTCGCTCTCCACGGCGGTCCCGTCGTCGAGCGCGGCCAGTTCCACGTACTCGCGCGTGGCCAAATCGAACCGCCACAGGGTCGACGGCGCGACGCCCGGGACCGCTCCGGTGACGAGGTATGCCGAGGGCGAACTGCTTGCGCTCACCACATCGACGATCGGGGCGCCGCGGGGGCTCGCGATGGTGACCAGCGGCGGCTCCTGGTCGAAACTGAGGCGCAAGGGCTGGATCAGCTGGAGCAGCGTGCGGTCTTGCGATGTCGCCAGCCCTGCCAGCGGGCGGATCGTGATGTAGCCGTCGATGAAGCCGCTGCCGTAGTCGACGACCTTGTCCACGAGCCGCGGCAGGCCGAGTACGGTTCGCAGCTGTCGGCCGATGGCGAAGGTACGCATCGTCGGCTCCGACTGCGTGTCGAGGTCGTTGTCGTCGGCCGGATCGTTGAAGGTCAGCCAACGATCGTTGCCGCTACGTTCCACCCCGACCACGCTGAATATGTGGCCGCCGTTGCGCACGATCGTGGAGCCGTCGTCGTCGTACCAGCCGACCACGCCCATGACCGGCACGCCGGCGTTCAGCCACGATGCGATCTTGTCGAAGTTGGGCGTGTTCGAGCCCATCCAGGTGTGGTTGAAGGTGAAGAAGACGCTGCTCCCGGTGTCCTCGAGCCATTGCATGATGCCGGGGACGGCGGTGCCGCCGGTCCCGTCGACGGGATGGGTCTGCATGTAGAGGCCCATCTGGATCAACAGGGATGTGACATCGTCGTAGGCGCCGGCGGCATGCCAGGCCTGCTGCGTCCGGTCGCCCGGCTCGATGAACGGATAGCCGTGGTGCGCGATGTAGGCCAACCAGTTCACGGCGGCCGTCGGGACGCAGTACATCCCTCCGTCGCCGGCGATGCCGTCGCGCCTCTGGTCGAAGTCCGGCACGAGGGAGAATTCGGCCGAGTATTGCTGCGGCGAGGAGTACTGCTGACTCCAGTTGGCGCGCGCAGTCGGGGCGAGCGATGCGGCACAGGTCACGAACACCAGCGCGCGCACCGTCCTGGCCCAGCGCGCGCGCAGAGGCGTCGGTTCGGTCGACCGGCTGAAGATGGCGAGTGCCTGCGGACGGAGCATTGGCGACCTCCGGGCGTCCTCGGCAGGACGCGGGGTAGAGTGTCAATGGAATCGAGCGAACAGCCGGTGCGGGGGCCGACTGCATGGTCCCTCAATGATACCGCCAAAACAGGCTGAAACAAGTCCTGTATAAGGGAGGGCCGATGTCGTGTCGTGCGAGCTGATCATGCCTTGCCAGTATCCGTAAAGCGCTGTCGCGAAGTCGGATAACGTCAGGACCGGTCCAACAACCGGCGGTTGTTTGCGCCGTTTGTATATGTACCACCGATGGAGTACGAGGAGATATACTTCTGGAATCAGGAAGTCCTGGCCGAGGGGTCGGACTCGAATGACTGCAACTCCTTATAACCCCATCGGCCGAGGTACAGAAATCGGTGATTGTGCTCCCAGGTGGGCTTGTGCTCGCTTAAACCGTTGCCATGAAGCCAATTGATTTAAAGACCAAAAGACACTTGCGGGCGCGTCAATGTATAGATATTATATTATACAGTAATTGTACAACCGCCCGGTCGTGATAAACCGGGGCCACGATACGGACCGAGGAGGAGAGACGATCATGAGAAAGATGGCAACTTCAGTGGTTCTGATCACGAGTCTAGTTCTGATGGCCTGGCTGACTGGGTGTTCTTCGAATGAGTCGGGCCTGACGGCTCCCGGCGTGCCGGGCTCGGAGGGCGAACTGACGAAGGGCGCCGCCGACGGCGCTGATATCGTGGATACCGCCATCTCGGCGGGCAGCTTCACGACGCTGGTGGCGGCCGTGCAGGCGGCCGGCCTGGAAAGCGCCCTGCGCGGCGACGGGCCGTTCACGGTCTTCGCGCCGACCGATGACGCGTTCGCCGATCTGCCCGCGGGCTTCGTGGACCAGCTGCTGCTGCCCCGCAACCAGGGCAAGCTGCAGGAACTGCTGCTGTACCACGTGGTCGGCGACGAGATCTTCTCCCGCGAGCTGCGCCGCGCCCAGTTCGTGCCGACGCTGGCGGAGAAGTACCTCTGGGTGCGCAAGTTCTGGAACGGCACGGTCAGGGTCAACAACGCGCAGGTCATCGCGGCCGACGTCGATGCCAGCAACGGCGTCATCCACGTGATCGACACCGTGCTGGTGCCGCGCGGCTTCGAGCTGGTGCCGGAAGAGACGACCCCGGCCGGCGACCTCGTCGCGACCGCCATAGCGGCCGGCGCCTTCAACACGCTCGTGGCCGCCGTAGGCGCCGCCGACCTGGTGGGCGCGCTGCAGGGCGAGGGCCCGCTGACCGTCTTCGCGCCGACCGACGCCGCGTTCGCCAGGCTGCCTCAGGGACTGGTGGCCGCGCTGCTGCTGCCGGAGAACCAGGCCAAGCTGCAGGAACTGCTGCTGTACCACGTCGTGGACGGCCGCGTCCTGGCGGGCGACCTGAACTACTACCAGCGCGTGCCGACGCTGCAGGGCAGCCAGGTCACCATCGTCAAGTGGTTCGGCAACGTCTGGGTCAACACGTCGAAGGTGACGACGGCCGACGTCCTGGCGACCAACGGCGTGATCCACGTGATCGACCGCGTGCTGATCCCGCGGGGCTTCACCATCACCACCAAGTCGGGCAACTTCGACAAGGCCGGGCTCGATGAGCTGCTGGCCGGCACGGAGGCCGAAGAGCTGCCGCCGACCGAGTTCGAGGTCGAGTACCTGGGCGAAACCCGGTAGCTGTCACGCAGGAACGTGAGGGAGGCGGGCCCCTGCGGGGGCCCGCCTCGAAGGGGGCTCTCCAGAGTGCAACATCACAATGATTCGATCCGACAGTACTGGTCGAGTCCGCGGGCGATCTTCATGCAACTGACAACACCGACCACGGCCGCGCGCGCCATCGCCGTTCTGCTGACCGCGGCCGCGCTGGTCGGCGGGGCTGGCGCCGTCGAGGCGGCCGAGGATCCCGGCGGTTTCCCGCCGCTGTCCTTCGGCGTCAAGGGTGGCCTCGGCCTGGCGCAACACCAGGGCACCGAGCCCCGCGACCTCGAGTACACCGTCGACAGCGCCATGCGCCGCGGGTTTGCGGCGGGCGTGTTCCTCACGTTGCCCATCACCCGCCGTTTCCAACTCCAGCAGGAAGTGCTCTACGTCCGCAAGGGCTCGCGCCAGGACATCGGAGCGGTCATCTTCGACATCCCCACGGTGCTCGACGTGACCTACGACATGGACTACCTCGAGATCCCCGTCCTGCTGCGGTACCACTGGTTGCTCGACCGCGGCGTCGACATCTACTCCCTGTCCGGTTTCGCGTTCGCCCTCAAGGTGGGCGACCGCTACCGGTTGACCGGCGACGTCAGCGACGGCGAGGAGTCCATCCCCCTGCGCGCCGACAGCGACATGTCCGAGGTCGATCTCTTCGATTTTCTCTTCACGTACGGCGTGGGCCTCGAGGTGCCGGCGGGAGGGCTGCAACTGCTGCTGGAATACCGCTTCGATCTCAGCCTGCAGCAGTTGCCCCTGCCCACCTATGCGGACGTGCCCTTCGGTGACGAGACCGTGCGCGTCGACAACGATCCCGTGCCGTTGCGCAACCAGTGCCATATGCTGCTCATGGGATTCAGGTTCTAGGAGGCCGGCCGATGTCTCGACAGTTCACGCTGACCCTCGTCCTGTGCGGCGGCATCGCCGCGGCCGGCCCGGCCGCAGCCTTCACCCACTGGAACGACCTGCGCGCCAGCGCGCTGTTGCCCCCCGGTACGGTGACCATCCGGACCGAGAGCGCCCAGGGGCCCGGCCTGGTCAACACCATCCTCTACGCGCAGGGTGGTGTCCAGGAAGCGCCGCTGAGCCTCGTCCCCGACGGCCCCAGCACCCTCGAGGCCACGGTGCCAGGTCCCACGACCGGCCGCCGATACTACGGCTTCCGCCTGGTCCAGCCCGGCGCCCTCGACCTGCTGCCCGTCCGGTTGGCCGACGGCGTCACCCCGGCCCGCACCGATCTGACCCGGCTGGCCGTCGATCCCGTCGGCGATGAAGTGTTCGGCCGCGTGAACCTCGACCTCACGGATTGCCGGATCGGGCGCCACGGCACCCGTTTGTTCGCCGCCCTGACCAACGCCGGCGGCGGCTTCCCTGTGAGTTCCGGCCTGACCTTCTTCAGCTACCTGCTGGGCATCAACAACCCCGCCGACAGCGACCCCGACACCGTGTTCGCGCTGATCCACACCATCACCGCCGCCGGCATCATCGCGCCCGGGCTCTACCAGATCAACGGCACCGGCATCGACGACCTCGTCAAGATCGGCGACATCACCGCCACGGTCCTGCCCGGCGAGAACACCCTGCTGCTGTCCTGCGAACTGGCCGACCTCGAAGCGCATCCGGTGTTCCAGGGCTGGTACGATCCGGACGATCCGCGCCTGGGCGTGGCAGGGTTCAGCCAGCGGATCACCGTCCTCGGCGGAGCGCAACAGGCGGATCAGACGCCGGGCGGGATCTGGCACCTGCGCGAGGTGGCGCTGGATCCGGGCGTCAATCAGCTGCCCCTGCTGTCCGACCTGGCGCTGCCCGCGGCCGGGACGGGCGGCGCCGTCAGCGTCGTCTACAGTGATGCCGACGGTCACTGCCCGGTGATCGCCGAGCTGGTCTTCGACGGCGACGTGGTCTTTCCGCTGCGGCCCCAGACCCTCGACTACGGCGCGCCGGTGGTCTACCGGAGCGACCCCGACCTGCCGCCCCTGGAGACCGGCAACTGGGCGCAGGTGGCGGCACGCTTCAGCGATGACCTCAGCAACGTGGTCGAGTCGACGCAGGCGGCCGTGGGCGTCGACGATACGCGCCCGATTCTGCAGTTGCGCGCCGCGCCCAACCCCTTCAACCCGACGACGAAGATCCAGTACGACGTGCCGGTTGACGGTCGGGTGATGCTGAAGGTGTACGACGTTCGTGGCTCCCTCGTCCGCACCCTGGTCGACGCCGACCGACCCCGTGGCAGCCACCGGGCTGCCTGGGACGGCCGGGATACGTCGGGGCGGGGGATGGCGTCGGGGAGTTACTTTGCGCGGCTGGAAGTAGGAGGGAAGATCGAGACGGTGCGCATGAGTCTCGTCCGGTGAGTGTCGGCTCCAGCCCTGGCGACGCTGGGCCTATGACTCGCGGTGTCCCGCGATCGACGCGAGCTCGAGGCGAAACGGACCTTCCTGACGGTCGGCGATGATCAGGCCGAAGGTCTTGATGTTGGCCGGGTCGAGCGGGGGGTGACCCGCCACCAGACGTCCGCGAAAGAGCGGCTGAAAGCACGCGAATGAAAGCCTGATGTCGAGCCAGGCGCCGGGGGCTGGCCTGAAGTCGACTTGGTAGTTGACGCCGACGGAAGCTTCCGAGGTGCGCAAGCGCAGCCCGTAGCGCTTGCCGTCGCCGCGGACGCGGACCGTGAGCCCGTCGTAGCCGGACAGGTCGTAGTGGCCCTCGGCCGTCCGGACGGAGGCAAAGCCGCCGCTGTGTTCGAGAGAGACCACGCCCTTGAAGACCCCCAGTCCGTCTTCCGCCACCATCTCGCCGCTCGAGATGCCACCCATCACGGGGTCGCTGATGTTGTGCCACGCTGCCGCGTCGGCTCCGAACTCGATGATGACCGTGGGCTCATTGATGAGCTGGCGCACCTCCGCCCTCATCGGCCTCGAGTGAAGTTCGCAGGCGCGGTCCGCGCACCGCCCGGTGAGGCGCGGTCGGTTCTTCGCGAACCACCGATAGCCGAGATCGAGCAACTGCGCGACGCCGGGCAAGCGGGTCAGCGCGACGAGCGACCCGAAGCCGACCGCCGTGTAAAGGCGCCGGAACACCTCGACCCCCTCGACGATGGTGCCGTCGGGCAGGCGGGCGTGGATGCGATCCATCAAAGCCTCCCACGTCACGCCGACCGAGGTCCGAGCGAATCCCTCGTCCGCGATGTCGACGAAGAGGATGCGCTTGCGCTTGTCGAGCCGGCGAAGCAGCCGCACCTCCCGCGTGCATAGCGGACAGTCGCCGTCATAGAAGACCTCGACGTCGAAGTCGGTCATGGTTCACCGCCGGGCTGTGGCTCCTCAGTATCTCATCTGCTCGGTCATATTAACAGTTGGCGCCTGTTCAGGATCGTGATCATGGCAGACTTCGACGATGTGACAATCCATATTCAGGATCTTCTTCGCCTCTCGGTGCGCGAAGGTATTCTGTTGCGCGCCGGCGCCCGCGATCATCCTGCCCCGTGGTTCCGTCCCGTTCGCGGGGTTGACAGTGCCGGAGAGCTGGCTTTTCTTGGCCAGAGCACGCGGTCGAGTGACGAACTGACACTTCGAGCAGGGAGTAGCCAGGATGCGCATAGAGAAAGACAAGGTCGACATTCAGCTCGAGATCCCGGGCGCCGTGATTCGTCAACGAATGAACTTCGGTGACGCCGGCGACTTCGGAACGATGAGCGGCGAGTACTTCACCCTTTCGCAGGGTGTCGACACCACCCCGCTCTTTATGGGTCTTGAAGGGGATCGCTGCCAGTGCCCCCACTGGGGCTTCGTCCTGCGTGGGCAGATCACCACGACCGACGCGAACGGGATGACGGAGACGGTCAGGGAGAACGACCTTTTCTACTGGCCGCCCGGACACAACGTGAAGGTCGATGCCGACGCGGAAATCATCATGTTCAGTCCCCAGCGCGAGCACACGCATGTCATCAGCCACATGATCGGGAAGCTGAAGGGCTAGTTCGGCCATGGTGCCTCGGCTCGGGTCGCTCGCGGCGGGCGCTCTGCCCGTCTCGGTTCAGATCACATTGCTGGACTCCTTCAACCCGTCCGAGACCGGCGGACTCTTGACGCTGAATGCCACGACCGTGCCCCACGGGACGCTGCTGTTCGTCATCGGCTAGTCGGGCTTCGCGGAGATCTACGCCGTGGACACCGGCACCGGGGCGGCCATCCACGATCTGCGCGGGCGACGCCTATTTCTGCCGACTGACCGCCGAAGGCGTCACGGTCACCCAGAATGCGATCCTGATGCGTTAGTCTGACGGGAAGTTGAATCCGCCGAGTGCTGCTGAGTCATGCGTGTCTCCTGAGCCCGTATTCAGTCCGGATTGCAGTTCGCCATTCGCCGGTCGTGGCGATATGCTGGCATGGGTGTTTCGCCGTGTCCTGGTTTCAAGAGGCGGGCGCCCCTCCCGGTCTGAAGACGCGCCCAAACAGGAGGGATGATCATGCGTACCCACGGATCAGGGGAGTACCTCATCCTCGTGGCGGGCATCTTCCTGTTGGCGCCGGAGGCGGCCCTGGCCCAGCCGCGGGGATACGAGAACCACCAGGTGGTCAGCATCGAGGTCGCCGGTGAAGCGCAGCTCGAAGCGCTGAGAATCCTCGATGCCGCCAGCCGGGATCTCGAGATCTGGTCCGAGTCGTTGCGGGCCGGCGTCGTCGAAGCCCGTGTCTCACGCGACCAGAAGCGTGAACTGGACGCCGCCGGGTTCGGGTACACCGTCCTGATCGAGAACCTGCAGGCCCGGATCGACGAGATGTATGCCGACCAGGGGCATGGGTTCTTCGATGAGTATCGCACCTACGAAGAGCATCTCGCCCTGATGCGCGACCTGGCCGCACGTTATCCGACGCTGGCCCGGACGGTCGATCTCGGCCGGTCGGTGCAGGGGCGCGCGCTGATGGCCCTGCGGATCACCGGCCCCGGCGCGAGCAAGGTCGGCTTGCTCTACCACGGCGCCCAGCACGGCAACGAACAGGGCGGCGCCATGCTCGTCGCCTACGTGGCCGAGCATCTGCTCGCGAATTACGCGACTGATCCGGAGATACGGGCTCTGGTGGACAACGCCGAGTGGTACCTGCTGCCGATCATGAATCCCGACGGGTACGCGGTGTACGAACGGTACAACTGGCACGGGTTCGATTTGAACCGCAACTGGGGCAGCCCCGGGAGCGGGCCTCATCCCTTCTCCGAGCCGGAAACCGCGGCCGTGCGCGATTTCTTCCTGGCCCATCCGAACGTGCGCCTGTATCTGGACGTGCACGGATACGAACCCTGGTTCGGGTGGCCCTGGGCCCGCACATCCGTCACCTGTCCTGATGACGACGCTTTCCATTCCGCGGGAGACGCGGTGCGCAACCTGATTGCTGCGGCAGGTGGGGCGTCCTACGCCATCGGCGCGATCTCCGAAGTCACCTACCCCGTCACCGGCAGTTCGGTCGACTTCAGCTACGGCGATCTTCACCAGTGGGCCTACGCCCTCGAACTGGCGAGCCCCGCCATCCCGGAGATCTACGATCACTACGTCTCATCGCTGCTGTTCCTCGCCTCCTGGGTCAGCGACTGCAACGGCAACGGGATCCCCGATCTCGCGGAGATCGCCGGCGGCGGCGTGCCGGACGTCAACGACAACGGCATCCCCGACGCGTGTGACATCGCGTCCGGCCATTTCGTCGACGTGCCGACCGGGCTCGCCATCCGGCTGACTCTGCACGAATCCCGTCCCAACCCCTTCAACCCCCGCACGACCATCGCCTTCGATCTGCCGCAGGACATGGCCGTGGACCTGTGCATCTACGACGTCCGTGGCGCCCGCATATGCACCCTGGTCGACACGGAGTTGCTCCATGGCAGCCACGAGGCTGTCTGGGACGGCCGCGACGCATCGGGCCGGGGAATGGCTTCGGGGAGTTACTTCGCTAGGCTGGAGGCAGGAGGGAGGGTCGAGACGGTGCGGATGTGCTTAGTGCGTTAGAAATATTATCGATACGCATGTCCTTGACATACATAGAAGTTCAATGTATAATGCTGTTAGGTATTTGAGATCCGGGACCACACCGCCACGCGAGACGTGAAGCCATGGAGATCAGCAAGGACCTGATGGCCGCTTCCTCGACCCCGATCGTCCTGGCGATCCTGGCCGAAGCCGACAGCTACGGCTACGCCATCATCAAGCGGGTCCGGGAGCTGTCCGGGGGCCGCATGGAGTGGACGGACGGCATGCTGTACCCCGTCCTGCACCGGCTCGAGCGGCTCGGCCACGTCGCGGCGCGGTGGGAGGTCGCCGAGAGCGGCCGCCGCCGCAAGTACTACCGGATCACTGCCGGCGGCCGCGCCCAACTCGCGCAGGAACGTGATCAGTGGCAAGCCGTGGACGCGACGCTGCGCGGGATCTGGTCGATCCTCCCGCTGGCCGCTGCGGCCGGCCGCCCGGCGCTGACGGCGCCGTTTCCCCAGGGAGCCTGAGAGATGACGCATCCCGATCACGCACGATCGCTCGAGGATCAGATCGACCACTGGCGCAGCTACCTGCGCCGTCGCCAGTCGATCCACGCCGTTGACGTGGCGGAGCTGGAGGACCACCTGCGCGAGCAGGTCGCGGGTCTGGTCGAGGCGGGGCTGGCCGCCGACGAGGCGTTCCTGGTGGCGGTCAAGCGCATGGGCAACCTCGACGCCCTCTCGCGGGAGTTCGCGCGCGAGCACTCGGACCGCCTCTGGAAGCAACTCGTCCTGGACCCCGACGATCCCGGGAAGCCGCGCGGGAGCGCCCGCCGTGAGGCCGCCGTCGCCTTCGGCATCGCGGTCGCGGCGGCGGCGGCCATCAAGGCGCCGGCGCTCTTCGGCTTCCGCTGGGGCGAGGACGAGGGCTTCTACGCCCGCAACCTGGGCCTCTTCGTGCTGCCCCTGCTGGCCGGCTACTTCGTCTGGAAGCGGCGGCCCGGCGCCGGGACCCTCCGCCGGTTGGCCGTGGCGTTCGTCGCGGCGGGCGTGTTCGCCAACGTCTACCCGTTCGCTCCGGGAGGCTCCAGCGAGGTGCTCTCGGCGCTGCACCTGCCGATCGCGCTCTGGCTGGCCGTGGGCGTCGCGTACGCGGGCGGCCGGTGGGGCCAGGCGGGCGGCCGCATGGACTTCATCCGCTTCTCAGGCGAGCTGTTCATCTACTACGTGCTGATCGCGCTCGGCGGCGGCGTGCTGGCGGGGTTCACGGGGCTGATCTTCCAGGCCATCGGCGTGGACATCGAGCCCTTCTTCGAGCAGTGGCTGCTGCCGTGCGGCGTCATGGGGGCGGTCGTTGTCGCTTCCTGGCTGGTGGAGGCCAAGCAGAGCGTGATCGAGAACATGGCGCCGGTGCTGACGCGCCTGTTCGCGCCGCTTTTCGCCGCCATGCTGGTGATCTTCCTGGCGACCCAGCTGTGGACCGGTCGCGGGGTCGACGTCCGGCGCGACGTGCTCATCGCCTTCGACCTGCTGCTGGTGGTGGTCCTGGGCCTGCTGCTCTACTCCGTGTCCGCCCGCGACCACCGGGCGCCCCCCGGCGTCTTCGACGTGCTGCAGGTGGTGCTGCTGGTGGGCGCGCTGCTGGCCGACGCGTTGGCGCTGGGGGCGATCGCGGCGCGCATCTCCGAGTTCGGCTTCAGCCCCAACCGCGTGGCCGCGCTGGGGGAGAACGTGATCCTGCTCGTCAACCTCGCCTGGTCGACCGTGCTCTACGTGAGGTTCCTGCGCGGGCGCGGCCCGTTCTCGCGCCTCGAACGCTGGCAGACGGACTACCTGCCGGTCTATGCCGCGTGGGCGGCCATCGTCGTGGTCATCTTCCCGCCGCTGTTCAGGTACGTCTGACGGAGCACGATCGTCCGACTCATGCTATGTTGGGTGCGTGCGAGGGGCGGGTGGGAACAGGCAGATCGTCATTCCACCAGGGAGATGTCATGGGAGAACCGGCGATCGGTGGCCGCAGCAGGCTGCCGGGGCGGAGGTGGGCGGCCTACGCGGCGGCATCCCTGGCTGCGGTAGCCCTGGTCTCCACGCTGATCATCCTGTTGTTCGGCGGGGCGATCCTCGACGGTCCCGGCAAACGGATGCTCGAACGGGCGTACGGACGCGCGCACGCCGGTTCGGAGCTGCGGATCGGCGGACTGGAATATTCGCCCGACGCCGACCGCCTCGTCGCCACCTCCGTCACGCTGGAATCCCCCGACACGAAACTCGAAATCGAACGGATCACGCTGACCGGCGTGCGATGGGAGACACTCCTGCGGCGTTCCTGGTCTCCCGCGGCTCTCCTGGCCAGGACCGATCTCGACGCGACGCGGATCGATGTGGCGTTCCACCGCTCGCGCTACGGGATCGCCTGTGAGCGATTGCGCACGTCGGCCCGGGATTCGGTCCTGCTCGCAGAGTCGTTCGAGTTGCGGACGCTGGCCGGCGACGAGGATTACTTCTCCGCGCGGGAATTCCGCAGGACCCGCTATCTCCTGGCCATGCCCGAGTTCAGGGTGCTGGGCCTGGCGTACGACGAGATGTTGCGCGGCCGGTCGAACCGGGCCAGGTCGATCCGCTTCTCCCGCCCCGTTTTCGACGCTTATGTCAACCGTGACAAGCCTTCGGACCCCGCCCGCCCGCCACGGCGCATGGTGCACGAGATGCTGGCTTCACTGGCGCAGCCGCTGCAGGTCGACAGTATTGCGGTCGTCGACGGCGCCGTGAGCTACCGCGACCGGGTGATCGCCGGCGACGCGCCCGGCGTGCTGTCCTTCGCGGACGTCGGCCTGACCGTCGCAGATCTCGCCAACCGCACCGGCGACGGCGACACCATCCGGCTCAGGGCTCAGGGCGCCCTCATGGGCGCCGGCGTGCTGAAGATCCGGATGTCGATGCCGGTCGCCGAGCCGGACTTCTTGCTCAGCTACAGCGGCTCGCTCGGCGCGATGGACGCGACCTGTCTCAACGAGTACCTGAATGTGTCGGTGCGGACCAGGCTCAACTCCTGCCATGTCGACAACGTTGCCTTCGCCATCGAGGTGGTCGACGGTCGGGCCGCAGGTCGCATGACGGCTTCCTACAGGAATCTGGAGATCGCCCGGCTCGACAAGCAGACCGGGGAATCGGGAGGTTTGAAGAACAGCATCGTCTCGTTCCTGGCGAACGTGTTCAAGATCCGCAGCGACAACGCCGCGGACGACTCGGGCTCGATGAAGGTGGGGAAGGTGGAGTATTCCAGGAAACCCGACGACAGTTTCTACAACTTCGTCTGGCGCGCCCTGAAAACCGGCATCCTGGATGTCGTCTGCTATTGATCCGCGGCGGGTACCGCCGCTCTTATCGTTCAGGCTCACGAACCCGCGCTGCGATCCTCGATCAGGGTGCGATGTCACCGATGTCGCCGAGGTTTGATCGCCTGCCGCCCATTCCCGGTCGACTCAGTGCGCTTTCCATGATCGAAGACCGCTGCGGGTTGTCGGGGCCTGACGACCGGGTCGTCGCAAGGAACGCGCCAGGGTCGGGCGCGTCTGCAACCGCAGATGGGTGTGTCGGATAGGATTATCCGGGCCGGGACGCGGGGCTCGCGGTGCCATCAAAATGAGGGTGGGTCCCTCGAAACCAGCAGGGGCGCGAGCTCGGGAATAGTGGGACAGAATCGCTCTTAGCTCGCAGGTCCGGAATCGTCCCGCGATTCGTCATGGCGACGCAATGCCCGGGCCAGCCGGCACAAGTCCTCGACAGCCCGGATCTTGTCGACCATCGGCAGACTGCGGAAATAGCGTAACTGGAATCGCTTCGCACTCTCCCAGTCGCACTGCCAGTCTGCCGCGCCCTCGGCGATTTTCCAGTTCTCATGAGTCATCTTGGAGCATCCTCAACTGGCGGACATCGTCACGATCGACGGGTCGTCCGGCCGTCTCTTTCATGCGGATGAGCGTCTCGATGTCGACATAGCGAAACGTCACGCCCTCGACGTCGGCCACATGGGAGCGGGCTTCCACGGCGTCGAAATCGAACGGCTCCTCGACGAAGATGTCGACCGGGGTAGCCCGGTACTGTTCCGAGTAGAGATTCAGCACCGTCATACCCTTTTCTTCGATCCAGCGGCGGTCGGCTTCTTGAATCCCGTCCATATCAAGCCGATCAGAAAGGATAGCCCCCCGCCGCGATCGCCGCCGCCGCGATCCGGTCGTGCAGCTGCGCCCGGGGCGCGGGATCGTGCTTGGTCAGCCGCCGCAGGCCCGCCAGCATCGTGCGCAGCTCGTCGCCGGCCAGCGTGTTGGCCAGCGCGCGGCGGCCGAGCACGGTGGCGCGCTCCATGGCGTCGTTGACGCACAGCGCCGTCAGGTCCGCCATGACGGCGACGCCGGCGCCGTCGGCCCCGCTCCGCGCCGCCTGCTTCTGCGTGCGCAGCAGCGCGCTCTCGCAGGCGTAGACCGCGATGACCAGGTCGGCGCAGTCGGCCAGCACCTCCTGCTGGTCCTTCAGCTTGTCGCCGAAGGTGCGGGCGGCGATGCCCAGGGCCGCCAGCGCCGTCTTTTTGAGGTTGGCGACCAGCTTGGTCTCCTGCTCCAGGAAGCCGGGCTCGCCGGGGGCGGCGAACTCCGGCACGCCCATCAGCTCCTCGGCGATCTTCTGGGCGGCCTGCAGCAGGGGCAGTTCGCCCTTGAGCGCCTTGCGCAGCAGCAGACCCGGCACCAGCAGCCGGTTGATCTCGTTGGTGCCCTCGAAGATGCGGTTGATGCGCTCGTCGCGGTACAGGCGCTCGAGGCCGTACTCCTGGCAGTAGCCGTAGCCGCCCAGCATCTGGACGCCCTCCTCGGCGGCCAGGGCCATGGCCTCGGTGGCGAAGATCTTGATCATCGAACACTCGATGCTGAACTCCTCGACCTTCAGGATCGACTTGAGGTCGTAGTCCGGGGCGCCCTTGTCCAGGGTGGCGATGGCGCAGTCCAGCAGGCCGGCGGTGCGGTAGACCATCGACTCGGCGGCGAAGGCGGCGGCGACGACGTCGCCGATCTTGGCGCGGATCAGGCCGAAGGTGCTGATCGGCGCGCCGAACTGCTCGCGCTGGGTCGTGTAGGGGACCGACCACTCCAGGGCCAGCTTGCAGCCGCCGACGGTGCTGGCGCCCAGCTTGAAGCGGCCCACGTTCAGGATGTTGAAGGCGATGTGGTGGCCCTTGCCGACCTCGCCCAGCACGTTGGCGACCGGCACCGGGCAGTCCTCCAGGATGACCTGGCAGGTGCTGCTGCCCTTGATGCCCATCTTCTTCTCCTCGGCGCCGATGACCACGCCGCCGAAGGATTTCTCCACGATGAACGCCGTGAACTTGTCGCCGTCGATCTTGGCGAACACGATGAAGAGGTCGGCGAAGCCGGCGTTGCTGATGTACTGCTTGACCCCGTTGAGCAGGTAGTGCGTGCCGGCGGGGTTCAGGGCCGCGCTGGTGCGCGCCGCCAGGGCGTCGCTGCCGCTGCCGGGCTCGGTCAGGGCGTACGCGGTCAGCAGCTCGCCGGTGGCCAGCCGCGGCAGGTACTGCGCCTTCTGCTTCTCGGTGCCGAAGTAGACGATCGGCAGCGTGCCGATGCCCGCCTGGGCGCCGTGCTGCACCGCGAAGCTGCCGCTGCGCGAGATCAGCTCGCTGATGATCATGACCGTGGCCTTGTCGGCGCCCATGCCGCCGAAGCGCTCCGGCACGTCGACCGCCAGCAGTCCCATCGCGCCGGCCTCCTTGAGCAGCGGGCCGCCCAGCGCGGTGTCGCCCTGGTACTCCATCTGCTCGCGGCGGGGCTCGATCTTCTGCTGGATGAAGTCGCGGGCCGCCTGCGCGATCATGCGCTGGTTCTCGTCGAAGTCCTCGGGGGTGAAGACCTCGGCGGGCGCGGCCGCCCGCAGCAGGAACTCGCCGCCGGTGGGGTACGTCTGCTGGCTCATGCTTCCTCCCGCCCGTCGGCGTCGGTTCTAGAGGGCCTCGAAGATGCCGGCCGCGCCCATGCCCGTGCCGACGCACATCGTGACCATGGCGTACTTGCCGCCGCGGCGGCGCAGCTCGTGCAGTGCGGTGGCGGTGAGCTTGGCTCCCGTGCAGCCCAGGGGGTGGCCCAGGGCGATGGCGCCGCCGTTGGGGTTGATCCGGTCGTCGTCCGACGACAGCTTCAGCCGCTTCAGCACGCTGAGGCTCTGGGCGGCGAAGGCCTCGTTCAGCTCGATCACGTCCATGTCGGTCAGCGACAGTTCGGCCTGGGCCAGGGCCTTCGGCACGGCGGCCACCGGCCCGATGCCCATGATCTCGGGCGGCACTCCGGCCACGGCGTAGGTCACGAACCTCGCCAGCGGGCGCAGGCCCAGGCCCTCGCAGATCTCCGGCGTGGTCAGCAGGACCGCCGCGGCGCCGTCGCTCATCTGGCTGGAGTTGCCGGCGGTCTCCGTGCCGCCGGCCTTGAAGGCCGGCTTCAGCTTCGCCAGGGCTTCCGGGGTGGTGTCGGCGCGCGGTCCCTCGTCGACCTCCAGCACGGTCTCGTGCACGACGGGCTTGCCGCCGGGTCCCGGCTGCGACGAGCGCACGGCGACCGGGACGATCTCGTCGCGGAAGCGGCCGGCGGCGGCCGCCGCCAGCGCCTTGCGGTGGCTGGCCACGGCGAACGCGTCCTGGGCCTCGCGCGAGATCCCGTCCTGCTCGGCCAGCCGCTCGGCGGTCAGGCCCATGTTCAGGTAGGTCTGCGGGGCCGACGCCACCAGGTCGGGGTTCGGCAGGTAGCGCATCCCGCCCATCGGGATCAGCGACATCGACTCGACGCCGCCGGCGATCACCAGGTCGACCTGGCCGCAGGCGACCTTCAGGGCGCCGAGGTTGATCGTCTCGAGGCCCGAGGAGCAGAAGCGGTTGACGGTCATGCCCGGCACCACGTCCGGCAGGCCTGCCAGCAGCGCGATGTTGCGGCCCACGTTCATGCCCTGTTCGCCCTCGGGCATGGCGCAGCCGACGATCACGTCGCCGATGCGCTCGGCGTCCAGGGCCGCGGCCCGTTCCAGCAGCCCGCGGACGACCGCGGCGCCCAGGTCGTCGGGCCGCGTCTGGGCGAACGAGCCCTTGCCCGCCTTGCCGGTGGGGGTCCTGAGCGCCAACGCGACGACGACGTCTCTCATGACGGTCCTTTCTAGTTGCGCAGCGGTTTGCCGGTTTTCAGCAGGCTCTGCATGCGCTCCAGCGTCTTGCGCTCGCCGCACAGCTTCAGGAAGTGCTCGCGCTCCAGGTCCAGCAGATGCGCGTGGGAGACGGTCGTCGGCCCGGGCACGTCCCCGCCGCAGAGGACCCGCGCTAGGCAGCCGCCGATCTTGCGGTCGTGCGGCGAGGCGAAGCCCGCCTCGACCATGTTGTAGAGCACCGACTCGCAGAGCGCGACGCCGGCCCGTCCCATCACGGGGATCGCCGGATCGGGCGTCTGCGGCGCGTAGCCGCGGTCGGCCAGCGCGAGCGCCAGCTGCTTGGCGTCGGCGATCTGCAGGTCGCGGTTCATGCTCCAGGTGTCCGCGGCGCGGAAGTAGCCGAACTCGCGCGCCTCCGCGGCGCTGGTGGCGACCTTGGCCGTGCCGATGGTCTCGAAGGTGGCGCGCAGGGCGGGGTAGAGGTCGGCCGCGTCGGCGAAGCGCTCGCGGTTGCGCTGGTAGAGGCGCACGCAGCCGCCGCCGGCCGGCACCACGCCGGCGCCGAACTCGACCAGGCCGATGTACGTCTCGGCCGCGGCCCGCACCAGGTCGCCGGCGAGGGTCACCTCGCAGCCGCCGCCCAGGGCCAGCCCGTGCGGGGCGGTCACCACCGGCACGCCGCAGAAGGCGAGGCGGTCGGTCATGCCCTGGAAGGCGCGCACGATCAGGTCGATGTCGTCCCAGTTGCCCTCGACGGCCTCCATCAACAGCAGCGCCAGGTTGGCGCCGGCCGAGAAGTGCTCGCCCTGGTTGGCCACGACCAGGGCGCGGCCGTTCAGCTCGGCCTCGCGGCAGGCCGTCATCGTCATCTGGATCTGGTCCTGCCCCAGGGCGTTCATCTTGGCGTGGTATTCCAGGCAGAAGACGCCGTCGCCCAGGTCCAGCAGCGAGGCGCCGGGGTTGCGGCGGATCTCGCGCCCGCCGTGCCGCAGCAGCTCGAAGTCGAAGGCGCGGGGGTGGACCGGCACCGGGGAGAACACGCCAGGCGCCGCGGTGGGCGTCTCCCGCTGGCCGTCGCGCTCGCGGTAGAGGGACTCGGCGCCGCTTGCGTAGAGGGCATCGATCCAGGCGGGCAGGGGCAGCCCGTCGGCGCGCAGCCGTTCGGTCGTCGCGCGGAACCCCAGCAGGTCCCAGGTCTCGAACGGCCCGAGGTCCCAGTTGAAGCCCCAGCGGATGGCCCGGTCCACGGCCGAGGCGTCGTCGCAGATCTCGCCCACCCGCATCGCGGAGTAGGAGAAGGTCGGCGCCAGCATCGCCCAAAGGACCTGGCCGGCGCGGCCCTGGCCCAGCACCAGGAAGCGCAGCCGCTCGGCGAGGTCGTCCATGGTCTTGGCCCGCTCGATCTCCGGGAACGCCGCCTTGCGCTTCTCGCGGTAATCGAAGGTGCCGAGGTCCAGCGTCAGGATGGTCTTCTCGCCCTCGCCCTTGACCATGCGGTAGAAGCCGCCGCCGGTCTTGCGGCCCAGCAGGCCCTTCGCGACCATCGTGCGCAGGAAAGCGGGCGGCGCGAAGACGTCGCGGGCCTCGTCGGCCGTCGCGGTGTCGTACACGTTCTCGGCGACGTGCAGGAAGGTGTCCAGTCCGACCAGGTCCGCGAGCTGGAAGGTGGCGGTCTTGGGACGGCCCACCGCGGGGCCGGTCAGGGCGTCGACCTCCTCGACGGTCAGGCCCATCTCTATCATGACCCGGAACGTGGTCATCATGGCGTGCACGCCGATGCGGTTGGCCACGAAGTTGGGCGTGTCCCGCGCCAGCACGATCCCCTTGCCGAGGCGCACCTCGCAGAAGGCGGCGACGTCCGCGATCATCGCGGGATCGGTCCGCGGCCCGGGGACCAGCTCCATGAGCTTCATGTAGCGCGGCGGGTTGAAGAAGTGCGTGCCCAGGAAGCGCGGCCGCACCGCTTCGGGCAGCCCGTCGGACATCGCTGCCAGGGACAGGCCCGAGGTGTTGCTGGTGAGCCAGGCGTCGGGTTTGAGGTGGGACGCGGCCGCGCCGAGCACCTTCAGCTTGATGCCCAGGTCCTCCTTGACGACTTCGACGACCCAGTCTGCGTCACCGATGCGCGCCAGGTCGTCCTCGAAGTTGCCGGTCTCGATGAGCTTCAGGCGGTCGCGCGTGAACAGGGGAGAGGGCTTCGACTTGGCCATGGCCGCCACCGCCCCGTCGACCAGGGCGTTGCGCTCCTTGCGGCCGGCGCCCGCGGGCAGGCCGGGGGGCACGATGTCCAGCAACAGCGCCGGCACGCCGGCGTTGGCGAAGTGGGCCGCGATCGCGCTGCCCATCACGCCCGAGCCCAGGATCGCCACCTTCGACACCAGTTTCATGCTTACTCCCGTTTCGTGCCGCCAGCCGCGACCGGATGCAGGACGATCTGACCGCAGCGTAGGCCTGTCGCCGGGACCTGTCAATCGGGGCCGCGCCGATTCCCGTTGTCTCCCGCGCCGAGGCAGGGTAACATGGCAGTTCGCGGTCGGCCTGAAGAACTTAGCGGAAAACGGACTCCGAAATGCGCGGCAAACTCTCCTCGATCCCGGTGCTGTCTTTCCTGGTCGTCGCGATGCTGCTGGCCGGCTGCGGCCGGGACGGTGACGGCCCCGCCGTGACCGCCGCTTCGTCCAAGCTGCTCGTGATCGGGATCGATGCCGCCGACTGGAGCCTGCTCGACCCCATGATCGCCGAGGGGCGCCTGCCCCGCCTCGCCGCCTTCCGCGCGCAGTCCTCGTCCGGGCGGATGAGGACCTTCGTGCCTTTGGAGAAGTCGCCGCTGCTGTGGGCCAGCATCTGCACCGGGGTCGGGCCCGAGGTGCACGGCGTCGCCTCCTTCCTGAAGGAGAGCGACCGCAAGTCGCCCGTCGGGAGCGCGTGGTACGCGCCCGCGATCTGGGACATGATCGGCGCCGCGGGTCAGAGCACGGCCGTCATCGGCATGTGGACCACCTACCCGGCCCGGCCCATCAACGGCGTCATGGTCAGCGACTACCTGCCCTACGGCCGCGAGCGCAGCGTGCCGCTGGCCAGGCTGGTGTACCCCGATTCGCTGAGCGCGCGCGTCGTCGCCTGCCGCGTGGACCCCGACTCGCTGCAGGCGCGCGACCTGGTGCGGTTCCTGCCGCCCGGCGCCGACGTCGCGGCGCTCGAGGCCGCCTACCCGCGGGAGATGCGCAACCTGCGGGAGTTCTGGGCCGCCGACCTCGGCTATCTGAACGTGGCCCGGATGCTGAAGGACGTCGCGGACTTCGACCTGTTCTTCTTCTACCTGCGCGGCCCGGACATGATGAGCCATTCCTTCTACCATTACCTGAAGGACGACCCGGCCTCGCCGCGCAACGATCCGCAGGAACTGGCGGCTTTCGGCGACATCGTGCGCCGCTACTACGACTGGGTCGATGAGGCGGTCGGCGAGGTCCTGTCGTGGTTCCCAGCCGACCGGCCGGCCGTGATCCTGTCGGACCACGGCTTCCACGGCCCGCGGCCGAGCGGCCGCGGCACGGTCGAGCACAGCGAGTGGGGCATCTTCATGGTGCGCAGCCCCCTGCACCAGGCCGGCCAGAGCTTCGACCGCCTCGAACTGCTGGACGTCTGCCCCACGTTCCTGTCGCTGCTGGGACTGCCCCCGGCCGGGGACATGCCGGGCGTGATCCTGACGGGCGGCCTCACCGAAGCCGGCCGCCGCTACGTCAAGCGGCTGGAGAAGCACCGTGTCCCCTCCTACATGGAACTGCGCCCCGTCGAGGGCGCCGACGTCGGAGATGATCCCGCCGTGGGCGAGGAGATCCGCAAGCAGTTGCGTTCGTTGGGCTATATCAACTAGTCGTGATCGGAAGCCCATTCCCATGACGAAACCGGCCCCGAGGGTCGCGATCCTGTTGAAGGCGTCGGTGGCGCCCCTGCTGGCGCTGCTGCTGCTCGCCTCCTGCACCGGGGAACCGGAAACCGACGATCTGCTGTACGAAGTCGGCGCCGTCGAGGGATACGTGCTCGCCGCGGGGCAGGGCCGCGTCATGGATGTCGATGCCAGACTGCTGGAAGAGGAGTGGAGCGGCTGGACGACCGGTTCGACCCAGGCGGATACGCGCTCGGATTCGACCGGGTGGTACCGGCTGGAACTGCCGACCGGACGTTACAGGCTGGGTGTTCACGGTCAGGAATGGCACGCCAACATCGACAGCAAGCCCGATACCGTGCAGATCGGCCCCTACGTCCTGCGTCACGACGTGAGGCGCGGCCTGGCGATGATCAGACTGCTGTTGCCGCAGGAGTGGGAGGGGGCCTCGTGCAGGTTGCGGCTCGAAAACGGCTCGTACTTCGATGGTGATGTGCGGGCCGACGTGGTCCGGGGTTGGACGGAATTCGTACTGCCGGCCATGGGGCCGGGGTCCTACACCATGCGCCTCCTCACGCCGAATTCGTCCGAGGGGATCTACCTGCCGGGCACGCTGGACGCTGCGCAGGCCGATGTCCTCGTCGTCGGCACGGATACCATTGCCGCCTACGAACAGGATTTTTCCGAATCTTACGTCACCGTCTCCGGCCGGGTCACGGGCAGCTGTCTGGTCGAGCCGTCGCTCCAGGTGAACGTGCAGGCGTTCGCGGGCGGGTCCCAGGAAGTCGCCTCTGCCTACTGCGACGACGAGGGGAGTTACCAGCTGATCCTGCCCGTCCCTCTGGAGGTGCGGCTGAGGTTCTCCTCTGGCTCCGTTGAACAGTGGTATGGGGGCGACAATTACGAGACGGCCACGCGCTTCGCCCTGCAGGCGGGCGACCGCGTCACGGGCATCGATCTGGTCGAAAGCGGCCTCGAGATCCGGCTGGCAGGCCCCGGCGAGGTCATGAACCGCTCGGTTCGGGTCCGGATCTGCGACGAAGCGGGGAACGTCCTGGCGTCGCAAAACACGTACGACAACCCGATCTGGATCGGCCTGCTGCGCCCGGGCCGCGTCCTGGTGCAGCTGGACGGTGTCTGCAATGATCAAACCTGGGCGAGCCAGTGGTTCGACGGCGCCCCGTCGCCTTCCGGCGCCACGCCCATCGATCTGGCGGCGGGAGAGCGGCGCCGGCTCGACGTCCTGCTGGCCGAGGGCGGCCGGATCACCGGCCGCGTGCTGGAAGCCGACGGTCTGGATCACGGGTCGAACTACATCAATCTCTGCGACGACCGGGGCGAACGATGGTGCTCATGGTCGCAGTACACCGGCGACGGGCACTTCGTCTACACGGGCCTTGCCGATGGCGAATACTATCTGAGAGCCGATCTCGGCGACGGCGTCCTTTGGTGGTATCCGGGGACGTACGAATTCGCAACGGCCGCCGCGATCGGGATCGTCGATCACGGCGAGGTGACCGGCGTCTCCTGGACGCTGCCGGCGCGCGCGGGAGGGGGCCGGTGATGGGCGCCCTGAACCGGTGTCGCCGGTCACTGCTGCCGGCCTGGACGGTCTTCGTGCTCTTCGGCTCCGGCTGCGCCGAATTCGACGACCCCTATCAGCCGGAGGTTCCCGCGGGCCGCATCGAAGGCCGGGTGACAACCGGCGCGACGCCCGTCGAGGCCACGATCGAACTGGACAGGGTGACCGGAAGCTATCATGAGTCGCTCATCCTGCGGCCTGAAGTCGATGTCCTCGGGAATTTCGGGATGGACGTGCCGGCCGGCGACTACGTCGCGTATCTGCGGATGGACGGGGTCAGCGAGCGGATCGTGCACGCCCTGCCGGCGCCGCGGTACGTCTTCGCACGCCGCGACACGTTCACCTTGTCGGCGGCGAACTCCCCGGTCCGGATCGACTTCGCCCTGGGCAGCCTGTCCCTGGACCTGTCGTTGCCTCCCGCCCTGGACGGACGGAAAGGGACGCTCGAAATCTTTCTGGTCTGGAACGACGGGGAAGCGACGGCGCTGCGGCGCGTGGCGTACTACACCAGCGACATCGTGGGCGGTCGGATCCCTCCCCGGCAGATTCCGCTGTTGCCCGGCGACTATGCGGTCAAATTCACAATCTTCGACCCCGACGCCTGGAACCACGCCTACACCTGCGAGCCCGTCTGGCTTCCGGGCACGCGCGATTCCGCTGCGGCAACGAGGTACAGCGTGTCGGCGAACGAGGTGTCCCTCGTCGCCTGCGCGTCCGTGCTCGAACCCCTGCGCGTCGGGGGACGCATTGCGGGCGCCTGGCTGGACCTGGGTGTGGGCAACGACCTGATGCTGTCGGCAGCCGACCTGGACTCCACGATACTGATCAATCGGCTCCGGGTCGGCGCAGACGGCGGCTTCAACTTCGACCTGCTCCTGCCGGCGAGTTTCAAGTTGTTGTCCAGCCACGGATTCGGCATCCAGCATTGGTTCGGCGGGCCGAGCTTCGCGGCTGCCGACATCTTCATGATCGACTCCGGCCAGACGCTCACCGGCATCGAACTGCTGCAGTGCGGGCTGGTCTTCGACGTCGACGCGCCCCTGCCCGATCCCGGCTCGGCAGTGTTCCGGCTCTACGATCCGGTCGATCTCACCCTGCTGGCGGAGATGTCCGATTCGCTCATGTCTTCGCGACAGGCCATCTACAACCTGTGGCCCGGAACCTATCTGCTGCACATCGAGTCCTGGCTGACCGGGGCCGCCTGGGCGCCCCAGTGGTACGACCGCGCGGGCGCTCCCGCCGACGCCCTGCCGATCGTGATCGGGAATCCCGGTGACATCGTCGCCGTCGATGTGTTCCTGGAACTCGGCGGTGTGATCACCGGCCACCTGGACTCGCCGGCGACGCCGGTCTCGCCCTGCATCGTCTTCGTCCACGATGCTGACCTGGGCGATGAGAGGGGCCTCGACTACCTCGTGACCGGTGAAACGGAATTCACGATCCGGGGCCTCCCGGACGGCCGCTACAAGCTGGGAGCGGTGACCAGCGAACAGTATTTCGGAACGACGGACCGCCCGCCCGCCGGCGCCGTCTGGCACCCGTCCACCCCGGACTGGAACGCCGCGGGCATCATCGAGATCATCGGCGCCTCGACCGTGTCGGGCGTGGACATCGTCATACCGGGCGCAGGGCCGTCGTGACCACCTTCACCGCCCTGCTGCGCGGCATCAACGTCGGCCGCGCCAAGCGCATCGCCATGGCGGACCTGCGCCGCCTGTTCGCGGAACTCGGCTACGCCGACGTCCGTACGCTGCTCAACAGCGGCAACGTCGTCTTCGCGGCGAAGAGCCCGGACGCCGCCTGGCACGCGCGTTCCATCCAGCCGGCGATCGAACGCGAGTTCGGCTTCACGGCGACGGTGATCGTGGTGACCGCGGCGGACCTGGCGGCCATCCTCCTGGAGAACCCCCTGCGCGACGTGGCCGACGATCCCGCGCGGCACCTGGTGGCGTTCGTGCAGGGCCCGGACGCCCTGGAAGCGGCGAGACCGTTGCTGGCGCGGTCCTGGTCGCCCGAGGCCTTCGCCCTCGGGAAGCGGGCGGCCTACCTGTGGTGTGCGGGCGGCGTCCTCGACAGCGAGATCTTGAAGGCGTTCACGCGCCTCACGGGGGAGACCGCCACGACCCGCAACTGGACCACCGTATCGAAAATCCAGACGATCATCGGCGGCGACGCCCGGCCCGCCTGATGTAATCGCGACTGAAACTACCGCCGTAACAGGCGATCGCTGCAGCGCGACCGTGGTTGCCCGGTCTGCGCTGCGCAGCTAATCTGACACCAGGATGCCGCGGCAAGGGAGGAGGTGAATGATGGCGGAAGAACTGAAAGCGGGATGCGCTCGCCCGACCGGCGGACTGGTCGGGCAGCCGGTACCATCGCCCTCGGAACCGATATCGACCACGCAGAAGGAGGAGAGAGCCATGATCCAGGTCGGCAAACCAGCCCCTGATTTCGTCTCCCCGGCGTACCACAAGGGTGCGTTCACGAACGTGAAGCTGTCGGACCACCTCGGCAAGTGGGTGGTCCTCTGTTTCTACCCCGGTGATTTCACCTTCGTCTGAGCGACCGAAATATCGGCGGTCGCCGATCATTATCCCGAGTTCGTGAAGCTGGGCGTCGAGGTCCTGTCGATGAGCGTCGACAGCGTCTTCGTGCACAAGATGTGGAACGACCACGAGATCTCGAAGATGGTCAAGGGCGGCGTGCCCTACCCCATGCTGTCCGACGGCGGCGGCAAGGTTGGCACGGCCTACGGCGTCTACGGCGAGGATGCGGGCGTGGAGAACCGCGGCCGTTTCATCATCGACCCCGACGGCGTGATCCAGGGCTACGAGGTGCTCACCCCGCCGGTCGGCCGTCACGTGGGGGAAACCCTGCGCCAGATCCAGGCCTTCCAGCTGGTTCGGGCCAGCAAGGGCACGGAGGCGACGCCGTCGGGCTGGAAGCCCGGGCGTATGACCCTCAAGCCGGGTCCGGATCTCGTCGGCAAGGTATGGGAGGTGTGGAAGACCGACATGGCGGCGGACTGAACCCCGTCGCGTCGGCGGTCAGGCCCGCACGGCAGCCAGCGGATCCTTGAGCCCGTGCCCGGTGACCAGGACCACGGACTTGTCGTGCGGGCCGATCAGACCCTGCTCGCGGGCCAGCAGCAGCCCGGCGAAGCCGGCGGCGCCCGAAGGCTCGGCCCAGACGCCGGCCAGACGGGCCAGCAGGCGGATGGCCTCGCGGATCGCCTCGTCCTCGACGGCGAGGAATCCGCCGCCGGTGCGCGCGACGTACTTCCACGCCTTCAGCCGGTTGCGGGGCACGCCCACGCTGATCGAGTCGGCGATGGTCGCGGTCGCGACCGGCGCGACGGCCGCCAACACCTCGCGCGGCGCGAGCGCGGCGGCCCGCGCCCCGGCTTCCCGCCAGGCGCGGAACAGGGGCGCGGCGCCCGCCGCCTGCACCCCGAACACGGCCGGCACGCGGTCCAGCCGTCCGACCTCCGCCAGCTCGACGAAGGCCTTGGCGGTCGACGAGACGATGCAGCCGTCGCCCGTCGGCACGAACACCGCGTCGGGCGCCCGGAAATCCAGGGCGTGGGCGATCTCCAGGCCGCAGGTCTTCTTGCCCTCGACCAGCAGCGGGTTGTAGGCGCAGTTGCGGGAGTACCAGCCGTGCTCCCGCGTCTCCCGGACGGACAGGTCGAAGGCCTCGTCGTAGGTGCCGTCGATGCGGCGGACCTCGGCGCCGTGCAGCTCGAGCTGCGCCAGCTTGGCCCGGGGCGCGGCGGCCGGCACGAAGATGGTCGTGCGCACGCCCGCGCGCGCCGCCAGCACCGCGAGGCTGGCCGCGGCGTTGCCCGTCGAGGCGGCGGCCACGTGCGCCACGCCCAGGCGGGCGCAGTCGGCCATCGCCATGGCCGTGGCGCGGTCCTTCAGGCTGGCCGAGGGCAGCGCGGTGTCGTCCTTCAGCAGCAGGTGGGGCAGGCCGAGGTGCTCGCGCAGGCGGTGCGGGGCGTGCAGCGGCGTGTCGCCGAGCGACCAGCAGGCGTGGGGCGCCTCGGGGCGCAGCGGCAGCAGCGCGGCGTAGCGCCAGAGGTC
The DNA here is from genome assembly GCA_030658975.1 of Candidatus Latescibacterota bacterium. GTDB lineage: Bacteria > Krumholzibacteriota > Krumholzibacteriia > LZORAL124-64-63 > LZORAL124-64-63 > PNOJ01. Next base: position 37,580 of record JAUSBL010000081.1, read on the forward strand.
GGGCCGGCCCCGCGCGGGGAAGGGGTCGCCGTCGGGCAGGTCGTCGCGGATCGCCGCGTAGTCGTAGGTCGCGTCGAGGATGCCCTCGTCGCCGCAGGCGGCGCAGACGAAACCGCGGTGGTCCGTCGGGTGCGCCCTGCCGCAGAGCCCGCAGGCGTACCCCGTCCAGTACGGATTGGTCCCGACCTGCGGCAGCTGCATCGCGCGCCCCCGGCTTCTACATCGTGAGGGCCATGATGGCCTTGGCCGTGTGCAGGCGGTTCTCGGCCTGGTCCCAGACCACCGACTGCGGACCGTCGATCACCGCGTCGGTGACTTCCTGGCCGCGCGAGGCCGGCAGCGGGTGCATGTAGATCGCGTCGGTCGCGGCCAGCTTCATGCGGCGCTCGTCGCAGATCCAGCCGGGGTACTTCTCGATGTGCTGGACGGCGGCCGCGCGGTCGGGCTCGTGCACCAGGCAGCCCCAGCTCTTGGGGTAGACCACGTGGGCGCCCTCGAAGCCCGCGTCCATGTCGTCGACCATCTCGAACTTGCCGCCGCTGCGCCTGGCGTTCGCGCGGGCGCGCTCGATGATCTCCGGCATCAGCTTGAACTCGGGCGGGTGGGCCAGCGTCACGTCCAGGCCCATGCGCGTCATGATCAGGATCTCGGACTGGGGCACCGAGATCGGGCGCACGTAGCTCGGGGCGTAGGTCCAGCTCACGACGATCTTGCGGCCCCGCGTCTCGCCGCGGAACTTCTCGCGCACGGTCATGATGTCGGCCGCGGCCTGGCAGGGGTGGTAGACGTCGCACTGCAGGTTGATCAGCGGTACGCGCGAGATCCCCGCGATCTGGCGCATGAACTTGTTGCCCACGCCGAAGTCGCAGTTGCGGATGGCGATGCCGTGGCCCATGCGGCCCAGCACGCGCGCGGTGTCCATGACCGTCTCGCCGTGGCTCAGCTGCAGCTTGTCGGGTGTCAGCACGTGACAGTGGCCGCCGAGCTGCGTCATGCCCGCTTCCATGGAGTTGCGCGTGCGCGTGCTCTGCTCGAAGAACAGCGCGAACAGGGTGCGGTCGCGCAGCAGCGCGTGCGGCTCGTCGCGGTAGAACTTGCGCTTGAGGTCGCCGGCGGTCGCGAGCATCAGTTCCAGCTCGTCGTCGGCCCAATCCTCGGTGTCGATGAAATGCTTGCCCTGCAGGATCTTGCTCATTTCGCACCTCGGTCGATGTTCAGGAAAGCTCGCGGGAAGGCCGTGTAGAAGGCGCAGGCCCGCACCACGTCGTCCACCGGGACGTACTCGTTGGGGGCGTGGGCCAGGGCCTCCTGGCCCGGCCCGAAGCCGACGCAGGGCACCCCGTGCAGGCCGTTGATGGCCACGCCGTTGGTGCTGAAGGTCCAGCGCGACACCTCGGGCGGCGCGCCGAACACGCCCGCGTGCGCCGCGACGCCGGCGCGCACCGCGGGGTGGTCCTGCGGCATCAGCCAGGTCGGGTAGTACTTCTCCATGGGATAGACCAGGCCGGTCCAGGCGGGGACCTCGTAGGTCAGCATCCAGACCTCGGCCTCGACGCCGGCTCCGGCCAGGGCGTCGCGCACCTCCTGCAGCGCCCCGTCGCGGGTCTCGCCCGCGGTCAGGCGGCGGTCGATGTGCAGCTCGGCCTTGTCGGGCACCGCGCACAGGCTCGGCGACAGGCTCTGGAACATGCTGACGGTGCAGGTGCCCTTGCCCAGGAAGTCGTCCGTGCCGAGCCGCTCGTTCAGCGCCGCGATCGCCGCGCAGGCGGGGGCCAGCTTGTAGACGGCGTTCACACCGCGCTCAGGCGCCGAGCCGTGGCAGGAGACGCCGCGCGCGGTGACCCGGATCTCCATGCGGCCGCGCTGGCCGCGGGTCAGCGTCAGGCCGGTGGGTTCGGTCGAGACGACGACCTCCGGCCGCAGCACCTTCTCCTGCAGGATGTAGTGCCAGCAGAGGCCGTCGCAGTCCTCCTCCATGACCGAGCCGACCATCCACACCTGGCAGCCCTCGAGCAGGCCGAGGTCCTTCATCAGCTTGCCGGCGTAGACCATGCCGGCCATGCCGGCCTTCTGGTCGACCGCGCCGCGGCCGTAGACGCGGCCGTCCTCGAGCTTGCCCGTGAAGGGGTCGCAGAGCCACTGCGCGGGGTCGCTGACGTCGACGGTGTCGAGGTGGGCGTCGAACGCCACGACGCGCGGGCCGTCGCCGATGCGTCCGAGCACGTTGCCGAGGCCGTCGATGCGCACCTCGTCGAAGCCGACGCTCTGCATCTGCGCGGCGACGCGGCGCACGACCCGTTCCTCCTGCCCGGACAGGCTCGGGATGGCGACGATGTCGCGCAGGAAGGCGATCATGGGCGCCTCGAGGGCGCGGGCGGCTGCGTGGAGGTCCTGCTGTGTCATCGCGGCTCCGGATACGCCCCGGCCGGGCGCGCCCGGAACGGGGCGTCCGGCCGGCGTCGTGGATCAGAGGTTGGCCATGCGGTCCCAGATGCGCTGGGCGGCGGCGCGGCAGGCCTGGCCGTCGTAGGGCGCCGGGTCGCCGCGGCGGTAGCGCGGCGCGCCGTCGACCCAGACTTCCTGGATCAGGCGGGGCTGCATGCCGAACAGCAGCAGGCTGAGCCAGTTGCCCTGGTGCAGCGGCTGCTTCTGGTCCTCGCAGCCGATCAGGAAGTCCGCGGGCGCGCCCGCGTCCAGCGAGCCGAAGGGTTCGCCGAAGATCTCGCGGGCCAGCTGGTAGCCGCCGATCCAGAAGCGCTCGGCGCCGTGGAAGCCCAGCGGGCCGCGGCCGGTCTCGTTGCCGCGGTAGAACGTCGTGCGCAGCTCGCCGAACATGTTGCCGTCCAGGCCGTCGGTGCCCAGGCAGCTGCGCGGCGGGAAGCGGTCCACCGGAGCGCGGCCGACGCCGTTGTTCATGTTCGAGCGGCCGTTGTGCACGAGCCAGGCGCCCTTCTCCTCGATCGTCTGCAGGTCCAGGGGCGTGAGGTCCACGCCGTGGGCCAGCAGGCTGCGCGGGCGGATGAGGCCGTGCCGGTCCAGCCGCTCCAGGGGGTCCGGCCAGCCGCGGTCCTTGCAGATCTCGCGGTCGGTCGAGCCCTCGGCCAGGTGCATGTGCACGCCGGTGTCGAACTCGGTGCAGAGCGCCGCCAGGCTGTCGAGCGTGCCGTCCTCCAGCGTGAAGCCGGCGTGCGCGCCGACGAGGCCCTTGAACCAGGGGACACTGTGGGCCGGGACGCCGTCGCCGGGCGCGGCCGTCTTCTGCAGGTAGCGGCGGGTCTCCTCGAGGCAGGTGTCGCGGCTGCCGGGGCCGCCGCGGTCGGTGACCTCGTAGCAGAGGCAGCCGCGCACGCCGGCCTCGCGTAGCCCCTGTTCCACCAGGTCGAGCGAGCCGCCGACCGAGGTCAGGCTGCTGTGATGGTCGAAGATCAGCGTCGTGCCGCAGCGCAGGGAATCCCAGGCGCCCGACACCGCGCTGATCCGGATGGCCTCGGGATCCAGCGCGCGGTCCAGCTTCCACCAGATCTCCGTCAGCACGTCCTGGAAGCTGCGCGGGGTGTTCGCCGGCGGGGGCATGCCCGGCGCCAGCGTGGAGTAGAGGTGATGGTGGGCGTTGATGAGGCCCGGCATGACCGTGCGGCCTCCCAGGTCGCGCACCTCCTCGCCCTCGTGCGGGGCGAGCCCGCGCCCGCGCTCGATGATGCGGCCGCCCGCGATGCGCAGGTCGGCGATCTCGACGCGCGGGTCGGGCGCCGCGTTCATCTGCGGCGGCAGGTAGTCCAGCACGTTCGCGTTGGTCAGCAGCGCCCCGGGGGCGCCTTTGCGGCTCTGCTTCAAGACCTGGCCTCCGGTGCGGTACGCGTTGGCGACATCATGTCCGGTACGGGTTCAGGATCATCCCCGGTCCCTGAATCTGCAAGCAAAAACGCCCGGGCGAGGGCCTCCCGGGCGTTCGGAGGGAGTGCGGCCGGGTCAGGCGTCCGGCAGCAGGTCCTCGAGCTTCTTGAAGATCTGGTCGATCTTGAACTCGCGGATCACCCAGATCTTCCGGTCCCGCGACGTCATGCAGTAGCGCCCTTCCTGGACGCCGTCCCCGGCCGGACGCGCATCGCCGACGCGCAGTTCGAAGGTCGAGCCGTCCGCCAGCGTCACCTCGACGCGGCGTTCGGCCTTCCACAGGCCGTACTTCTCCATCCCGACCCCGGGATCCGCCACGTCGGCGGCCTGGACGGCGGCCATCGCGTTCATGACGCCGTCGACTTTCGTCTTCGCCAGGGCGCGGCGCGAGGGCGCGGTCAGCGTCCACTCCCAGTCCTGGGGCGGCGGCGCTGAGCCGTCGCCGGGACCGGCGGCCGTCAGGACCTTCTCCATGACCAGGGTCTTGTCCCCCTGGTGCAGGGCGATCCGGCGGATGCCGGCGGCGTCGGTCTTGAACACCGACAGGTCCAGGAAGTGGCGCGTCTCCGGCTTCGCCTCGGGCGACCACAGGCCGAGCTTGCCCCGCACCTCGGTGCGGGTCAGGTAGACCGCGTGGCTGGACGGGGCGCGCACGAAGACGCCCGAGCCGTCGTCGGCGCGCTCGCCCAGCAGCAGCGCGCAGACCGGCTGCCAGTCCTTGCCGAACAGGGTCACCTTCACGGGACCGGACTGCGGGCCCAGGCCGTAGTCGTCCAGGATCGCGGCCTCGTCGGAGCGGAATTCGCCCTGCAGGCTGTCCACGGCCGCCAGCAGTTCCTGCAGCTTGCGGGCGTCGGCGGGGTGGTCCCAGGCGGTGCGGGCGACCCAACCCTCGCCCAAACGTTCCAGCACGACCGCCAACGAGTCGTCACCGGCGCCGACGGTGACGCGGTTGATGTCCGCCGGGTCGAAGTCCGCCGCCACCACGGTGGCGGTGGCCGGAGCCGTCACGGCGCGCCGGTGCAGGACCCGCTGGACGACGCTGACAGACAGCAGCGCCACGACGGCCAGGCCCAGGATCAGCAGGGGGCGGTTGCGGGTCATCGCGCCGCCTCCTTGCGGCGCTTCGCGGCGCGCAGCAGGCCGAAGACCGCGAGACCGGCCGGCACCAGCACGACGGCGAACAGGCGGTAGAAGAGCTTCTCTCCGTCGTCGACCGGCCTGATCACGCGCTGGGTCAGGGCCTTGGAGCGGATCGAGATCATCTGCTCGCCGTTGGTCAGGGCATCGACGGTGTTGAGCAGCAGCAGGGCGTTCTGACCGGCCTGCAGGCCCATGTCGTCGAACATCTTGGCGCAGCCGATCACCGCGACGCGGGCCTTACCGCCCTGCAGCGGGGCCGCGGCGCCGCCCGCCGGCGGCATGCCCGCGGGGTCCGCCGGCGCCGGCCATGCCGGCGTGGGCCGTCCCGCGAAGGCGTCGGGGAAGCTGCCCTCGAGCAGCACCGCCAGGGGCAGCCGCGGCTCGATCTGCTTGCCCTCGGGCGAGAACAGGCTGCCGGGCAGCATCCCGTCGGTGAACGGCGCGCGCCAGGCGCGCTCGCTGCTCGTGAACAGCACCGTCGTGGCCAGGCCGTTGGCGCCGATCTTCGCCGTATCCAGGTCCAGGGCGGTGCCCCACAGGTACAGCAGGCTCGAGATGCGGTTGCTCAGGGGCGAGTCCTGGTTCATCTGGGTCTCGGTGACCTTGACCTGCACCGGCAGGCGCACCGGCTCGTTGGTCTGGAAGCGCATGCCGCCGACGTTCTGGGTGCGGGGCACCGCCAGGGTCTCGTGGCTGGCGTCCAACAGGTGGCGCGCATCGACGGTCACGCCGAAGGCGTCGAGCACGGACTCCAGGCCGCTGGCCTGGGCGGCGCCGCTGATGGTGAACCCGCCGCGCGGGCCGGGCTCGTAGCCGTAGGTGTGCAGCTGCACGGCGATCAGCGTGTTGGTGCCGTTGCTGATGGCCCGGTTGATCTCGAAGGCCTGCCGCTCGTCGAAGCCCGACGGGTTGAGCACCAGCAGCGCGTCGGCGTCCGCGGGGATGCGCGAGTCCGCCGTCAGCGACACGCGCTCCACCTGGTAGTGCTCCTGTTGCAGGTACTGGGCGATCGACGTGAAGACGTCCACGGGCTCGGGCGGCTGCATGCCGCGCTGCAGGTACTGCATGGCGACCTGAGGGTCGATCTCCTGCAGCGGCGCGACCAGGGCCACCTTGGGGTCCCGGTCGCGGGTCAGGCGGTAGATCCGCGAGATCAGGTCGTACTCGAAGGTGGCCAGCGACTGCGGCAGGATCTGCGGCATGACCTCCTCGGGCCGGTCCTTGTAGGCCACGGTCATGGCGCTCCAGATCAGCTTGACGCCGATCTCGTCCTTCTCGATCGACTGGACCTGGAACGGCTGGACGCCGCGCTCGGCCAGCTTGGCCTGGAGGTCCTCGTCGTCCTGCGGGTCGTGGATGCTGTACTGGATCATGCCATCGGACGCCTGGGCGTAGTCGCGCAGCTTGTCCGTGACGTCGCGCTCGAGGGTCTTCAGCTCGGTCGGCATGGCCGCCGCGCCGGTGATGTAGAGCTTCACCTGCACGGGGGCCTTCAGCCCCTTGAGAATGTCCTTCGCGGCCGGCGCCATGGTGTACAGGCGCTCGCTGGTCAGGTCGATGCGCGTGCCGCCGAAGCCGCCCAGCACGTCGGTCAGCAGCACCGACAAGACCAGCAGCAGCAGGGCGGTCACGGCGAAGGTCACGCGGAAGTTCCGGCGCTTGGTGCTCATCAGTACTTCCTCCCTTCCAGCCAGACGGCGTTCAGGACCAGGAAGACGGCCGTCAGGCCCAGGAAGTAGGCGAGGTCGCCCAGTTCAAGGACGCCGCGCTGCAGCGCCTGGTAGTGGGGCATCAGGCCGAACGCGTTCTGCAGGAACGAGCCGAGGCCGCCGACCCAGCCGTCGATGGTGGCCGACACCGCCGGGATGCCCACCAGGAACAGCGCGAAGCAGGCCAGCATGCCCAGGATGAAGGCGGAGATCTGGTCGCGCAGCAGGCCGCTGGTGAAGATGCCCACCGCCATGTACAGGCCGCCGAGCAGCAGCGCGCCCAGGTAGCCGCCGAACACCGCGCCCAGGTCGGGGTTGCCCAGCACCGACAGCATGATCGGGATCGTCAGCGTGCCGAGCAGCGCCACCACGTAGAAGGCCATCGCCGCGAAGTACTTGCCGAGCATGACCTCGCTGGACTTCATGGGCAGCGTCATCAGCAGCTCGAAGGTGCCGCTGCGCTTGTCCTCGGCCCACAGCCGCATGGACACCGCGGGGATGAAGAAGATCAGGAACAGGGGCAGGTTCCCGAAGAAGTCGCGCATGTCCGCGAGCTGCGCCAGGAAGAACGGCGTCATGAACAGCCCGCAGTTGAGCACCAGGAACACGATGATGAAGATGTAGGCGATCGGGCTGTTGAAGTAGGCCGCGAACTCGCGGCGGAAGATCACGCCGATGTTAGACATGGCTCACCTCCCGGGGGGCCGCGCCTTGACGCGTCAGGGCGATGAAGGTGTCCTCGAGGCTGAACGGCGACTCCTGCAGTTCCAGCAGGTCCCAGCCGCGGGACTGGCCCAGCCGGCCCAGGGGCGCCAGCACGTCCTGGCCGAAGTCGGTGCGCACCTCGAAGCGGGCCGCGCCTTCGCGCCCGGCGACCGGCCGCACCTCGTGCAGCCCGGCCAGGCCGCGCAGGGCCGCCTCGGCCTCGGCGGCCGGGGCGCGGTAGGCGACGAAGATGCGGTTGCGCCCCATGGCGGCCCGCTCCAGCTCGCCGATGCGCCCGTCGGCGATGATCCGTCCGCCGTTGATGATCACGACGCGGTCGGTGACCGGGGACACCTCCTGCAGGATGTGCGTGCTGAAGATGATCGTCTTGGTGCGGGCGAGGCTCTGGATCAGCTCGCGGATGCCGATGATCTGCAGGGGGTCCAGGCCGCTGGTGGGCTCGTCGAGGATCAGCACCTCGGGATCGTGGATCAGCGCCTGCGCCAGGCCGGTGCGCTGCCGGAAGCCCTTGGACAGCTCGTTGATGGGCTTGCGGTAGACGCTGCCCAGCCCGCAGGCCTCCGCGACCCACTCCAGCCGCCGCCGCAGCTCGTCTCCGGCCAGGCCGCGCGCCCGGCCGACGAACTGCAGGTACTCGTGGACCATCATGTCCACGTAGAGCGGGTGGTTCTCCGGCAGGTAGCCGATGCGGCCGCGGACTTCCAGGGGGTCGCGGAGCACGTCGATGCCGTCCACGCTGACCGTGCCCGAGTCCGGGGCCAGGAACGTGGTGACGATCTTCATCGCGGTGCTCTTGCCGGCCCCGTTGGGCCCCAGGAAGCCGAGGATCTCGCCCTTGTCGAGGCGGAACGAGACGCCGTCGAGGGCGACGGTGGCTCCGAACCGCTTCGTGACGTTACGTACCTCGATCATCGCTCAGAGTCCTCCGTCGAAGGGATGGCTTGGATAAGGCGCCCGGCGCACGTCACGACGGGACGGGCGCCGCCGGATCAGGCGGCGCCGCCGGACGATCGGCGCCAATCTACACGAAACCGGGGTCCCGGTTCCAGTTTTTCCGGGCTGCGCGTCGCCGTCGGGGGTAAGATGGCGGCTCCCGGGCCCCCACTCCCAGCGTCGAGGGACGACATGACCGACCGCCGCCCCCCGGAACCCTCCCTGTGGCGCTACGAACTGCCCGGGGGCTGGATCGTGCTGGCCGGCCGCACCGACGCCGACAACGACCGGCTCAGCCTGAAGATCGCCAAGCCCAACGACTGGTGGTTCCACGTGAAGGGCCGGCCCAGCAGCCACGTCGTGCTGCAGGTGCCGGCGGGGGAGGAGCCGCCGCGCGAAGCGCTCGAGGGCGCCGCCGCGGTCGCCGCCTGGCACAGCAAGGTGCGCGAGGCCAAGCTGGTGGCCGTCTCCGGGACCCAGGCCCGTTTCGTGACGAAACCGCCCGGCGCGAAACCGGGCACGGTCCAGATCCGTAAGGAAAAGACGTTCATGGTCAAGCCGGGGATACCCGGCTGACGTCCGCGCGTCCGCGAGCGATCCCCGGTCCGACAACGGCAGTTTTCCAGGAGGCGAATCCCTTGAAACGACTGGCCATCCTCACCCTCGCGGCCGTATTGGCGGCCGCCGCGCCCCCGTGCGCGTCCGCTGCCGCCACGGGCGCGTCGCAGCTCATGCGCAACCCGGACATCAGCGCCGAGCACCTCGTCTTCACCTACGAGGACGACCTCTGGCTGGCGGACGCCTCCGGCGGCCAGGCCCGCCGGCTCACCAACGGACCCGGCATCGAGAACGCCGGCAAGTTCAGCCCCGACGGCCAGTGGATCGCCTTCAACGCCGACTACGACGGCGGCTTCGACGTGTACGTGATGCCCGTCGCCGGCGGCGAGCCGCGCCGCCTGACCTTCCACCCGGGCGCCGACCAGGTGCTCGACTGGCACCCCGATGGCCGGCGCGTCCTGTTCCGCTCGTCGCGGGAGCATCCGCTCGGCCAGCCGCAGCTGTTCCTGGTCGACCGCGAGGGCGGCCTGCCCGAGAAGGTGGCCGTCGACCGCGGCGCGCTGGCGAGTTATTCGCCCGACGGCAAGCGCCTCGCCTACAACCGGATCGCCCGCGAGGGCGCCACGTGGAAACGCTACCGCGGCGGCATGGCCCAGGACGTCTGGGTGGCCGACTTCGCGACCGGCGCCATCGCGAAGATCACCGACTTCGAGGGCACCGACAACTATCCGATGTGGTGGCAGGACCGCATCGTCTTCTTGAGCGACCGCGAGGACGGCACCCTCAACCTCTACGCGATGACCCCCGCGGGCGCTGAGGTCACGCGCCTGACGAACTACCGCGACTACGACGTCAAGTCGCCCGGCTGCGGCGGCGGCCGCGTCGTCTACCAGCACGCCGGGAGCCTGCGCGTGCTCGACCTGGCCACCGGCGTGGACCGCGAGGTCGTCCTGGACGTCGGCACCGACCGCGCGCCGATGCGCTCCGAGCTCGTCGACGTGGCGCCGTCGACCGGCAGCTTCGGCCTGTCGCCGGCCGGCGAGCGCCTGCTGCTGGAGGCGCGCGGCGAGATCCTCAGCCTGCCCGCCGAGAAGGGCGCGTGGTTCGACCTCACGCGCACCAGCGCGAGCCGCGAGAAGAACGCCGCCTGGTCGCC
>JAUSBL010000087.1 GCA_030658975.1 Candidatus Latescibacterota bacterium
AAGAAGAATCACATTAAGGCTGTAATGGAATATCGGTTTCCCGTTTTTAAGCTGACTGAATACCTTGGCAGAGAATTTTATTTTTCCTTCAGAGTTTTTTTCGATCTCTGTTAATTCCAATATGTGTTCTTTCGCCAGGGATTCGTCGAAAACTATACCCTTCAATACTTTAAAATCATCCATTTGGAAGAATGTGTATCCTGGATAAAGCTGCTCACAAGCACTGGCTACCCAGGAGGCGGCGCAGGTCGCCGGCAATACGGGGTTGCTGCCAATTTTATGATCTAATAAGAATGGATTGGCATCCAGACTGAGGTTACGACGAATCTGGTATTTTTTTAGGTCGGATGACAGATGACAGGCTGGGCGGGTGGGGATTGAACCGACAACAATTTGTACCGGATCATCTTTTATTGCGTTTATTGATGTGATCTCTTTAACCATCAATTCAGCACCAGCATCGGTTGGAATTAATTCCATATTGCGTTCGGCAAAAGCCCGTCTTAATTCAGGTGTGACCATACCGGAATCCCAAGGTCCCCAATTAATAGAAAGTACCCGGCAATTCGGATTCTCGCGTTTTGCCTGGTAAGCTGCTTTGTTCAATACTTCATTGGCAATGGCGTAGTCAGTCTGGCCAATATTCCCAAATACTCCAACAATGGAGGAAAAAAGAACAAGAAAATCCAGATTCTTTACCGGGGCAATGGTGAGCAGGTTTTTTAAACCGTCAACTTTTGGTGAAATTACGGTTTCATAATCCTTTTCAGTTTTATTCTCTATCCTGCGGTCTGCCAGAGAACCTGCCCCATGGATAACTCCGGTTACCTTTCCATACCTTTGGATCGGTTCAGCAAGACGTTCTTTCATCATTGCTTCGTTGGAGACATCCACATTCACATATTCAACATTAGACCCTGTCTTGCGAATGCTTGAAAGAGTGGCTTCAACTTCCTGATGCGAACGGATTTTCCTGAACATCTTATCCACGATTTGGGGTTTTGGTTTCTCTTCTTTTTCTGAGAGCTGGAGCATAATACGGCGTTTTAATTCAGCATCATTAGGGCAGTTCTCAGCCCAATCCGGTAAAGTTTCATCTATGGATGACCGCCCTAATAAAATGTAATTTCCAGGGTGCTGCTGCGCCAATTTGATGACACACTTAGCCGTGATACCACGTCCGCCACCGCTGACAAGCACAACTGAATTTTTAGATATTACCGGCTTGTTTTTCATGATTGCACCGCGCTTTCCGGTTGTTGCACTACTAGAGTGAACCTTCCATTTTTATTGTAAGCAACTTCGCTAATCAATCGGTTGGGATCAAACAGTTCAGCAGTAATACAACCGGCAGCCATTTCTGAATCCATTTCTGGAATCAAATCAATCGCACGACAGAAAACATCTTCCCATTCAAGATTAAGTGTTTTAGCCAGCCCAAATAAGCCGCCGCTCACCGGTTCCGCCGGGTTGCTCATGGATAATCCAAATTGACCATCAAGATGGGTAACCGTCATGAAGGCTGCATAGCCGTTTTTTCCTGCCAATGTGAGATTTTCTTTCAGGTGTTTAGCCATAAGGAAAACAATTTTGACAATCTTTTTTTCAGTCTCTGAAAATCCCTCTAATCCATTTCCAGCAGGATCCAGGTGAATAAAAATTCCTGTCGGTCCAAATGCTTGTTCAACTTTTTTCAAAGTTGATCGGATTGATTCCTCTGAAATTTCATTTAATGCAACCTGTTCAGCCGAATCCGGGAGAACTGATTTTCTTAAAACCAGATTTTGAGGTAGTGAAAGAACTACCACTTTAATCCCATGTGAGATTAATTTCTCCACCAATTTAGTTGTCAATTCAGATCCATCATCTATCACCAGGGATATATGATTGGGGGGAAATTCTATCTTGAGATGATCCGGTAAGGGCAAGGATCTCAGTGAAATTACACCGCGGATTAAGTCGGACTTCTGTGATTCAGTAGAAATAGACGACTCACCATTTTGATCTTTGGAATAAGAATCATCCGCAATAATACGCATCGTTGTATTCGGATTTTCTATTTTAGAGCCTTCGGCATCAATTTCCGATGACATATAATCTGTGATTTGACCAAGAGTCCGCATTTCTGCAAGAATAGCTGCATCCACTTTTGGAAGTTCCGGGAAGCGCTCTTGCATAGCGCCGAGGATTTCCACCCGTTTAATCGAGTCGATTCCAAGATCGGCTTCCATATCCATACCCATTTCAAGCATTTCTGTAGGGTATCCGGTTTTTTGACTGACAATTTCCAGGAGTGCATCTCTAATCCCCTGTAGCGAAAAATTTGATGAACCAGATGCTATTTGGATTGGTTCTTTGGTGGTATCCGGGTTAGCAATCTCGGAAGCGGACATATATTCCACAATTTGACCCAGGGTTCGCATTTCAGCCAGTGCTGCGGTATCTGCTTTAGGCAAATCCGGGAAACGGGATTGCATAGCCCCTAGAATCTCAACCCTTTTTATCGAATCAATTCCCAAGTCAGCTTCCATATCCATTGTCAATTCGAGCATTTCCGTGGGATAACCGGTTTTTTCGCTGACGATTTCCAATAAATTATGTGTAAGGTTATTGACATCCACTATGCATAGTGGTTCAGCTTTTTCTGTCGTTGAAAGTGTCTCTTCTGAGAAACCCTCAGATCCGGGTTTATGACCGTTTCCGCCAGGCTTGATGATTTGTGAGGTTGATGTAGTTTGTATAAAATTCTCAGGGGTTTTTACTGCAATGAAAGATTCTCGGGATGTGTTGTTTTGCGAATTATAACCAGGCAAGGTGCTATCGGATTGAGAAACCCTGAGAATGTTGTTCAGCAATTCAACTTGATTGCGTAAAAACTGTTCATGAATCCGCAGGGTTTCTGCCTGGTGTTGGTGAAATTGAGCAATACTTCGATCCAATGTCTGCAGTGCAATATTGATCTGTTCCAGAGTCGCCTGTGTCGAATTAGTGTTGATTAATCCCAACTCCTGCTTGGTAAGTTGGCTGAAAAGCCGTGTGTATTCCGCGTCATTATCCAGATATTTTCTATGAACACTCAAAGTCTCCGTTTGAATGGATTGAAACTTGGAAAAAGTAGTAGAAATATCCACAGCAGGTTGTACTGAAGTGTCAGGGATATCGGTTGAATCATCAGAAGTATGGGTAATAACCTGTATTGGAGAATCTTGGGGTAATTGACTATTTCTCTGCAAATCAAGTGAATTTTGCTGACTGATTGCATTCTGAAATGCCATTCTTGTTTTTTCAGAAAGGTACAGCCCACCATTAATTTTCACACAAATAGAAGATTTCTTTGCCTTTGGTTGTTTTTTTTCTGGCAGGCCGTATGGGTCAAAGTTCTGCAATTCCATACCCAGCACGCACAATTGAGTGACGGCTTCCCTGAATTGGCGGTCGCTGTCTTTTTTCGCATTGGGATTCAGCGCAATTGCAACATGTGATTTACCATCCAAAATATTATTGACCAGATTTGTCAGCACATTTTTAGGTCCAAATTCAATAAATATTGAACCACCGGCGGCATAGATTGATTCAATCTCATCTTTGAAATACACGGGATTCAAGATGTGTTCAGCCAGTACTTGTTGAATTTTGACCGGATCGGGCTGGTATTGTTTACCTGTGGAATTCGAGAAAACAGGAATTTTAGGTTTTTTGAATTTGGCTTTTTGAATAGCAGCCGCAAAGGGTTTTTGGGCATGTCCCACCAGCGGTGTATGAAAGGCAGCTGAAACGTCCAGCGCCACAACAGAATAACCCTTTTCTACCAGTGTTTTTTGAACATCAGCGATGGCTGACCTGGGTCCTGCCAGTACTACCTGGGAATTTGAGTTCAAGTTCGCCAGAACGATATCGGAGCATGCTTTAATTTCAACCTTAATTTTTTCTATATCACCTTTAACCGCCAGCATCGTCCCTGCGTCAAAACCTGGATCGGATAATGGAGCCATGGCTTTTCCGCGGGATTTGGCCAAAAAGTAGAAATCATCATCGGAATAGACACCGGCTGCCCAAAGGGCAGTCAATTCTCCAAAACTATGGCCGGCTATGAAATCCGGTTTGAATCCTGCATTCTGAAGAATTTTAAAGAACCCTGCACTCAACGTGCCAATGGCCGGCTGGGCAAATTCAGTAGCGATAATCTTTCGGTTTTGCTCATCCTTTAAGGTGTTGTTAAAAGCGGAAATTGGAAAAACCGTTTTCGATAATACAGGCAAACCATCTTTGGCAAATAATGAATCCATCTTTGCGAAGGATTGGCGGATTTCCGGGAAATTTATAGCGGCTTCCAATCCCATATTTACATATTGCGAACCTTGACCTGGAAATAGAGCAACGACCTTTCCTTTCGGGTCCATTCCATTTTTCCGGAAATATACGCCGGTGGGGCTCTCTGCAGATTCTTCCATTGCACTTGATTTCACCAATTCAACAGCTGTTTTCAATTTTGTCAACGCTTCAGAAGTGTTGTTTGCGACAAAACCTATTCTGGCGTGTTCCACAGGAATACGACTGCT
>JAUSBL010000103.1 GCA_030658975.1 Candidatus Latescibacterota bacterium
CAAGACCCGCATCGGCGACGGCAACATGCTGATGGCCTACGTCCACGTCGCCCACAACTGCCTGATCCAGGACCACTGCATCCTGGCCAACGCGGTGAACCTGGCCGGTCACGTCGAGATCGGCCGCTGGGCGATCGTCGGCGGCATGACCCCCGTCCACCAGTTCGTGCGCATCGGCGAGCACGCCTTCATCGGCGGCGGCAGCCGCATGGCGCAGGACGTGGCGCCCTACATCCGGGTCGCGGGCAACCCGGTGGAGGTCCACGGCCTCAACAGCGTCGGCCTGAAGCGCCGCGGCTTCGACGAGGCCACGCTCATGAACCTCAAGACCGCCTACCGCCTGCTGTTCCGCAGCGGCCTGAACGTGAGCCAGGCGCTCGAGCGCATCGCCCTGGACTGCGCCCTCGACCCCTACATCGAGGAGCTGATGGCCTTCATCCGCCGTTCCGAGCGCGGCATCGTCCGCTGACGGTGCCCGCGCAAGCGGAGACGGCGGCTCCGCGGCCGCCGTCGGATCTCGGGGGAAACCGGTGACGACCCGCCCGGCCTCCACGACTCCCCACATCCTGCTGTCCTGCGGCGAAGCGAGCGGCGACCGCTACGGCGCGGCGCTGCTGACGGCGCTGCGCGCGCGTCTGCCCGCAGCCCGCTTCTCGGCCCTGGGCGGCGACGAGCTGCGCGCGGCCGGGGCCGGGATCGTGCAGTCGACCGACCGCCTGTCGGTGATGGGCCTGGGCGAGGTGCTCGGGGCGCTGCCGACCCTGCTGCAGGCCCGCCGCCGCCTGCGCGCCCTGCTGACGGGCGGCGGCGTGGACCTCTTCCTGCCCATCGACTACCCCGGCTTCAACCTCGGCGTGGCGCGCCACGCCCGGTCCCGCGGCGTGCCCGTCTTCTACTTGATCGCGCCGCAGCTCTGGGCCTGGGGCGCCTGGCGGGCCGGCGGCGTGCGCCGCGCGGTGGACCGCCTCGGGGTCGTGCTGCCCTTCGAGGAGCGTTACTTCCGCGCCCGCGGCATCCCGGCCGTCTCCCTCGGGCACCCCCTGGTCGAGGACCACCCCAAGTCGGAGGTCGACCGCGCGCGCCGGCGGCGCGAGGAACGCCTGCTCGATCCCGCAGCGCCGCTGACGGTCGGGCTGCTGCCGGGCAGCCGCGCCCAGGAAGTGGGCGCGTTGCTGCCGGTGCTGCGCGAGGCCTTCGTCCGCCTGCGGGCGGACTCGCCGGGACGCGAGTTGCGGGGCGTCGTCAGCCGCGCTCCCGGGGCGCCCGTGCCGGACGATCCCGGCGAGGGCCTGCGCGTGAGCGGGGAACCGCTGGCCTCGTTGACGCGCGATCTCGACCTGGCGCTGGTCTGCAGCGGCACGGCTTCGCTCGAGGTCGCGCTGGCCGGCGTGCCGCACGCCCTGGTCTACCGCACCTCGGCGCTGACCTACGCCCTGGCCCACCGCCTGGTGCGCCTGGACTGGATCGGATTGGCCAACCTGGTGCTGGAGCGCCCGGCGCAGCGCCCTCTGGTGCGCGAATTCATCCAGGACGCGGCGCAACCCGCGGCCCTGGCCGCCGATCTGCAGGACTGGCTGGCGTCGGGCGCGCGCCGGGCGCGCTTCGCGTCGGGCGTGGACGAACTGCGCGAGCGCCTCGGCGGCGCCGGCTTCTGGGACCGCGCCGCCGACGAGGCCGTGTCCCTGCTGCGCGCGCGGACCGGGGGCGGGCGATGAGCGCCGGCGCGTCCCAGTTCCTGAAGCTCGCGCTGGCGCGCCCCGCCTGGCGCCTGCTGGCGACCACCGTGCGCCGCGTCCCCGCCGCGGGGACGACGCGGCGCGGGGCGGTCATCTTCGCCAGCCTCCACCGCGACATGATCCCCGCCGCGCTGCACGTGCTGCCGGCGCGGGCTTCGCTGCTGGTCAGCCAGAGCCGCGACGGCGACATCCTGATCCGCACGCTCGCGCCCGACGGCTTCGGCTTCGTGAGAGGCTCGACCGGCAAGGACGGCGCCGACGCCCTGCGCTCCCTGTTGGAAGTCCTGCGCCGCGACGGCGCCGTGGGCCTGGCCGTGGACGGCCCGCGCGGACCGTTCGGGACCGTGCACGAGGGCGCGGTCCTGCTGGCCCGGCTGTCGGGCGCGCCGGTCGTGCCGCTGCGCGCCCGGCCGGGGCGCCACCTTTCGCTGCGGACCTGGGACCGGACGATCGTGCCTTTGCCCTGGGCGACGGTGGCGATCGAGGAAGGCGCGGACGTAAGCGTCCCGCGCGAGGCGGACACGGCGTCTTGCGCGGCGGTCGCCGCGGAGTTGGGAGCCTGGTTGCGGGGCGAGAGGAGCGGCGCATGAAGTCCGGCACCCGGATCCGCGACGCGGTCCTCGATCTGCGCGGCGGGGCGAGGGGACGCGTCGAGGACGCCTGGCGGCGCTGGGAGACCGGGCTGCCGCGACTCGCCGCCTGGATCGAACCCTGGTCCGACGCCTGCGGCGACGCCGAACTGCGGCGACGCCTGTCGTCGCGCGGCGTGCCGGAGGCGCGGCCCTTCCTCGTCTCGGTGGGCAACCTCGTCGCCGGAGGCACCGGCAAGACGCCGGTGGTGATGGACCTCGCCCGGCGGCTGTCCGCCGCGGGGCTGCGCACGGCCGTGCTGACCCGCGGCCACGGGGGCCGCGCCGCGGGACCTCTGCGCGTGCGACCCGACGATCGCGACTGCGGCGACGAAGCGCGGCTGATGGCGGCCGCCCTGCCCGCGGTGCCCGTCGTGCAGGCGCGCCGGCGGCGGGGGGGGCTCGCCTTCCTGCTGCGCGAGGCGCCCGGTTGCGACCTCGTGCTGCTCGAGGACGCGCACCAGACCGCCGGTGTGCCCCGGCACCTCGACGTGCTGATCCTGGACCGCTGGGAGCGGCGCGCGGGCGTCGTGGTCCCGACAGCGGTGCGACGCCTGCCCTGGGGGCCGGGTCGCGAGGACGTCGCGGGCGCGGCGCGCGCGCGGCTCTGGCTCGTGGAAGCGGGCGCCGGCCCGGACGGAACGCTGCGCGGTCCCGCGGGCGTCGTCGTGCTGGGCTTCGCGCGGCGCGAGGTCTGGGCCGACGGGGCGTCTCCCGCGCCCGGCGCGCCCTGCGCCGTGGTGTCGGGCATCGCGCGCCCGGAACGGTTCGAGGCGGCCTGCGCCCGGCTGTGCGGCGCGCCCCCGGTGCTGGCGGTGCGCTGCGCCGACCACGCGCGTTACGATCGGCGAGTGGTCGCGCGGCTGCTGGCCGAGGGATCGCGCCGCGGCGCGGCGTGCTGGCTGACCACGGCCAAGGATCGTGTTAAATTGTCGGGCGTCTGGCCGCCCGATGCGCCGCCGCTGTTCACCGTGGGCCTGGAACTCGACTGGCTGGGGCCCGACCCCGTCGAGCGGATCGTCCTGCAGCTGCTGGAGGCTTGAGATGCAACCGAACGCGACGGTGACCAGCCGCTACCTCGTGGCGGGCAGCGGCATCGCCGGCCTGCAGTTCGCGCTGCTGGCCGCCGAGCACGGCGACGTGCGCATCGTGACCAAGAAGGATTCCTCCGAGAGCAACACGAACTATGCGCAGGGCGGCATCGCGGCGGTGCTCTCGCCGCTGGACGATTTCGAGTCCCACGTGCGCGACACCCTGATCGCCGGGGACGGCCTCTGCGACGAGGCGGTCGTGCGGGCCATGGTCGGGGCCGCGCCGCGACTCATCGAGCGCCTGCTGGGTTACGGCGTGCGCTTCACGCGGGAGGGCGAGCGGGAGGACGGCCCGTACGCGCTCACGCGCGAGGGCGGCCATTCGCAGCACCGCATCCTGCACGCCGCCGACCTCACGGGACGCGAGCTCGAGCGGCGCCTGCTCGAGGCCTGCCGCCGCCATCCGCGCATCGTCATGGACGAGGATCACCTCGTGCTGGACCTGATCCGCGAATCCGACCTGCGGCGCGACGGCGATCCCCGCCGGGTCGTCGGCTGCTGGGTCCTGGACCGCGACACGCTGCAACGGCGCGTCTACCTGGCCCCGGCCACGATCCTCGCCACGGGCGGCTGCGGCAAGGTCTACGCCTACACGTCGAACCCGGACATCGCCACCGGCGACGGCCTGGCCATGGCCTACCGCGCCGGCGCCGTGCTGGCCAACCTGGAGTTCGTCCAGTTCCATCCGACCTGCCTCTACCACCCGCGGGCCAAGAGTTTCCTGATCTCCGAGGCGGTGCGCGGGGAGGGGGCGCACCTGATCAACGCCCGCGGCGAGCGCTTCATGGAGCGGTACGACCAGCGCCGCGAACTCGCGCCGCGGGACATCGTGGCGCGGGCCATCGACCAGGAGATGAAGCGTACCGGCGAACCCTGCGTGTACCTGGACCTGCGCCACCTCGGCCGCGCGTTCGTCGAACAGCGGTTCCCGAACCTCACGTCCACCTGCGCCACCTTCGGCATCGACATGGCGGGCGAACCGGTCCCGGTGGTGCCGGCCGCCCACTACATGTGCGGCGGCATCAAGGTCGACGGGCAAGGACGCACCGGCCTGCCGGGCCTCTACGCAGTGGGCGAGGTGGCCTGGACCGGCGTCCACGGGGCGAACCGGCTGGCCAGCAACTCCCTGCTGGAAGCGGTCTACTTCGCCGAGGCGGCCGCCGGCGCGGCCGCCGCTGACGGTGAGCCGGGGGCCGCGCCGCCCGCAGGCCTGCCGATCCAGGACGACTTCCCATCAGCGATGTCCAGCGGTCCCGAGGCCGTGATCCTCGAGCACGACTGGAACTCGGTGCGCCGCGTCATGTGGGACTACGTGGGCATCGTGCGCTCGCGCGCCCGCCTGGACATCGCGCTGGACCGCGTGCGCGCCATCCGCGCCACCGTCGAGGGCGTCTACGCCCGGTCGCTGGCGAACCCCGACCTCGTCGAACTGCGCAACATCGCCCTGGTCGCCGAACTGATCATCCTCTGCGCCCGCGCCCGCCACGAGAGCCGCGGCCTGCACGAGACGCTGGACCATCCGGGCAAGGACCCACACGCGCCGCGCGAGACCCTCATCGGGCGGGGGCGGCCCCTGGCCGCGAGCGAGCCGCCGACGACGGCCGGATCATGAACTGGTACCGCACGGCTTTCGGACCGCACTACCGGCGGCTCTACGCTCACCGGGACGGGCACGAGGCCGCTGCCTGCGTCGCGGCGATCGCGCCCTGGCTGCCGACGCGACGCGGCCCGGTCGTCGATCTCGGCTGCGGAGCCGGCCGGCACCTGTCGCCGCTGGCGGCGCAAGGCGCCTGGGGCCTGGCGCTCGACCTGTCGGCCGATCTGCTCGCCGAGGCCGCCCGCGTCGCGGGCGCCGTCGCCCTGCCGCCGGTGCGCGCCGACATGCGCTGCCTGCCGCTGCGCGACGGGAGTTGCGCGGCCGTGCTTTCGCTGTTCACCTCCTTCGGCTACTTCGGGAACCTCGACGACCACGCGCCGCTGCTGCGGGAGATCGCCCGCGTGCTCGCGCCCGGCGGCCGCTGGTGCCTCGACCACCTCAACGCCTTCGCCGTGCGCCGGGAACTGGCCGCGGGCGATGTCGTCCGCGAGCGCCGCCTCGACGCCTGCCTGGTCCGCGAGCAGCGGCGGCTGGGACCGGGAGGGCGGCGCGTCCTGAAGGACGTGCGCATCCGGCCCCTCGGCGGCGCCAACGGCCAGGCGTCGGCGGACGGCGTGCCGCCGCAGGGCTTGGACTACACCGAGTCGGTGGCCCTGTTCGCGCCGGAGGAGCTCGACGCGCTGTGCCGCGCCGCGGGGCTGTTGCGCGTCGCGGAGTTCGGCGGCTACGACGGCCGCAGCTTCGACGCCGAGACGGCCGAGCGCTGGCTGCTGATCTACGAGCGGGAGGCGCGACCGTGACGAAGCCCCGGTTCCCGGCCGAACCCGGTCCCGTGCTCGCCGACTTGCCCGACCTCGGCGCCTTCGTGCGCGCCTGGTTGCGGGGCGACGGTCCCTTTGACGGTGCGGCCGCCGAGTGGAGACGCTACCTGGCGAACCCGGCCGCCGGCGTCGCGCCGGCGTGGCGCGACCGCGCCTGGTGCGAGGCCTGGTCGGCGGAACTGGCGGCGGATCTGCCGGACGACGCCGCGCGGAGCGCCGCTGTCGCGGCCGAGGCCGCCCTGGCGGCGGGCGAGGCGGAGGTCGTGATCACCGGCCAGCAGCCGGGGTTCCTGGGCGGCCCTCTGCTGACCCTCTACAAGGCGGCCGCCTGCGTCGCCGCGGCCCGCGCGCGCACCGCCGCCGGGCGCCCGACCATCCCGCTGTTCTGGTGCGGCGACGACGACGACGACCGGCGCGAGGCCTTCGCGCCCCGGCTGTACGACCCGCGCCGCGGTGCGCTGCTCGGAGCAGCGCCGCCGCCGGGACCCGACGACCTCGTGATCGGAGATGCGCCGGCGGACGTCTGGGCCGCGCCGGAAGCCGGCTGGCTGGCGGAGCGTCGGGCCGCCGGCGGACTCGGCGCCGAGCTGGACGGGCTCTGGCAGCGGGCCCGTCGCGAGGGCTGGACCTGGGGTCGTCTGCAGAGGCGGGCCCTGCTGCGGGTGTTCGCCGGCAGCGGCCTGCTGACGGTTTCGGGGGATGACGGCCGCCTGCACCGCGCCGCCGCGCCCTTCTATGCGGACCTCGTCGCCCGCCGCCTCGAACTGGCGTCGCTCGCCGCCGCGCGCGGTGCGGAACTGACGGCGCTGGGCTACCATGCCCAGTTGAGCGGCGCTTCGCTGGACTCGCCCTTCCACCTGCGCAAGGCAGGCGGCCGCGAGCGGGCGAACGACCCCGCGGCCCTGCTCACGGCGCCGCAGGACCTGCGACCCGGCGTGCTGCTGCGGACCCTGGTCCAGGACTGGTTCTTCCGGCCGGCCGGCATCGTGGCGGGCCCCGGGGAACTGGCCTACCTGGAGCAGCTGCGTCCGCTGCACGCGGCCCTGGGCCTGGATCAGCCGGCCCTGCTGCCGCGACTGTTCGCCCGGCTCAGCGACGATCCCGGCCGCGACGCGTCCGCCGCGGCGCCGCCGCCCGCCGACACGGCCGGCGACGAGGCCTCGTCCGCGATCACCGCGGACCTGGCCCGAGCCCTGGCGGTACGCGCGGGTCTGCCGGCCCAGCGGGCGCAGGCGCTCGCCGCTCGCGCGGCGCGTGTCTGGCGCGACGAGGTGCGGGCGGCGCTGGGGCGGGGCCGTGATGACAGTGCGCAGCAGGCGGCACCGGCGTCGCCGGTCTGGGCCGCGCCCGGCGGCGTCCGGCAGGAGCGCGTGCTGGCGCTGCACTGGGCCACGGCCCTGTGGGGCGACGGCCTGGTGTCCGCCGTGATCGACGCGGCGGGCGCCCACTTCGCCCGCGGAGCCGACGGCGACTGGCGGGACTGGTGGATCCGCGTGGACCCGCGACCCCTGATCAGTCAGAATTCTGGCAATTCATCCGGCGCCTGAGCCGACCGAGGACGGGACATGACCGAAGACGAGCGCACCTCCGGGACCGCGGGCGCCGACCTGCTCTGCGTCAGCCCGCACACCGACGACGCGGAGATCGCCTGCGGCGGCACGCTGGCCCGGTTCTCCTCACGGGGTCGCCGCGTCTGGCTGCTCGACCTGACGCGCGGGGAGCTCGGCTCCAACGGCACCCCCGACGAGCGCTGGGAAGAGGCGGCCCGGGCCTCCGCGGCGCTGGGCATCACCGGCCGCCTGCAGGCCGCGTTGCCCGACGGATTCGTCTCGGCCGAGCGGCCCGAGCAGGTGGCCGCGGTCGCGGCCGTCATCCGCAGCCTGCGGCCCCGCTGGCTGCTGGCGGCGCCGGTGCCGCGGCGCCACCCCGACCACCAGGCCATCCCTTCTCTGGTGCGCAAGGCCGCCTTCATGGCCCGGCTGGCGTCGTGGCCGGCGGCCCTGCCCGAGATGCGGGCCTGGCCGCCGCAGGCCGCCGCGATCCCGCCGCCGACGGCGTCGTGGATCTGCGAGGCGGTCCTGACCGTCTGCGCGCCGGGCGAACGGCCGAACCTCTACGTCGACGTGACCGCGAGCTGGCCCGCCAAGCTGGCGGCCCTGCGCTGCTACGCGACCCAGCTGGAAAGGGCCGCCGGCGCGCGGCCGACCGTCATCAACGAGCCGGCCTTCCTCGACCAGGTCGAGCGGTGGTCCCGCGCCTGGGGCTTCCAGGCGGGCGTCCCCTTGGCCGAGGCCTTCGCCACCGAACAGGCGCCGCTGCTCGAGGATCTGCCCGCGGAGCGCTGGGTGTGAGCCGCCTGCCGGTCATCGGGATCACCTGCTACCCGACCCAGGGCGGCAGCGGGGTGGTGGCCAGCGAGCTGGGCCTGAGCCTGGCACGCCGCGGCTACGAGGTGCACTTCATCACCAGCGAGATGCCGCTGCGCCTGCGCCGCTACGAGGCCAACATCTACTTCCATCCGGTCGAGGCGGTCACCTACCCCGTCTTCCAGCACACGCCCTACACGCTGGCGCTCGCCACCAAGATGAGCGAGGTGGCGCGCCGCTACGGTCTCGACCTGCTCCACGTCCACTACGCCATTCCGCACGCGGCGAGCGCGTACCTGGCCCGGGCGATGATCGGGCCGGACCGGCTCAAGATGATCACGACCCTGCACGGCACCGACATCACGCTCGTGGGGCAGGAACCGTCCTACTTCGAGATGACGCGCTTCCTGATCGACGAGAGCGACGCCGTCACCGCCGTCAGCGGCTGGCTGCGCGACGAGACGGTCCGCGTCTTCGGGCCGCGCCGCGAGGTCGAAGTGATCCCCAACTTCGTGGACCCGGAGCGCTTCCGGCCGCGCGAGGACGGGCCGCGCGCGCTGTTCGCGAAGCCGGACGAGAAGATCGTCGTCCACGCCTCGAACTTCCGGCCGGTGAAGAACGCGACCCACGTCGTGCGCGTGTTCGCGCAGATCGCGCAACAGGTGCCTTCGCGGCTGCTGCTGGTGGGGGAGGGACCCGAGCGCCCGCTGTGCGAACAGCTGGCCGTCGAGCTCGGCGTGGCCGACCGCGTCCGCTCCCTCGGCCAGGTCGAGAACCTCGAAGAGATCCTGGCGTTGTCCGACCTCTGCCTGCTGCCCTCGCGCCACGAGTCCTTCGGCCTGGTCGCGCTGGAGGCGATGGCCTGCGGCACCCCGGTGGTGGCCACCGACCGCGGCGGCACTTCCGAGTTCATCGAGCGCGGCCTGACCGGCTTCCTCTGCGATCCCGACGACATCGCCGGCATGGCCGCGGTGTCCATCGGTCTGCTGCTGGATCCGGCGCTGCACCGGCAGATCCGCGACGACGGCCTGCGCGAAGCCGTGTCCCGCTTCGGGACGCCCTGCATCCTGAAGCGTTACGTCGATCTCTACGACCGGGTCCTGGCCTGAACGGGAACCCGCCGGCGGCCTCGTGGGTAAACTCGGGACTCCGCCCTTGAACCTCCGGGCCGTGGTGGTACATTGGGCGAGGACGCTTGGCGACGGCGCCGGACGTCCACCGGCGTCCGGAGCGTCGCCGGCCCACGGCAGAAGGAGCTGACATGACCCACGCGCCCTTCCTGGCGTCGCTCGGGGCGGCCGAGATCATCGATCTGCTGCGTAAATCCTCGTTCCTGGGGATCCTGGACGTCATCGTCCTGGTTTTGCTGTCGGTCCTGTGCTGGGCCGTGATGTTCGACCGCGGCCGCCTGCTCGCGAACGTGCGGCGCGGCCACGCCGAGTTCTGGGAGCAGTGCGACGCCTGGCTGCAGGGCCGGCTGGACCGCCGGGACATGGAAGCCTGGTGCCGCAGCCATCCCGACCTGCCGCTGGCCAACCTTTGGCGTGAGACGGTCGCGCAACCCAGCAGCCAGACCGTGCGGCGTGCGGCGGAACGCGTCGCCTACGCCGAGACGGAGAACCTCGAGCGCTACCTTATCATTTTGTCGACGAC
>JAUSBL010000021.1 GCA_030658975.1 Candidatus Latescibacterota bacterium
AGTCGCGGCGCCGGCGGGCGCGACGGGCGGCGCGGCGGGGGCCGGATCGGGCGCGGCCGCCTCGGCCTCGTCGGCCAGCTCGCGCCGCCACTGGCGCAGGCGCCGCTTGAGGTCTCCGGGGGTCAGGCCGCACTCGCGGGCGAGCGAACGCAGGTTTTCCGTGCGTTCCAGGGCGAGCAGGAGGTCGCCGAGGGTGACCGGCGGTGCGGGTTCGGTCATCGTCATCTCCGTCGTACCCGGGAAAGTGGGTGCCGCCGGATCCGGGCGACGACTCGCGGGAACGCTTGCGGGGTTGGTGGGCGATACTGGACTCGAACCAGTGACCTCTCGCGTGTGAGGCGAGCGCTCTAGCCAGCTGAGCTAATCGCCCGAGCTTCGCGTTCCCTTCGCGGGCGGCGGCGGTCTGACAGGTCGCGATGCCTGGTGGGCCCACCAGGATTCGAACCTGGGTTCAACCGGTTATGAGCCGGTCGCCTTAACCGCTTGGCCATGGGCCCACGATCCGGCCGCTCATGATAGGAAACCCCCGGATCGCGGTCAAACGATTTCCGTATAGCCCTTCAGCTTGCGGCAGCGGCTGGGGTGCCGCAGCTTCCGCAGCGCCTTGGCCTCGATCTGACGCACGCGCTCGCGCGTGACCTTGAAGATCGTGCCGACTTCCTCGAGCGTGCGCGGCGTGCCGTCGCCCAGGCCGAAGCGCAGGCGGATGACCTTCTCCTCGCGCCGCGACAGGGTGCTGAGCACGCGGTGCAGCTGGTCCTTGAGCATCGCGTGCGCGGCGACGTGGGACGGGGATTCGGCCGCGGTGTCCTCGATGAAGTCGCCGAGGCTGCTGTCCTCGTCCTCGCCGATGGGGCGGTCCAGGGACACTGGCTCCATGCTGGCCTTGAGCACCCCGTTGACCTTCTCCAGGGGCATGTCCAGGTTCTTGGCGATCTCGTCCGGCGAGGGATCGCGGCCCAGCTCCTGGACGAGCTGCCTCTGCGCGCGGTTGACCTTGTTGATCGCCTCGATCATGTGGACCGGCACGCGGATCGTGCGCGCCTGGTCGGCGATGGCGCGGGTGATCGCCTGGCGGATCCACCAGGTGGCGTAGGTGGAGAACTTGTAGCCCTTGCGGTAGTCGAACTTCTCGACCGCGCGCATCAGGCCGCTGTTGCCCTCCTGGATCAGGTCGAGGAATTCCAGGCCGCGGTTGGTATAGCGCTTGGCGATGGAGATGACCAGCCGCACGTTGGCCTCGATCATCTCGCGCTGGGCCGTCTCGACCTCCCGGCGCCCGTCCTCGATCTCCCTGGCGACGACCGTGAGCTTCTTGTGCTCGAGGCCGACCTCGCGCTCGACCTCCCCGATCTGCTTCTTGATCCCGCGGGCGACGGTGCTCGTCGCGCCCTTCAGGCGCGTGTCGAGGTCCTCGACCTTGCGGTGGACGAGGATCAGCCGGTTGGAGAGCTGGTCGATCTGCTGCGGCGACAGGTGCAGGTCCAGGAAGGAGTCCAGGATCTTGCGCTCGCGGGACTGGATCATGCGCGTCAGCGTGGCCGCGCGCGGGCCGTTGCGGTTCTTCTTCAGCTCGAGCCGGTGCGCGACCAGCTCCTCCTGCCACTTCTCGATCGACTCGACGGCGTGCAGGATGCGCTGCCCCTCCTTGCGGGGCGAGTAGTGGACGTTCCAGGTGCTGCTGTCGTGCTGCACGACCTCGTCGACCTGGATGTTGTCGATGATCAGCTGGTTGCCGATCTGCCGCAGCTCGCGCAGGGTCAGCGTCGAGCGGATGGTCGCCTTGAGGACCTCGAGCCGGCCGGTCTCCATGCGCTTGGCCAGGTCCACCTCGCCCTGGCGGGTCAGCAGCGGGACGCGGCCCATCTCGCGCAGGTACATGCGCACGGGGTCGTCGAACTTCATCGTGCTGCGCTGGGCCTTGCGCTGCTGGGCGGTGCGCCGGCGCTGGCGCTCGGTCTCCTTCGCCCGCTTGCTGGCCGCCTCTTCGTAGTTGTCGTAGACCTCGATCTTGATCTCGATGAGGCGGTCCAGGACCCGGTCGTACAGTTCCGCGACCTGGTCCACGTCGCCGATGGCTTCGTTCACCTGGTCGAGCAGGAGATAGCCGCCGTTGTCGCTGGCGATCTTGCGGATCCGTTCGACGACGGCTTCGAGCTTCGTCTGTGCCATAGACCTATTCCCCTCGTCCGCCGGGGCGTGCCCGCAGGGCATCGCTGTCGCGGCGTCGTTGGCGGTAGGTGTCCAGCCGGTGGCGGCAGTCGCGGACGATGCGCGCGTGGTCGCCGGTGCCGCCGGCTTCGGGATCCGTGAGCAGGTCCGTGACGAGGCGGCGATAGCCGTCGTCATGGGCATGCCAGCGCTCCTGGACGAAAACGGCCGGAGGCGGCGCGCCGTCGCGCCGGCGCTGCGCCAGCCAGGTCGCCAGTTCCTCGTGCAGCCGCCGGGCCGGTTCCAGCGTGAAATCGGCGTCCGTCCACAGGCCCAGCATCGTCTCGGCGGCCTCCCCCGATTCATCGGCCAGGACGTGGGCGAGCATCTGCTGCTCGACCGCCGCCGCATCCACACGCAGCGGACCCCGGTCGGGTTGCAAGGGGCGGGCCACCGGGGGGTCCGCCGTATCGTGCCGCGCCGCCGGCGGCCCGGACGGACGGGGCGCTTCGGTGCGCCGGGCGACCTCCTCGCCGACCAGTTCCCTCGCCAGGGCGAAGACCTCGGCCGCCTCGTCCACCAGCAGCGAACGGCGGATCGGGTCGGGCACGGCGGCCACGGCCTCGATCGCGCGCTTGACCGCCCGCTCCCTCGCCTCGCGCCCCCGCCCGCTCTCGGCGGCGAGGTCGCGCAGCAGTTGCAGGTAGCCCGGAGCAGCCTCCAGGACCGCGGTCAGCGCCGTCGCGTCGCGCCCCAGCAAGAAGGACGCCGGGTCCTCGCCCGACGGCAGCCGACCGATGCGGGGCTCGAGTCCGCCGGCCAGGGCGGCGGCCGCGGCCTTGACCGAGGCCTTGATCCCGGCGGCGTCGCCGTCGAACAGGACGAACACCCGCGAGCAGCCCCGGCGCAGGATGCGCGCCTGCTCCTGCGTGAAGGCCGTGCCGCAGGTCGCGACGCCGTTGCCGAATCCCGCCTGGGCCAGGGCGATCTGGTCGAGGTAGCCCTCCACCAGGATGGCCGTCTTGTGCCGGGCGATGGGGATCCGGGACATGGCGAAGCCGTACAACAACTCGCGCTTGCTGAAGTAGGGACCTTCGGCGGAGTTGAGGTATTTGGGCTCCCCCTCGCCCAGGATCCGACCTCCGAAACCCGCGATGCGCTGGGCGATATTTCGGACGGGAAAGATAATCCGGTTGCGGAAATAAGCAAAAGGCTCGCCGCCGTGCCCGATGCGCACCAGACCGGTCCGCAGCGCCAGGTCGCGATCGACGCCGCGGGGCGTCAACCCGTCGACGAGCCACGACGTGGCCGCCGGCGCGAAACCGACGTCGTAGCGTCGCAGGATCTCCTGCCCGAAGCCGCGCCCTTCGAGGTAGGCGCGGGCCTCGGCGCCCTCGCGACCCCAGTACGCCTCGCTCCACAGGGTGGCCGCCGCCTCCTGCGCGCGGAAGAAGGCCTGACGTTCGCCCTCGGCCTCGTCGTTGTCCACCAGGAAGCGGGCCAGGTCCACGTCCAGGGGCCGGGCCAGGATCTCCAGGGCCTCGGGGAACGACAGCCCCTGCAGCTTCATCAGGAACGAGATGACGTCGCCACCCTCGCCGCAGCCGAAGCACTTGTAGATCTGGCGGTGCGGGTTGACGTTGAAGCTCGGCGTCTTCTCGCGGTGGAAGGGGCAGAGCCCCACGAGGTTCGTCCCGGCGGCGCGCAGCGTCACGTACTCGCGCACGACCGCCACGATGTCGGACTCTTCCTTGATGCGGGCGACGAGGTCCTTGGGCAGAACGGGTGACATCGGCGCGACGCTCCTCCGGCCCTGATCCGACCCCTCGTTGTGCACACACCCGGATCTGCAAACGTACCAGTTCCCCGGCCGGAAGTCCAATTTCCCGCTGCGCCGCCGCCCGCGCCGCGTTCAGGCCAGCCTGACGACGGTCCGTCCCTGCCCCCCCTGGTCGGGGGGGGCATCCTGGAAACCGGCGACGCGGGGGTCGCGGGACAGCCGCTCCAGCAGGTAGGTGCGCAGGCGCCCGGTGCCGAAGCCGTGGATGACGCCGATTTCGGCGGTTCCGGCCGGAATCGCCCGGTCGATGAGGCGGTCCAGCGCCTCCCAACCCTCTTCAGCCCGGTAGCCGCGCAGGTCGAGTTCGGTCGTCGCGACGGACACGCCGGCCGCCGACGGGAAGCGCGCGGCCGGCGCCGGCGCCGCGCCCGCGTCCTCGCCGCTGGGCCCGGCCTCGACCACGGCCGCGGGCAGAGACAGGCGCAGGCCCCCGGCGAGGACCACCAGCCGGCCGCCGCGGACCTCGACGATCCGGCCATCGAGTCCGAGGTGCGGCACGCGCACGCGGTCCCCCGCGGCGGGCGCGCGAGCGGGCGCGCGCGGCGTCTCGGGCGGCAGGCGGGATCCCAGGCCGGCCAGTTCCGCGCGGGCCTCGCGGATGGTGCGGGTCTGAGGCCCCCCGCCGCGCAGTTCCTGCACCAGCCGTTCAAGGGTCCGGCGCGCCTCGGCCAGGAACTCCTCCCCCGCGCGGCGGGCCGCCGCCAGGGTTTCGATCCGCTCGCGGTCGATGCCGGCGAGGCGGCCCGCCAGCGCGTCGTGCTCGAGCCGGGCGGCTTCGGCCAGGCGTCGGGCCTCGAGCTGGCTCTGCTGCAGATCGCGGGCGCGGGCGCCCAGTTCGGTGAGCAGGTGCTCGATCCGGAACCGGTCCTCGCCGACGCGCGCGCGGGCGCGCTCCACGAGGCCGGCGGGGAAGTCCAGCCGCCCGGCGATGGCGAAGGCGTGGCTCGCCCCGGGCACTCCCGCCCGCAGTGTGTACAGCGGCGCGAGGTTCGCTTCGTCGAAATCCATCGCCGCATTCGCCATCAGCGGGTGGTCGGCGACGGCGGCCTTCAGCAGTCCGGAGTGGGTGGTGGCGAGCACCAGCGCGCCGCGGTCGGCCAGTTCCTCGAGCACGGTGAAGGCCAGGGCCGTGCCCTCGTCCGGATCGGTCCCGCTGCCGATCTCGTCGCAGAGGACCAGGGACTGCCCGCCGGCGCGGGCCAGAAACCCGGCCAGGTGGGACAGGTGCGCCGAGAAGCTGCTGAGCGAGCGGGCGATGGACTGGTCGTCGCCGAGGTCGACTTCGAGACGCCCCAGCAGCGGCAGCCGCGTGTCCTCGCGGGCCGGCACGTCCCAGCCGCACTGCGCCAGCAGGCACAGCAGGCCCGCGCACTTCAGCGCCACCGACTTGCCGCCGGCGTTGGGGCCGCTGATCACCAGGATGCGCGCGCCGTCGGGCATGGCCAGGTCCAGGGGCACGACGTCCACATCTTCGCGGTCCAGCAGCAACGGGTGGCGGCCGGCGCGGATGTCCAGGACGCCGTCCTCGCCCAGCGCGGGGCGCGCGCCGCGCACCGCGCGGCTCCACAGCAGGGCGGCCCGCGTCTCGTCCACGCGCAGGGAGAGCTCGCAGGCCTCGCGCAGCGCGGGCGCCGCCGCCTCCGCCGCGCGGTTGAGCTCCAGCAGGATGCGTTCGGCCTCGGCCGCGGCGGCCAGCCGGGTCTCGATCAGGTCGTTCTGGAGCGCGACGACGGAGGCGGGTTCGATGAACAGGGTGCCGCCCGTCGCCGAGCGGTCGTGCACGATGCCGTCGACCAGGCGCTTCGCGCCCGAGCGCACGGGCAGGCACAGTCGGTCCCCGCGCAGCGTGACCTCGGGGGCGGTCGTCCAGCCGCGCTCGCGGGCGTCGGCCATCGCGCGCTGCACGGCCGCGCGGGCCTGCCGCTCCTGGTCGCGCGCCTCGCGGCGCAGGCGGCCCAGCTGGGGCGAAGCGTCGTCGCGGACGCCGCCGTCGCGGTCCAGGGCGCGGGCCACCGCGCCGGCGAGGCCGCCGAGCGGCTGCAGGCAGCGGGCGGCGCCGCACCAGCGCGGGCAGTCCCGCTCGCGGGCGATCAGGTCGTCGCGCAGCAGATCGAGATCGACGGCCGTGGCCGCCAGATGGACCAGCTCCGCGCCCGCCAGCCGCAGCGGCCGCGGGCGGTCCAGCAGATCGAGGGCGTCGCCGACCTCGACCAGAGGCGGCCACTCGCCGCGTTCGCCGCGCGGGCGCAACTCGTCGGCCAGTTCCCGCACCAGCCCGATCGGTTCCGGCCGCGCGAACGGGCGGCGCACAGCGAGGCGGGCCGCCGCGCGGCGGGACCGGGCGTGGCGGGCGACCTGCGCGGCGACGCGGTGCCATTCCAGCAGGCGCAGGGCGCGCCGGTGCTCGGCGTCGTCCGGCAGCGCGGCCCCGCTCTCCCAGCGTTCCAGTTCTGCCAGCAGCGGAATCAAGCGGTCACTTCCCGGCCTGCGGGAGCGCGGTGCGGGTCGTGTCGGCTCCGGACTTGCCGACGCCGGATTTGCCCTCGCCGAAGGCGGACTTCCCGGCGTCGACCGCGGATCTGCCGGCTTCCACCGCCGCGGCCGGGAGATCGGCGGCCGCATCCCTGGCGTGGCGCCAGAGGTCCCCGGCATCGCGTTCGTCGACGACGGTGCTGTAGATGGCCGGTGCGGCCCCGTAGGCGAGGCGGGCCACGGTCTGGGACTGGATGCGCGCGCACCAGGCGCCGCCGCGGTCGAGCCGGCAGACCAGCATCAGCACGACGCTGACGATCAGCAGACCGGCGAACAGGCCGCCGAGCAGACCGCCGGCGCGGTCGAGACTGCCCAGGGCCGACGCGTTCAGGGACCTGCCGACCAGCCAGGCCAGCAATCGCGAGACGATCAGGACGGCCACGAAGATCAGCAGCCAGCCCGCCAGCGGCGCCAGCTTCTCCCCGACGCCGGCGTTGCCCTGCAGCCAGGCGCCGGCTGCGCGCCACTGCGCGGCGGCGATCAGCAACGCGGCGAACAGACCGGCGATCTCCAGCAGCCGGCGCACCAGCCCCGTCCGCCAGCCGCCGGCCGCGAAGAGGGCCAGCACCGCCACCACCGCCACCGAAATCCAGGGCATGACGCCTCCTATCCGCCGAGCTGGGCCTTGACCGCGGCGCCGACGCGACCGCCGTCGGCCTGCCCGGCGACGCGGGCCATCGCGGCCTTCATGACCTGGCCCATCTCGCGCGGCGAGGTCGCGCCGGTCTCGGCGATGGCCGCGCGCACGATCTCGGCCAGGGCCGCGTCGTCCAGCTCCACGGGCAGGAACTCGTTGACGATGACGAGCTCGGCCTTCGCCTGCGCCACCAGCTCCGGGCGGCCGGCGGACTCGGCCCCGGCCAGCTGGTCCTTCACCTTCTTGGCGTAGGAGCGCACGATCTTCACGGCGCCCGCCTCGTCGATCTCCTGGCGGGTGTCCACCTCGACCTGCTTGAAGGCGGCCTGCAGCATGCGCAGCACCGACAGGCGGTCCTTGTCCCGCGCCTTCATGGCGGCGACGGTCTCCTGCTGGAGCCGGGCCGCCAATTCCGATTTCGACATCCGTCCACCTCGTTCCCCGTTGCGTCCCGCGCCGCGCGGGACCGTAGAGATCATACTCCCGGGACGGCCCCGGCTTCGACGACCATCTCGCGCACCGCGGCCAGCAGCGCCAGACCGGCCAGGGCGGCGGTCCCGGTGCGCAGGCGGTGCGGCCCGAGCCGCAGCGTGCGGCCTGCGGCGGCCAGCAGGGCCAGTTCAGCGTCCTGCCAGCCGCCCTCGGGCCCGACGCACCACACCAGTTCGCTGCCCGCCCGCAGGTCGGCGGCGCCGGCGGCCGCGGACGCCAGCAGTGCTGCGGGCCCGCAGCGCCCGTCCCCGTCGTCGCGCCAGTCCCGCGCGCGGTCGCGCGCAGCGCCGGTGAAGAACAGGGCCCCGGGCCGGTCCGCGAGCAGGGCCGCGGGCGACACCGGCGCGGCGAGTTCGGGCGTCCAGCTGCGGCCGCTCTGCTTGCCGGCCCCGCGCAGCAGCGTCTGCCAGCGGTCGCGGCGTCCCTCGCCGGGCCAGACCTCGCCGCGCGCCGTCTGCAAGGGGACGATCTCGTGCGCGCCCAGTTCGACCGCCTGCTCGAGCATGGCTTCGAAGCGTTTGCCCTTGGCGACGCCGCAGGCCAGCACCAGGCGGGGCCGCGCCAGCTCGGAACTCTCCCGGTGCGACGCGCGCACCAGGACGCGGGCGCGACCGGCGTCGGCGCCGGCGTACTCGGCCAGCACCACGCCGGCGCGCCCGTCGACCAGGCGCACGGGGTCGCCGGGGCGGGCGCGCATCACGTGCAGCAGGTGGTGGCTCTCCTCGGCGTCGAGCCGGACCTCGTCGCCGGCGCCGGGCAGGGGCGCGCCCGCGGGCGGATCGAAGTGGTAGGTGTGCACGCGGACCTCCCCCGACGTCGCGGCGGCGTTCAGTCGATGGGCCCGCGGCCGGGCGCGGGAATCCGGGACGAGAGCCCGGCGCGCAGCGATTCGAGCCGCGACTTCTCGTCGGCGGAGAGCTTGTCCGGCGTCCAGGCCAGGATCCGTACCAGCTGGTCGCCGCGGTCGCTGCGGTGCAGGCGGGGCATGCCCTTGCCGCGCAGCCGGAAGACCTTGTGGGTCTGGGTGCCGGCCGGGACCTTGAGCGCCACGCGTCCGTCGAGCGTCGGCACCTCGACCTTGACGCCGAGCATGAGGTCGACCGGCGAGACGGGCACGTCGATGAGCAGGTCGTCGCCCCGGCGCTCGAAGACCTTGTCCTCGTGCACGTCGAAGACCACGCGCAGGTCGCCGGGGTGGCCGCCCCGCTCGCCCGCGTCGCCGTGGCCCGGCATGTCCATGTAGTTCCCGCGCGCGACCCCGGCGGGGATGCGCACCTCGACGGTCTCCTCGCCGCGCACGGTGCCGGTGCCGCGGCACGCGTTGCACGGGTCGGTCACCACGTTGCCGCGCCCGCCGCAGCGGTTGCAGGCGACTTCGGTGACCATCTGGCCGAGCAGGGTCCGCACCACCTGGCGGCGCCGGCCGCTGCCGCGGCACTCGGGGCAGTTCGAGGCGCCGCTGCCGTGCGCCCCGCCGCTGCCGCTGCACTCCTTGCAAGCCACCTGCTTGCGCAGTTTGACCTTCTTGTGCACGCCGTCGGCGGCCTCGCGCAGGGTGATCGCGACCTTCACCTGGAGGTCGCGGCCCTGGCCCCGCCCGGCGGCGCCGCCGGCGCCGCCGCCGCCGCCGAAGAGGTCCCCGAAGCCGCCGAAGTTGCGCAGGAAGGACGCGAGCGCGTCGTTCATGTCCATCCCGCCCATGCCGCCGTAGCCGCCGGCGGGACCGCCCGGCTGTTCGAAGGCGGCGTGCCCGAGCTGGTCGTACTGCGCGCGCTTCTGCGGATCCTTCAGCACCTCGTAGGCCTCGGTGGCCTCGCGGAACTTCTCGGCCGCCGAGGGGTCGTCGGGATTGCGGTCGGGATGGTGCTTGATGGCCAGCTTGCGGTAGGCCTTCTTGATCTCGCCCTCGGCCGCCTCGCGGCCGACTTCGAGCACCTCGTAGTAGTCCCTCTTCTGGGCCATCCCCGGCGCCTTTCGTTCAGCGAGCCACTACGACGCGGCACGGCCGCAGCACCAGGTCCCCGAGACGGTAGCCGGCCTGGGCCACCTCCAGCACGGCGCCGGATTCGACGCCGTCCCCTTCCATCTGCATCACGGCCTCGTGGATGCTGGGATCGAACAGGTCGCCCTTCGCCGTCGGGATGGGCACGAGCCCGCGCGCCCCGAGGATCTCGCGCAACCGGCCGTGGATCAGGCCCACCCCGTTGCGGATGGCCTCGGCGTCGCCGGCCGGGGCCCCGGCGGCGGCGCCGGCCGCCCGCTCGAAGTTGTCCAGCACGTCGAGCAGGTCGCGCAGGACATCCGCCACGGCGAAGGTCTGGGCCTCGGCGATCTCGCGCCGGGCGCGCTTGCGCACGTTGTCCAGTTCGGCGTGCGCGCGCAGCCACTTGTCCTTGTAGTCGTCGCGCTCGCGAGCGACTTCGCACAGGGCGTCGGCGGCGGCGTCCGGTTCCCCGGCCGCGGCGTCGTCCGGCGCCCCGACCGCCGCCTCGACGGCCTCGTCGTCCGGCTTCGGCAGATCACGTTCGGTCATGTCGGTCCTTCCTGTCCGCGTGGCAGCTGTTTGAGACCCTGGATCAGGACCTGCATCCCGGCGATGGTGCGGTCGTAGGACATCCGGCGCAGGCCCAGCACCGCCAGCACGCCCCGCTGCTCGCCGAGCCGGAAAGGCGACGACACCAGGCTGAAGGCCTGCAGCTCGCCGATCGGGTTCTCCGACCCGATCCAGACCGCGATGCCGTCCTCGTTCTCCGGGCTGAGCCGCCGCAGCGCGGAACGGATCTCGCGCGGCGACTCCAGGAACTTCACCAGCCGCTTGAGCTGGCCGGGGTCGGAGAACTCGGGCTCGTCCAGGACGTTGGCCACGCCCATCAGCTCGAGGTCGGCGGCCTCCACGTCGTCGAAGAGGGACGCGCCGTTGCGCGCGACGTCCCGGGCGATCCGGCCGGCGTCGCTGTCGTCGGTGTCGAGCGACGCGAGCACGCCGTGCCGGATCTCGTCGATGGTGCGGCCGCTGATGCGCTCGCTCAGGATGCGGGCCGCGTCGTCGAGGGCCTCGGGCGTGACGTCGAGATCCACGGCGAAGGTGCCGGTCCGCACCAGGGCGTTGTCCAGCACCAGCACCATCAGGACGCGGCGTTGCTCCTTCGGGTACAGGTCCAGGCGCCGGGCCCGCACCTGGTCCCAGGCCGGTCCCAGGATGATGCCGATGTTGTCGGTCAGGCGGCACAGCAGCGCCGCGAGCGCCTTGACCATCGCGTGCGTGCCGCGCGAGCGCTCGAGTTCCCGGTCCACCAGGGCCCGCAGGCTGCGGCCGGCGGTGGCCTCGCCCGGCGGCGCCACGAGCAGACGGTTCACGAACGCACGGAACCCGGCGTCGGTGGGCACGCGCCCCGCCGAGACGTGGGGTTTCGCGAGGTAGCCCTCGCGCTCGAGCAGGCCCATGTCGCCGCGCACCGTCGCGGAGCAGACGGCGCCGCCCAGCCACTGCACCACCAGGGCGGAGCTCACCGGCTGGCCGGTGCGGCTGTACAGCCGCACGACGGCTTCCAGGACCGTGTCGAGTCTGCTGTCCCTGCTGGTCATCCGGCGGCTCCCGTCGCGCCCGTCCCGGGGACGGCTCCACAAGTTAGTCCGAACGATTTCGGCGTGTCAACCGGACCGCTCCGCGCGAGGCCGGCGAACAGCGACTCGACGTCGTCGATCCTCAGGCGGCCCCGCGGCGTCAGGGCCAGACGCCCCCGCGCGCGCCGCCAGAGCCCTTCGGCCTCGCCGCGCGCCAGGACGGCGTCGTTGGCCGGCAGGTCGCGCAGCGGCGCGCCGGCGGCGGTGCGCAGCGGCAGGAACATCCGTTCCAGGCGGCGGGCCGCGGGACCGAGCCGGTCGGCCCGGGCCTCGGGCAGGCGTCCCGCCTCCACCTCGGCGACGTAGCGCGTCAGGTCGGCGACGTTGGCGTAGCGGCGGTTGCCGGCGAAGCCGTGGGCGCCGGGACCGAGCCCGAGGTAGGGCGTCCGCCGCCAGTAGGCGGCGTTGTGACGCGACCGCTGGCCGGGCAGGCAGAAGTTGGAGATCTCGTACTGGCGGTACCCCAGGCGCTCCAGATCCTCGCAGGCGCCCAGGTACAGGGACTCGACCTCGGCGTCGCGGGGCCGGGGCAGGCGACCGGCGGCGACGTCCGCGGCCAGCGGCGTGCCCGCGTGCAGTTCGAGGATGTAGAACGAGACGTGCCCCACGCCGAGCTCGCGGGCCTCGGCGAACTCCCGCGCCAGCCGTTCGCGGCGGCAGCCCGGCGCCAGGATCCAGTCGGCGCTGACGCGCGGGAAGCGCGCCGCGGCCAGGCGCAGGGCGGCGCGGGCGCGGTCGGGATCGCAGCGGCGGCCGAGCAGGCGCAGCACGTCCGCATCGAGGCTCTGCACGCCCAGGCTGACGCGGCCGACGCCCGCCTCCCGCCACGCGTCCGCGCGGCCCTCGTCGAAGCTCTCGGGGTTCGCCTCGGCGGTCACCTCCGGCCGCGGCGAGCGGGCCAGACGACCCCAGGTGCCCTGCAGCAGGCGCACGAAGAGGTCGGGCTCCAAGACCGAGGGCGTGCCGCCCCCGACGTAGCAGGTGAGCGCGGGCCGCCGCCCGTCGCGCAGCGTCGCGCAGGCGTCGCGGCGCAGCGCAAATTCGGCGAGCACCGCCTCGACCACCCGGCGCCGCGAGGCGGCGTCGTGGCGGTCGGTGCGCGGGAAGTGGCAGTAGGAGCACAGGGACGCGCAGAAGGGCACGTGGAGGTAGACGCCGCCGCCCGGGCGGCGCCGTGGCGGCGGTCCCTGCGCGGACACGGCGGTCACCGGATCAGGTCGCCGATCCGGGTGAGGCGCGGCAGGAAGCGCTGCGCGTCCCAGGACCAGTAGATGAAGATCGCCTTGCCCTTGACCAGTTCCACGTCGAGCGGGCCCCAGCCGCGGCTGTCGTAGCTGTTGTCGCGGTTGTCCCCCATCATGAAGATCGTCCCGGACGGCACCACGAACGGCGCGTCCACGGCCGTCGCGGCGGCGCGCACCGCGCCCATGTGGCGGCTCATATCCATGACGGTCAGGGACGCGCGGCCGTCGACGTGGGCGCGCAGGGGATCGAGGTCGCCGGACAGCGCGGCCGCGTCGAGCCCGGTGCCGCCGGCGACGGCCGCCTCGACCATCTCCACGAACTGGCGCGGCGTGAGGCCCTCGGTCCGCAGCGCCTCGGCGAGGCCGTACTCGCGCCCGAAGGCCCGCCCGCCCGCGGCCGCGTCGTGCAGCGTGTGCGGCGGCTTGCGCGCACCGGCGGCCTGCGTCTGCGTCACGCGGCCGGGGTGGTCGAGCGCGTCCTCGTACAACTCGCCGTTGACGCGCAGCAGGCCCTGCCGCACCTCGACGCGGTCGCCGGCGACGGCGACGCAGCGCTTGATGTAGTCCTGCGTGCGGTCCTTGGGGAACTCGAAGACGATGATGTCGCCGCGCCGGGGCGGGCGCAGCGCCGGCAGCTTCAGCACGGGCAGGTCGTCCGCGAGCGTCCAGTTCACCAAGGGGATGCGGATGCGCTCGGGCGTCTTCGCGCCGTAGAGGTACTTGTTCACGAACAGGAAATCGCCCACCAGCAGCGTGTTGACCATCGAGGGCGAGGGGATCCGGAACGCCTGGATCACGAACTGGCGGATCACCAGCGCCACCAGCACGGCCGTGCCGATCGGCTTGACGTAGTCCGCCCACAGCCGGCGGCGGATCCCCACCTTCACCGTTCCGCGCGGCTGCGCTCCGCGCTGCCTGTTGCGACCGAACATCGTGCCGATCCTTCCTCGGTGCGGGCCGCGGCCCGGTTCGTGCCCGGTGTCTCCGGACCTAGCGCTCGACCTTCAGCAGGGCCATGAAGGCCTCCTGGGGGATCTCGACGGCCCCCACCTGCTTCATGCGGCGCTTGCCTTCCTTCTGCTTTTCCAGGAGCTTCCGCTTGCGCGAGATGTCGCCGCCGTAGCACTTGGCGGTCACGTTCTTGCGGAAGGGCTTGACGGTCGTGCGCGCCACCACGCGCGTGCCGATCGAGGCCTGGATCGCCACCTGGAACATCTGGCGCGGGATCAGCTCCTTGAGCTTCCGGCACAGCTCGAGCCCCCAGTTGTACGCGCCGTCGCGGTGCACGATGCAGGCCAGGGCGTCGACCGGGTCGCCGTTGATGAGCAGGTCGAGCCGGATCAGGTCGCCCGGGCGATGGGCCAGGTACTCGTAGTCGAGCGAAGCGTAGCCCTTGGTCACCGACTTCAATTTGTCGTAGTAGTCGACCACGAGCTCGTTGAGCGGCAGGTCGAACTCGAGGGTCACCCGTTCGGTGTCGATGTACTCCATCTTCTTCTGCACGCCGCGCCGCTCCAGCGTGATCTGGATGACGTTGCCGATGAACTCCTTGGGCGTGATCACGGTGGCGCGCACGATGGGTTCGCGGATCTGCAGCGTGTCGTGCGGCGACGGCATCAGCGCCGGGTTCTCCACCAGCAGGGTGCGGCCGTCCTTGGTGTCGACCTCGTACTCCACGTTCGGCAGCGTGGCGATCAGGTTCAGGTCGTACTCCCGCTCGAGCCGCTCCTGGACGATCTCCATGTGCAGCAGGCCCAGAAATCCGCAGCGGAAGCCGAAACCGAGCGCGGCGCTCTTCTCCGGCTCCCAGGTCAGCGAGGCGTCGTTGAGCTGCAGCTTCTGCAGCGCGTCCTTGAGCTCGTTGTAGGCGTCGTTGTCCGTCGGGTAGAAGCCGCTGAAAACCATCGGCTTGGCTTCGGCGTAGCCGGGCAGCGGCTGGGCGCAGGGCCGCTCGGCAAGGGTCACGGTGTCGCCGACGCGGATGTGGCGCACGTCCTTGGCCCCGGTCGCGATGTAGCCGACCTCGCCCGCCGACAGGTGCTGGCGCGGCACGCGCTGCAGCCGGAACCAGCCGATCTCGCCGACGTCGTGGACGCGGTCCTGGCGGATCAGCTTGACCTTGTCCCCCTTGCGCAGCGTGCCCTCCATGACCCGCAGATAGGCGACCGCGCCCACGTAGGGATCGAAGAGGGAGTCGAAGATCAGCGCCTTGACCGGCGCCTCGGGATCGCCGGCCGGCGGCGGCACCTGCGCGATGATCGCCGCGAGCAGGTCGTCGATGCCCGCGCCCGACTTGGCGCTGACCATCAGCACCTCGGAGCGCTGGCAGCCGATGAGGTCGCCGAGCTGGTCGGCCACGTACTCGGGGCGCGCCGCCGCCAGGTCGATCTTGTTGATGACCGGCAGGATCGTCAGCCCGTGCTCGACGGCCAGGTAGAGGTTGTTGATGGTCTGCGCCTGGACGCCCTGCACGGCGTCGACGACCAGCAGGGCCCCCTCGCAGGCGGCGAGGCTGCGCGAGACCTCGTAGTTGAAGTCGACGTGGCCCGGGGTGTCGATGAGGTTCAGGACGTAGGGCACGCCCGCGGCGGCGTAGGTCATGCGGATCGGATGGCTCTTGATGGTGATGCCGCGCTCCTGCTCGAGGTCCATGGAGTCCAGCACCTGGGCCTTGAGGTCCTTGCCCGTGAGCGTGCCCGTATACTCGAGCAGACGATCGGCCAGCGTCGACTTGCCGTGGTCGATGTGGGCGATGATGCAGAAGTTGCGCGTGCGTTCCATCTCGGTCATCGTCGCATCCCGGTTCGTCGTTTCAGAACGTGGCGGTCCAGCCCAGCGAGGCGGTCCCCGACGGGAGGCCCGTGGCGGGCAACTCGATCGGCTGGGGCAGGTCGCCGGGGTCCCAGTTCGAGGGGACCGGCACCGGATCGTGCTCGAAGCGGTGCAGGTGCGCGCCGACGTAGGCGTCGAGCGCCATGATAAACAACGCGCCGGCCGACCACCAAGCGTTGTCGCGGGCCATTTCGCGGTACTCCTCGGCCTGCGCCCAGTAGAAGTCCTGCACCGCGACGTTGTCGGTCGCGTCCCGCCAGTCCAGCAGGCGCTCGGCCTTGCGGTCGTACATCAGCAGCCGCGACCAGTAGAACATCTCCGCGCCGAAGGCCAGCACCCCGCGCCAGCCGTTGTCCGCGTAGAGCTGCCCCCAGCCGGGGAACACCGGGGACATCACCGTCGCCAGCGTCGGGCTGACCGGCGCGGCGACGCGGAATTCCCGGGCGGCGAGCGGCACGGGGGCCGCCGCGGCCACGGTGTCGGCCGCCGACACGGTCACAGCGGCGGGATCGGCCGCGCCGGCGGGAGCGGGCGCAGCGGCCATCGCCACGACGATCGCCGACGCGACGGCCAGGACCGCGGCGTGCGGCTTCATCGCAGCAACCCTCCCCGGCGCGGCCGCGGGCCGTGCGGCAGGCGGACCTGCACGCCGCGCGGCAGCAGCCGCAGTTCGTGGCGGCCGGCGGGCAGCCGCCCCGCCTCCCCGTCCCAGTGCACCGCCGCGGGGGCGTCGAAGTCGACGGTCGCCCCGACGATCCGCCGCATCACGATCCGCGGGTCGGCGACGTGCGTGCCGCGCAGGCCGCGTGGCAGCAGCCGGACCAGGTCGCGGCGCGGCATGGCCGGCACCAGGCAGAGGTCGAGCTGCCCGTCGCAGGGGTCGGCCCCCGGCGTCAGCAGGAAGCCGCCGCCGCAGCGCGGCCCGTTGCCGATCTCGGCCAGCATCCAGTCCCCTTCGAGCGTCGTCGTGCCGTCGGCGCCGCGCAGATCCCAGCGGACAGCGGCGGGGCGGCTGCGCCACAGCGGTCCCAGGGTCGCCAGCGGGTAGCGCAGGCGGCCCCAGCGGCGGTCGACGGCGGCCGCCGACAGCGCGACCTCGCCGTCGAGCAGCAGGCCGCAGGAGTTCACGAACACCCGGCCGGCGAACTCCGCGACGTCGACCTCGGCCGTGCGCCCGTCGCGGATCGCGCCCGCGCCCGCGGCCGCGTCGGCGATGCCCAGCCCGTGCGCGAAGTCGTTGCCGCTGCCGGTCGGCAACACCACCAGCACGGCGGGCGTTCCGGCCAGGCCGCGGACGACCTCGCTGACCGTGCCGTCGCCGCCGGCGACGGCGACCCAGGGATGCCGCTGCGCCGCCCGGACCGCCAGCGCGGTCGCCTCGTGGGCTCCGGCGGTGATCAGGATCTCGGGCTCGACACCCGCCGCGCGCAGCAGGGCCGCCGCGGCGGCCGGGGCGAGCCGTCCCCGGCGCGGACCGGCGACGGGGTTGAGGATCAGCGCCGCGGTCTGCATACCTGCTCCGGGGGCCGCGCGGGCAGGCGCGAAAAACGCGGCTCGCGCCGCGTCGCACGCCCGGAGGCCGGTCTGGCGGGAATGTGTGGGAATCGAACCCACCTCGGACGGTTCAACGCGCCCGACACAGGGATTTGAAGTCCCGGGAAGCCACCAGGCCCCATCCACTCCCGTGCTTACCGGTCAGGATACACCAGAGTCCCGGCCGGACCCACCGGAAATCAGCGCGCCGCCGCGATCATCTCCACCTCGACCAGCGCGCCGACCGGCAGGGCGGCAACCCCGACGGCGGAACGGGCGGGGTAGTCGGCGGTGAAGAACTCCCGGTAGACCTCGTTGAACGCCGCGAAGTCGGCCATGTCCGTCAGGAACACGGTGACCTTCACCACGTCGGCCAGCGTGGCGCCGCCGGCCTCGACCACGGCCCGCGCGTTGTCCAGGGCGCGGCGCGCCTGCTCGACCACGCCGCCGGGAACGAACTTGCCCGTGGCGGGATCGAGGCCGATCTGGCCGGCCGTGAAGACGAGCCCGGCGGCGGCGATCCCCTGGCTGTAGGGTCCGACGGCGGACGGGGCCTGGGGCGACGAGAGCACCTTGCGGGACATGGCGGATCCTCCTTCGGCGTCACTCGACCGTGACGCTCTTGGCGAGGTTGCGCGGCTGATCGACATTGCAGCCGCGCATGACGGCGATGTGGTAGGCCAGCAGCTGCAGGGGCACGACGGCCAGCAGCGGCGACAGGATCTCCGAGGAGGCGGGGATGCGGATGACGTGGTCGCTCATCGCGGCGATCTCCTCCTCGTCCTCGGTCACGATGCTGATCACCTTGCCCGAGCGGGCCTTCACTTCCTGCACGTTGCCCTTGATCTTCTGGTAGCTGCCGTCGCGCGTGCAGATCACGACCACGGGCATGTCGGGATCGATCAGCGCGATGGGGCCGTGCTTCATCTCGGCGGCGGGGTAACCCTCGGCGTGGATGTAGCTGATCTCCTTCAGCTTCAGGGCGCCCTCGAGGGCGATCGGGTAGTTGTAGCCGCGGCCGAGGTAGAGGAAGTTGCTGTGGTTCTTGTAGACGGCGGCGATCTCGCAGATCTCCTCGTCGCGGGCCAGGATCTGCCGGATCTTCTCCGGCACGCGCTGCAGTTCCTGCAGCAGGCGCATCCCCCGCTCGCTGGAGATCGAATGGCGGCGACCGAGCATGATCGTCAGCAGCACCAGGATCGTCACCTGGCTCGTGAACGCCTTGGTCGAGGCGACGCCGATCTCGGGGCCGGCGTGGATGTAGATGCCGCCGTCGGTCTCCCGCGCGATCGTCGAGCCCACGACGTTGGTGATGCCCAGCACCTTGGCGCCGCGCCGCTTGGCCTCGCGCATGGCCTCGAGCGTGTCGATGGTCTCGCCGCTCTGGCTGATCGTCAGGCAGAGGGTGCCGGGCTCGATCACCGGCGAGCGGTAGCGGAACTCCGAGGCGTACTCCACCTCCACCGGGATGCCGGCGTATTCCTCGATGAGGTACTCGCCGAGCAGGCCGGCGTGGAAGCTGGTGCCGCAGGCCAGGATGATGATGCGCCGCACGTTGCGCAGCTCCCAGTCCGTGAGGCGCAGGCCGGACAGCTTCACGTCGCCGGTCTCGGGCAGGATGCGCCCGCGGAAGGCGTCGACGATGGTCTCCGGCTGCTCGTGGATCTCCTTGAGCATGAAGTGCGGGTAGCCGCCCTTCTGGATCCGGTCGAGGTCCCAGGTGATCTCCTGGATCTCCTTGGTCAGCAGTTCGTTGCGGATGCCCAGGACACGGACGTCGTGCGGGGTCAGCACCGCGAGCTCGCCGTCGTCGAGGTAGATGACCTGGCGCGTCTCGCCCAGGATCGCCGCCACGTCGCTGGCCAGGTAGTTGGTCCCCTGCCCCACGCCCACGACCAGGGGCGAGCCCTTGCGCGCG
The DNA here is from genome assembly GCA_030658975.1 of Candidatus Latescibacterota bacterium. Lineage (GTDB taxonomy): Bacteria > Krumholzibacteriota > Krumholzibacteriia > LZORAL124-64-63 > LZORAL124-64-63 > PNOJ01. The sequence continues at coordinate 18,804 of JAUSBL010000021.1, forward strand.
CCGACGATCTTGCCCGGTTCGTCGGCGTGCATCACCGCGATGCCGTAGGTCCCCTCGGCGAGCGACAGGGCCTTCTGGACCGCTTCCTCGAGATTGCCGTGGTAGTGGTGGGAGATCAGGTGGGCCAGGACCTCGGTGTCGGTCTCCGACTTGAAGGTGTGGCCCTGCTTCAGCAGCTGGGTCTTGAGCACCGTGTAGTTCTCGATGATGCCGTTGTGCACCAGCGCCAGGCTGCCGTCGTCGTCCTGGTGCGGGTGGGCGTTGATGCGGTTGGGCGCGCCGTGCGTCGCCCAGCGCGTGTGGGCGATGCCGCACGTGCCGCTGAGGTCGTGGTGGGCCGCTTCGGCCTCGAGGGCCTTGATCTTGCCCTCCTGCTTCACGACTTTCAGGCCCTGGTTGATCACCGCGATGCCCGCGCTGTCGTAGCCGCGGTACTCGAGCCGCTTGAGGCCCTCGATCAGGATGGGCGCGACCTGCTTGTCTCCCGTGATGCCGACAATCCCGCACATGGCTGCTCCTTCGCCTTCAGATGCGCTCGCACAGGTCGCGGGCGCGGGCCCCGAGGTCCCGTGCCTGCGCCTCGTCGGCGGCTTCCGCGATCACGCGGACGATGGGTTCGGTGTTCGACGGACGCATGTGCACCCAGCCGGCGGGGCCGGACCAGCGCAGGCCGTCACGGTCGTCGACCGCGCCCTCGCCCAGCGCAACTCCAAGTCCCGCTTTGATGTCATCGGCCCTGAACGGGCCTTCTTGATCGAACTTGTCCTTGATCATGGCCACCGGGGGGAACCGGCCGACGAGTTCGGCCAGCGAGAGCCCCGTGTCGGCCAGGTGCTGCAGGACCATGGCGATCCCGACCAGGGCGTCCCGGCCCGGGTGCAGCGCCGGGTAGATGACCCCGCCGTTGCCCTCCCCGCCCACGACCGCGCCCTCGCGCAGCATGGCGTCCACCACGTTGGCCTCGCCGACGGGCGTGCGGGTCACGCCGACGCCGTGGCGGGCGGCCACCACCTCGACGAGCGAGGTGGTCGAGAGGTTGATGGCGACCGGCCCGGGCTCGCGCCCGAGCAGGAAATCGGTCGCGACGGCGAGCGTGAGTTCCTCGTTCAGCACGCGGCCCGACGCGTCGGCCAGCACCAGCCGGTCCACGTCCGGATCGACGGCGAAGCCGAGGTCGGCGCCCGCGCGGCGGACGGCCGCGCTCAGGTCGGCCAGGTTCGCGGGCGTGGGCTCGGCCGGGTGCGGGAACAGGCCCGACATGCCGCAGTGCAGCGGTACGCAGCGGACGCCCAGCGCCGCGAGCAGTTCCGGCACCAGACGGCCGCCGGCGCCCTCGACGGCGTCGACGACGGCCGTGAAGCCGCGCGCGGCGATCGCCCGCACATCCAGCCAGGGCAGGGCCAGCAGGGCGGCGATGTGCCGGGCGTCGGCGCCGTCGCGGCGCGCGATCCCGCCGAGGCGGTCCCAGGCGACATGGCCCCGGCCGGTGTCCAGCAGGGCCTGCAGGGCTGCATTGGCTTCGGCGCCCAGGAACAGGCCTTGCCCGTCGAGCAGTTTGAGCGCGTTCCACTGCTGCGGGTTGTGGCTCGCGGTGATGATCACGCCGCCGACGGCGTCGCTCGCCTGGACTTCCATCTCCGTGGTCGGCGTCGAGGCCAGGCCGATGTCCACGACGTCGTGGCCGGTCGAGCGCAGGGCGGACGAGATGGCGTCCAGCAGGACGGGACCGGAGGGGCGCGTGTCGCGGCCGATCACGACCGGGCCCGGCGGCAGCCAGGCGCCGAAGGCGGCGGCCCAGCGGGCCGCGACGACGGCGTCGAGCCCGTCGCCGATGACACCCCGGATCCCCGACACGCTGATGCGCAGGGCCAATGCGGACTCCCTCTGCGGTCTTGGGCACATGGCCGGCAGAGCCGGCCGTTCACGGCGGCAGGACGGGCTGCGCAGGGCGGTGGAGCCGATGTGGGGACTCGAACCCCAGACCTGCTCATTACGAGTGAGCTGCTCTACCAGCTGAGCTACATCGGCTCGAACGTCGGACGAGAAGTGGTGCCTGGGGGCGGAGTTGAACCACCGACACCATGATTTTCAGTCATGTGCTCTACCAACTGAGCTACCCAGGCACACGAAACGCGGGACCGCCGCCCTGCGGCGACGGTCCGGGAAGTAAACACTCCCGTGCGACCCCTGTCAAGCCGTCCACCGGCATTATTACGATCGCTATGATACACCCGTCCCCGGCGCGGAGCCATCCTGCATTCACCGGGCCTCAGCCCTGGTAGCCGCGGGGATGGGCCCGGTGCCAGTTCCAGGCGTCGGCCAGGATCGTCGGCAGGTCGCTGGAGCGGGGCCGCCAGCCCAGCTCACGACGCGCGCGCGCGTTGCCCGCCACCAGCCGTGCCGGGTCGCCGGGCCGCCGGGGCTCGATGCGCGGGTCGAACGCGCACCCGGTCACCGCCTCGGCGGCCTTCAGGATCTCCCGCACCGAGGCGCCCGTCTCGCTGCCGAGGTTGTAGACGCTCAGGCCGGGACGGACATCGGCCTCCAGGGCCAGGGCGTGGGCCTCGGCCAGGTCGGTGACGTGGATATAGTCGCGGATGCAGGTGCCGTCGGGCGTCGGGTAGTCGTCGCCGTAGACGGCGAAACCGAGGCCGGGATCCAGCACCGAGCGCAGCAGGCGCGGGATCAGGTGGGTCTCGGGGTCGTGGTCCTCCCCCAGATCCGCCGTGGCCCCGCACGCGTTGAAGTAGCGCAGCGCCACGGCCGGGAAGCCCGCCGCCGCCGCCGTATCCGCCAGCGCCCACTCGATCGCCAGCTTGGTGTGGCCGTACGGGTTGACCGGCCGGGTCGGCGCGTGCTCGGTGATCGGCATCTCGTCCGGCTCGCCGTAGACGGCCGCCGTCGAGGAGAAGACGAAGCGCCGGATGCCCGCGCGCGCGGCGGCGTCGAGCAGGTTGACGCTGCCGCCGACGTTGTTGCGGTAGTAGGGCAGCGGCCGGGCCACGGACTCCGCGACCAGGCTGAAGGCCGCGAAGTGCAGCACCGCGTCGCAGGGCGCGGCCAGCGCACGATCCACGAACCCGGCGTCCAGGAGCGAGCCCTCGTGCAGCCGGATCCCGGGCGGCAGCGCCTCGCGGTGCCCCGTGCTGAAGTCGTCGAGGACCTCGACGTCGTGGCCCCGCGCGAGCAGGGCCCGGGCCGTGACGCTGCCGATGTAGCCGGCGCCGCCGGTGACCAGCACCTTCATCGCTCCTCCTTCGTCGCCGTGCCGGGGCGGCGGCGGCCGCGGCCCGCGCCGCGGGCGGCCAGGTAGCGCCCCGTGACCGATTCCCTGCAGGCCGCGACCTCGGCCGGCGTGCCCGCGACGACCACCGAGCCGCCCGCGTCCCCGCCGCCGGGTCCCAGGTCGATGATCCAGTCCGCCTGTTCGATCAGGTCCAGGTTGTGCTCGATGACCACGACGGACTGCCCCTGGGCGACCAGTTCGTGCAGGACGCGCAGCAGGTCCGCCACGTCGTGGATGTGCAGGCCCGTGGTCGGCTCGTCCAGCAGGTAGAGGTTGTGCTTGCCCGAGGGCGCCGACAGCTCGCGCGCGATCTTCAGGCGCTGGCTCTCGCCCCCCGAGAGCGTCGTGGCGGACTGTCCGAGGGTGAGGTAGCCCAGGCCGACCTTCTTGAGGATCCAGAGCTTGTCGCGCAGGGCGTTCTCGCCGCGGAAGAAGGCCAGCGCCTCCTCGACGGTCATCGCCAGCACCTCGGCGATGGTCCGGCCCTGGCAGCGCACCTCGAGCGTGGCGGGGTTGAAGCGGCTGCCGCCGCACACCTCGCAGGGCACGCTGATGTCGGCCATGAAGTGCATCTCGACGCGGTGCTCGCCGAGGCCCTGACACTCGGGGCAACGCCCGCCGGCGGTGTTGAAGCTGAAGCGCCCGGGCGGGAAGCCGCGCGCGCGGGCGTCGGGAGTCGCGGCGAACAGGTCGCGGATGGGCGCGAGCACGCCCAGGAACGTGGCCGGGTTGGAGCGGCTGGACTTGCCGATCGGCGACTGGTCCACGAGCACGACCTGGTCGATCCAGTGCGCGCCCTGGAAGCCGGTGAAGGGGCGCGCGCGCTCCTTGCCGCCGGCCTCCTTGCCGGTCAGCCCGTCGTGGAGGCAGGCGCCCATGAGCGTGCTCTTGCCCGAGCCAGAAACGCCGGTCAGGCAGACCAGGCGCTGCAGCGGGATCGCGACGTCGAGGTTGCGCAGGTTGTGCCGGCGCGCGCCGCGCACGGTCAGCTGGCGCCGCATCTCCTCGCGCTTGGTCGCCAGCTTCGGCAGCGTCCGCTCGCCGCGCAGGTACTCGGCGGTCAGCGTCGTGCCCGTGGCCAGCAGGTCGGCGAGCGGACCCTGGAAGACGACCTCGCCGCCGTGGCTGCCCGCACCCGGACCCAGCTCGATGAAGTGCTCCGCCGCGCGCAGCACCGCGAGGTCGTGTTCCACGACGACGACCGTGTTGCCGCCCTCGACCAGGTCGCGCAGCGTGCCGACCAGGCGCTCGACGTCGGCGGCGTGCAGCCCGGCGGTGGGTTCGTCCAGGACGTAGAGCGTGTCGGTCAGACGCGAGCCCAGCGCGTTGGCCAGGTGGATGCGCTGGGCCTCGCCGCCGGACAGCGTGCGCGTGAGACGGTCCAGGGTCAGGTAGTCGAGACCGACCCGGTTCAGGAAGCGCAGCCGGTTGCGGACCTCGTCCAGGACGTCGCCCGCGGCGGCGACGTCGGCGCGGGAGAGCCGCAGGCCTTCCATGCGCTGCAGGGCCTCCCCCAGCGACAGCCGGCCCAGCATGCCGACGTCGAGCGTCCCGACGCGCACGGCGAGCGCCTCGCTGCGCAGCCGCGAGCCGGCGCAGGTCCGGCACAGGGAGTCGCCCATGAAGCGGCGCGTGAAGAAGCGGTGGTGCCCCTTCTTCATCTCGCGGCGCATCTCCTCCAGGAACGGCAGGATCCCCGTGTAGCCGGTCTCCTGCGCCTCGAGCACCTCGCGCTGCTGGGCGCGGGGCAGCTTGCGCCAGGGCGCGTCGGCCGGGATGCCGCGGCGGCGGGCGAAGCGGATCAGCGCGGCGTGGGCGCGGGCGAAGGCCGGCGTGCGCCAGGGCCGCACCGCCCCGTCGAGCAGCGACAGCGTGTCGTCCGGGACGATCTTCTCCTCGTCGAACTCGAGCCGGTTGCCGAAGCCGTTGCAGGCGGGGCAGGCTCCCTGTGGCGAGTTGAAGGAGAACAGGTGCGGCGTGGGCGCCGGGAACTCGCGGCGGCAGCCGTTGCAGACCAGGCGCGACGAGAAGGCGCGGCGCTCGTCGCCGCAGCGCACGGCGACCCAGCCGCCTCCCTGCCGCAGGGCCAGCTCGACGGCCTCGGCGAAGCGCGACTTCTGCCCCGCCGCCAGCGTCACCGCGTCGACCACGACGTCGACGACGTCGCCCGCCCGCGGCCGCGGCGCGCCGGCCTCGGCGGCCTCGTCCAGCCGCACCAGGGTCCCGCCGACCACGGCGCGCCGGTAGCCCTGCGCCAGCAGCGGCTCGGCCCAGCCGCTGCGCGAGCTGTCGCTGCTGATCTCCTGGGGATAGGCCACCATCACCGTCGCGTCCGCCGGCCACTGCTTGCACGTCTCGCGCCAGACCGTGGCCGGGGTCTCGGGCACGACCGCCTCGCGGCAGTCCGGACAGACGATCCGCCCGATGCGCGCGAAGAGCACGCGCAGGTAGTCGTTGATCTCGGTGACCGTGCCCACGGTGCTGCGCCCGCTGCGGGCCGCGTTGCGCTGCTCGATGGCGATCGCCGGGCTGATGCCGTCGATCCAGTCGACGTCGGGCTTGGGCATGCGCTCCAGGAACTGGCGCGCGTAGGTCGACAGGGACTCGACGTAGGTGCGCTGGCCTTCGGCGTAGAGCGTGTCGAAGACGAGCGACGACTTGCCCGACCCGGACACGCCGGAGACGGCCGTGAGGCGGCCGCGCGGGATGTCGACATCGCAGCCCTTGAGGTTGTGCTGGCGGGCGCCGCGGATGCGGATGGTCTCGATCAACGTGCCTCCTGGGCCCCGCCGCGGACGCACCGCCTGCGGGACCTTCCAAGGTATCCGTTCTTTCGCATTCCGCACAAGGGATTTACACTGGGCGGCGTCCCGGGGCCGCCGCCACGGCCCGTCCTGCCCACCCGCGCCGAGGATACGCCATGCCCCTGCCGAACACCGAGCGGCTGCTGTCCACGATCCACGTGTTGCGCGCTCCGGACGGCTGCCCCTGGGACCGCAAACAGACCCTGGCCACCGCCGCGCACCACCTGCACGACGAGTCGGCCGAACTGCTCGAGGCCGCCCTCGGCGAGGACCCCGACCACGTCCGCGAAGAGCTCGGCGACCTGCTGTTCATGGTCTGTTTCGTCGCGGAGATCCTCGGCGAGACGACCGGCACCGGATTCGACGATGTCGCTTCCCTGGCCGACGCCAAGCTCGTGCGGCGCCACCCCCACGTCTTCGGCGGCGCCGAGGCCGGCGACGCCGGCGAGAGCCAGCAGCGCTGGAACGAGGTCAAGGCGCAGGAGAAGCGCGCCAAAGGCCTGGACCCGGACCGCGAGTCGCTCCTGAAGGACCTGCCGGCCGCGGCCGCGCCGCTGCACCAGGCCCACCGCTACCAAAAGGACGCCGCCCAGGTCGGATTCGACTGGCCGGATCTCGAGGGCGTGCGGGCGAAGATCCGCGAGGAGATGGCCGAACTCGACGCCGCCGTCGCCGCCGGCGACACGCCGTCTGTGGAGCACGAGGTCGGCGACCTGCTGTTCTCCGTGGCCAACCTCGCCCGCAAGCTCGACGTGGCTCCGGACGTCGCGCTGCGCAAGGCCAACGCGCGCTTCCGGTCCCGGTTCCGGGCCGTCGAGGCCGCGTTCGGCGGCGATCGCGAACGCTTGTCCGCTGCTTCCCTCGACGACCTCGAGGCCGCCTGGCAGGCCGCCAAGGCCGCCGAACGCGGCGAGAGCTAGCCCGCGCCGCCGGTCGCGGGCGCCGCGGCGGGATCGTCCGGGCAGCCGTCGTCGTCGCGGTCGCCGTCGTAGTCCTCGGCCTGGTCGGGGCAGTCGTCGAGCGCGTCGGGAATCCCGTCGAGGTCGTTGTCCGGATCGGGGCAGCCGTCCCCGTCCTCGAACCCGTCCATATCCTCCGCCTCGTCGGGACAGCGGTCGTCCTCGTCGGCGATCCCGTCGCCGTCGCGGTCCGGCATCGTGTCCGGGCAGCCGTCGTCGTCGCGGTAGCCGTTGAAGGTCTCGGCCTCGTCGGGGCAGTCGTCGTCGCGATCGAGGATCCCGTCCCCGTCGTTGTCCGGGTCGGGCACGCCGTCCTGGTCCCGCCAGCCGTCGAGGTCCTCGGGGACGTCGGGCGCTCCGTCCGCCACGTCCGGCACGCCGTCCTCGTCGTTGTCCGGATCCGGGCAGCCGTCGTCGTCGCGGAAGCCGTCGTAGTCCTCGGGCGCATCCGGACAGAGGTCCAGGCGGTCGGGGATGCCGTCGCGGTCGCGGTCCGAGCCGCCCACGGCAAAGCCGCGGCTGATCCCCACCCGCATCGTCCAGTCGGGCACCGCGGCCGTGAACGGCGTGGCCTGATCCTCGCGGGACAGGGGCACCTCGTAGGCGACGTCCAGCGCCCAGCCGTCCTCCGCGCCCCAGCGCACGCCGGCGTTCAGCGACTGGAACGCTTCGCGCGGCGCGATCGCGGCCGAGGCGGGGTACGACTCCGCCGCGTAGGTCACGTGCAGCAGGACCAGCGATTTGCGGACGTCGACGCCCGCGTTCCAGAGCCAGGGATCGTTGCCGGCGCCGCCGGCGGCCGCGGGGTAGGTCAGCGGCCAGGGTTCGTAGCGGCCGGCGGCAGCCGCGCCGCGGCCCTGGTCGCGGGGAGTCCAGCGCCGGCCCGCTCCTGCGTGCAGGCGCAGTTCGGGGACCTGGGCGTCCCGCCAGAACCGCTGCGTCCAGGCCAGACCCGCGTAGGGCGCAGCCGCGCCGTCGCCCAGGCCGCTCGCGCGTGAGCCCAGCGGCAGGGTCGTGCGCACGTCGAGCGCGAAACCGCCGTCGCGCCAGAGCCGCGGCAGACCGAACACCAGTCCGGCCTCGCCGTCGGCGAGTCCCGAGGCGGCGGCCGGCAGGTCGCCGCGGCCGCCGGACCAGGAGCGCCAGGGAGCCGAGGCCCACGCGCGCAGCCACGGCCGCCAGCCGTACTCGACGTCGGCGCTCCAGCCGGCGTGGTCGACGTAGTAGCGCGCCTCGGCGGGCCCCACCTGCACCGACCAGCGCTCGTGCCCGAGACCGATCAGCAGCACGCCGTCGGGGGGCAGGATCCCTTCGACGAGCCTGCCGACCCGCACGGAGCGTTCCTGATTGCGGCGCAGCTGCTCGGCGGCGCCGGCGCGCGGGTCCAGCAGAGCGGCCAGGACCAGACCGGCCGCGAGCAGCCGCACGGTCGGGGGGAGTTTCACGCCTGTGCCCCATCCGTGTCCGCAGCCGGATCGTCCGCAGCCGGAGCATCCGGAGCCGACTCGTCGGCGGCGGGCTCCGCCGCGGCCGGCGCGTCCGGCTGGCGGTCCTTCTTCAGCTCGTCCATGTAGTTGAGCTTCAGGTCCAGCGCGGCGCGCGACAGCAGGCCGGCCACCTCGGGGTGGGCGTTGCCCTTCGTCTTGACCTTCAGCATATCCAGCAGATCGATCGACAGGCGCGCCCCGTCGAGGTCGCGCCGCAACTGCCCGGACTGGGGATCGGCGAGCTTGCCGAGCTGCACCAGGACTCCGGTCTGCAGGTTGAGCACGAGCATCATCAGGGACTGGTCGTGCTTGTCGAACTCCGGTGTCGTCGTCTCGTTCACGTTCCGCCTCCTTCGCGCGTTCGCCTGCCGTCAGACGGCGGCCGACTCCGCATCGTCGTCGAATTCGTCCGCGATGCTGCCGATCAGGACTTCCAGCAGATCCTCCAACGTGACCAGGCCCAGCGGGTTCCCGTCGGCGTCGGCCACCACGGCCATCTGCTGGCGTTGCCAGCGCATCTCCTCGAACAGGCCCCAGGGCGACATGTCGCGATCGACGCGGGGGCAGGTGCGCAGCAGCGTGTCCGGGATCCGCCGCCAGTCCTGCCGCATCGTCGCGGACAGCAGCAGGTCGCGCACCAGCACCCAGCCCTGCACCTCGCGCGGGTCGTCGCCCAGCACCGGCAGCCGGCTGTAGCCGGACGCGGCCGCCAGGCGGCGGCAGGTCGCGGGGTCGGCCGCGCGCGGCAGACTGTCGACCTTCTCCCACGGCGTCATCACCGTGTCGAGATTCGTGTCCGACAGGGCCAGGCAGCGGGCCAGCAGTTCGGTGAAGCGGCCGTCCTGCGCGGCCGCCGGGTGGGCCGACATCAGATGGTGCATCGCCTCGCGCCCGACGACCGCGCCCTCGGCCCGCCGGCCCCGGCCGGGCAGCAGGCGGTCGAGCAGCGAGGAGTAGGCCAGCAGCACCCAGCGCGCGGGCGCCAGCAGCAGCATCACCGCCCGCAGGGGGCGGACCGACGCGAGGCTCAACCGCTCGGGATACTCCCGGTAAACCGTTTTCGGGATGATCTCACAGAAGATCACCATCGTCACCGTGGCGATGGCGGCCGCCGCGAACTCGCCGCGGTCGCCGTAACGCGCCGCCAGCGCGGCGGTCAGCACGGCGCTGAAGCTGACGTTCACCAGGTTGTTGCCGATCAGGCAGGTCAGCACCGGATCCTCGATGCGGGCCAGCAGGCGGCGCAGCTCGGCCGCGCGCGGGTGCGGCTCGCGGCGCAGCAGCGTGCGCAGCCGGATGCGGCTGATGCTCATCAATCCCGTCTCGACACCCGAGAAGAACGCCGAGGCAGTCATGCAGACCGCCAGCACGGCTGCGGTCGCCGCCGGTGACAGGCCGCTGCTGCTCATGGGGTCTCCTCCCGCGCCGCGCGCGGCAACCGCTGCAGTCGCAGCTTCGTGACGCGCAGGCCGTCCATCTCCAGGACCGTGCAGCGGTAGCGGTCCCACACGACGCGGTCGCCGCGGGCCGGGATGCGTCCCAGCCTGGCCATGACGAAGCCGGCCAGCGTGACGTAATCGTGCGAAGGTTCGAGCGGGACGCCGCAGGTCTCGCGGACCTGGCGCAGGTCCGTGACCCCGGCGACGATCCAGTTGCGGTCGCCAACGGCCAGGATCTCGGGATCGCCGGTGTCCGACTCGTCGTGCCAGGGACCGGTCAGGGCCTCGAGGCAGTCCTCCAGGGTGACCAGGCCGACGAAGTCGCCGTGCTCGTCGAGCACGAAGGCCATGTGGCGGCCGGCCACGCGCAGCTCGTGCATGAGCACCGAGACGGACTTCGATTCGGGCACGAAGGACGGCTCATGCAGCAGCGCAGCGTCCAGGATCGCGTCGTCGGGGCGGCCCAGCAGATCCTTCAGGTGCAGCACGCCCACGGGCAGGTTGCGGCCGGGCTCGACGACCGGGTAGCGGTTCAGACCCGCGTCCCGGGCGATCTCCAGGACTTCCGGCCGAGCCTGTCCGATCTCCAGCGACACGACGTCCGGACGCGGCCGCATGATCTCGCGCACCTCCAGGCCGTCGAGCGTCAGCAGGCGGGAGACGAAGCGCCCCTCGGTCTCGGTCAGCGACGCGTCGTGCACGGCCATGGCCACGGCCGTGATCAGTTCCGGCACCGTCAGCGGGCGGCTCCCGGTGCGCTCGAAGGGCAGGCGCGCCAGCGCGCGCCGCGTGATCAGGCCGTTGAGGTCGAGCACGGGCCGGATCACGCTCAGCCAGACGCGCAGCGGCGCCTGCAGCAGGCGCGCCAGGGGCACGTTCAGGCGCAGGGCGATCAGCTTGGGAGTGATCTCACCGACCAGCAGCACGGTCACCGTCAGCACGGGCACGGCGATCGCCAGGCCGCGCTGGCCGAAGCGCTCCAGCAACAGCGACGTGCCCAGCACGCTCACGCCGATGTTGACCAGCAGGTTGCCGATCAGCAGCGCCGCGAGCAGGCGCGACGGGTCGCTCAGCAGGCGCAGGACGTGCCGGTCCGCGGGCGACGCCCGGCGGCGCAGGCGCGCCAGGTCGCCGTCCTGCAGCGAGAACAGGGCGGTCTCGGTGCCCGAGAAGAGGGCCGAGAGCAGCAGCAACGCGGCCAGTACGGCGGTATCGAGCAAGGAACCTCCCGGCGGTCGGCGATCGTCGGAGCATAGCCGCTCGCTTGACACCCTGCAAGCGCGTCACTAGGCTCTGCATTCCCGGCTCCGGCGCCGGTCTTCCCGCCGGCCCGATCCGCCGCGAAAGGAACCCGTGGAGCGCAGCCTCGTCATCCGCTTCGGCGCCCTGGGCGACCTTTGCCTGTGCGGCTGGTTCCTCGCCGGTGTCGCCGACGCCGGCGGCCCGCGCGCGACGCTGGTGACCAAAGCACGCTTCGCGCCCCTGGCCGCGCGCTTCGCCGGCGTCGACGAAGTGGTCGCGCTCGAGGGCGGCGGCTGGGGCGACCTGGCCCGCCTCGCGCTCCGCCTGCGCGGCCGCCGCGCGGACGTCTGCCTGGATGCCCACGCCGTTCTGCGCAGCCGCGCACTCACGATGCTGCTGGGACGCGCGCCCGACGCCAGGCTGCGCAAGGACACCCTGCAACGGCTGGCGCTGATCGGTTCGCGCCGCACGTCGTGGCCGGAGCCGGCCGAAGCCGCGCCCCGATCGTTGCTGGACCGTTTCTGCGCGCTGTCGCCGGCCCTCGGGCTGCCGGCGGACGTCGTGCGCGCCGCCGCGCGCCCCCCGCTGCAGGGCGTGTTCACGCCCGGCGCGACGCCGCGCCTGGCCCTGGCTCCCGGCGCGCGATGGGCCACGAAGCGCTGGCCCGAAGACCACGCCGCCGCGCTGGTGGACCGGTTGGCCGTCGAGACGCCGCACTCCCTGTCGGTCCTGCTGGGGCCCGACGAGGCGGTGTGGTTCGATGGCGGACCGCTGGCGGCGGCCGTCGCGCGCCACCCCGACGCGCGCGTGCTGCGGGACCGGCCCCTGCCCGAGATCGCCGCGGAACTGGCCGGCTGCCGCCTCGCCGTCGTGAACGACAGCGGCCTGCTGCACCTGTCCGAAGCCGTGGGCACGCCCGTGGTCGCCCTGTTCGGCCCGACGGTGCGCGCCTTCGGTTACGCGCCGCTGCTGCGCTCGAGCATCCTGCTGGAGCGGGACCTCGACTGCCGCCCCTGTTCGCGCACCGGGTCGCGCCCCTGCCACCGCGGGGATCTGGCCTGTCTGCAGGAGATCTCCCCCGCGACGGTCTTCACCGCGGTGCGCGCGCTGCTCGGGCGCGGAGCCGCATCGTGAGCCGCGCAGCGGCGGCCTGGTCCGCCTACCGTGCGGCGGTGACACTCGCACTGCCGCTGCTGCCCGCGGCCGCGGCGTTGTCTCCGAAGCTGGGCCGCGGCCTGGCCGGACGCCGGGGTCTGCTGCCTCGCCTGCGGGAGGCGGCGCCCCTGGTCAGCGGCGGCGTCTGGCTGCACGCCACCTCGGTGGGCGAGTATGAACAGGCCCGCCCCATCCTGCGCCGGCTGCGCGAGCTGGGCGTGGGTCCCCTGGTCGTGACCCACTTCTCGCCTTCGGGCCGCGAGTACGCCACGTCGCACCCCGAGGCCGACGTCCACGACTACCTGCCCCTGGATCGGCCGTCGGACATGCGGGAACTTGTGGCCGCCTGGCGGCCGCGGGCGCTGGTGTTCGTCAAGTACGACTGCTGGCCGAACCTCGTCGTCGCGGCCGGCAACGCCGGCGTGCCGGTCCTGCTTTTATCGGGCGCGCTGCCGCCCGGCTCGCTGCGGCGCCACCCGCTGCTGCGACCGTTCTACCGCGACCTCTTCGACCGCTTCGCGCGCCTCGGCGTCGGTTCGGAGGCGGACCGGGACCGCTTCGTCACGGAACTGGGCGTGAGCGCGCCGGTGGTCGTCTGCGGCGACACGCGCGCCGAGCAGGTGCTGCTGCGCTACGACGCGGCGGCGGCCGATCCCCTGCCGGCCAGGCTGGCGTCCTGGGGAGACGAGCGTCTGGTCCTGGGCAGCACCTGGCCGCCGGACGAGGCGTTGTGGTGGCCCGCGCTGCCGGAACTGCTGCGCGAGCGGCCGGGCCTGCGCGTCGTGCTGGTTCCCCACGAGCCCACGCCCGCCCGCGTCGCGGGCCTGCTGGCGGCGGCGGCGCGGCGCGGCGTGCCGGCGGCCGCGTTGTCCGGCTGGGACGACGCACCGGTGACGCCGGCCGGGATCCGTCTGCTGGTGGTCGATCGCGTGGGCGTGCTGGCGGGGATCTACCGCGCCGCCACGGCGGCCTACGTCGGCGGCAGCTTCACCACCGGCGTGCACAGCACGCTCGAACCGGCGGCCGCAGCCGTGCCGGTGGGCTTCGGGCCGCGAATCGCCAACGCGGAAGAGGCCGTGGCCCTGACGCAGCTGGGCGCCGGCACGATCCTGCGCGACCCCGCCGGCGCCGCGGCCTGGCTGCGCCGGCAGCTCGACGACCCCGGCGCCCGCCGTCGCGCCGGCGAGGCCGCGCGCGGCGTGGTGGAGGCGCAGCGGGGCGCCGCGGCGCGCAGCGTCGACCTGCTGCTCGCGGCGATGGCGGAGCATCACTCGTAGGGGATCGGATCGGTCGCGCCCGCACGGGCGAATCCCCGCAGCCGCAGCTGGCAGCTCTCGCAACGCCCGCAGGCCCGCTCCTGGGACACGTAGCACGACCAGGTCAGGTGCAGCGGCGCGCCGAGTTCCAGGCCGCGCCGGACGATCGCCGCCTTGTCGAGGTGGATCAGGGGCGTGAGGATCTCCAGGCGGGTCTGCGGGCGCGTCCCGGCGTCGATGGCCGCCGCGAAGGCGCGGTAGAAGGCCTCGGTGCAGTCGGGGTAGCCGCTGCCGTCCTCCTGCACGGCGCCGATGACCAGCGCCCGCGCCCCGATCACCTCCGCCCACGACGCGGCGACGGCCAGCAGGTTGCCGTTGCGGAACGGCACGTAGGTCGAAGGCACGCCGCCGCCGGACACCGGGAGCCCCGACTCGACCGGCAGCGCGGCGTCGATCAGGCTCGTCCCCCCGATCGCGCGCAGATGGGACACGTCGACGACCAGCCGGCGCGCCAGCCCGTAGTGGTCGGCGATCGCGTCGAAGGCGGCGCGCTCGCGGGCCTGCGTGCGCTGGCCGTAGTCGAGGTGGAGCACGGCCGCGTCGTAATGCGGCAGGATGCCCGCGAGGCAGACGCAGCTGTCGAGGCCGCCGCTGAGCAGGACCACCGCCGTTTCCCGCCGTCCCGGCCCGGCGGCCTCCCCTTCCCTGCGCTTCATGTGCCGCGCTCCCGGTCCGGCCACAGCGTCTTGTGGAGCTGCAACTGGAAGCGCACGTCGAGGCCGTCCTCGATGAGCCAGTCGGCGAGCGTCGCCGGCGCGAGCAGGCCCTCGGCGGCGGAGAAGACGACCGGCGTCGCAGCCGGCCAACGACCGCCGTCGCGGACGAGGCCGCGCGACCACTCGTAATCCGCACGGTCGCAGCAGACGAACTTCAGCTCGTCGCCGGATCCGAGGCAGCCGAACTGATCCCAGGCCACGTCGCGCTCCTGCAGACCGCTGCCGGGGGTCTTGACGTCCACGACGCGGCGCACGCCGTCCGGCACCGCCGACAGCGGCAGGGCGCCGTGGGTGCCGCTGGTTTCCAGGACCGTGCGGCGGCCGTCCGCGACCAGGGCGGCCAGCAGGGCCGGGCACCCGGGCTGCAGCAGGGGTTCCCCGCCCGTCACCAGCACGGTGCGGCAGCCCAGCGCGCCGACCTCCGCCAGGATCTCCGGCACGGTCCGGCCCTCGCCGCCCGCGAACGAGTGGGCGCTGTCGCAGTAGACGCAGCGACGGTGGCACCCCGTCAGCCGCACGATCGCGCAGGGACGGCCGGTCTCGGTCGACTCGCCCAGGATGGTGCGGTAGATTTCGCGCACGATCAGGACGTCCGGGTTCCTCGCGCTCATGGCCGTTCTCGTTCCTGGTCGTTCCCGCGCACGGCCGGCTTGGCAACGCGGGGAAACATGCTACAATACTGCCTCGTCCGCACACCCCGAGGAGCACGAATGCGAAACATAACCCAGGCGGGACGCAGCCACAACCGCCGGCGCATCCCGCTCGCGGGCCTGCTGATCCTGGCTGCGCTCGTCCCCGCTGCGGGCTGCGGCGGCGACCAGCGCCGCGCGGCGGTCCCGCCGTCGACGGTCACGCAGGTCAAACTCGACGTCGCCGCCCTGGACGCCTGGCTCGCGATCGCCGGCCGCCTGGAACGCGGCGATACGGTCGACCTGAAATCGTACCAGGAGATGTTCGCACTGCCGGCCTATGCCCTGACGAGCAAGGACCCGCGGGTCTTCTCGCCCGGCATCCTCAAAAAGTGCACGGAATACGCCTTCCGGAAGGCCGGCGAGGATTCCGCCGACTTCACCGTCCCGCGACGGACCGACATCGTCGCCAACTGCGACTACCTGCGCCGGCGCGCCGACGAGGCGAGGAATTTCGCCACCGTCCTGGCCGACGATACGTACCGCAGCCGGGTCTGGGAACTCGCCCGCCTCTGGATCGGCGAGTCGCGCCTGCCGGGATCGCTCACGGTCCACGCGATGGTCGGGCCGACCAGCATCGGCTTCCAGGCGCCCGACCACGTGATCCTCGACGCCGGCCTGGCCCTGGCCGCCGACCGGGAGCAGGCGGCCCGCATGACGGCCTCGCGCCTGTACGCCGAACTGGCGGCGCCGCCCGGACCACAGCCGCCCGCCGCGGCCTCGGGCCGTGAAGCCCTGCGGCAGACCATGAAGTTCATCCACCACGGCGCGATCATCGCCTGGATCGCCGGCGGCGCCGATCTGCAGTTCGACAGCCGCCACGAACACCTCGGCGCTCCGCGCACCGACACCCGCACCACGCAGGAGCGGGCCGCCGGGCTGCTGGACTACTCGTTCCGCATGCTCGAGGGGATGCTGGATCCCGGTCACGAGGAACAGCTGCAGGCCAACGGGCAGGTCGTCGACGACCTGCTGCGCCCGCGCTGGGGCTACGAGACCCTGGGCTACGCGATGGCCGAGGTGATCGCGGCCCAGGGCGGCGAGGAAGCGCTGCTGGGGATGTCGGGCGACACGGCGGCCTTCCTGACCGCTTACCAGTCCGCGTGCGCCGCGGGCACGGTGATGCCCCCGTTCCCCCCGCAGCTGCTGGAACAGCTGCTCGAACTGGTCCGCGAACCCTGAGCCGGAGCGCCGTCGCGGGCGCCCCTTCGTCACGGAGGTCGACATGAGCCGCTTCGATCCTCATTCCTGGTGCGACGACCAGCAGGCCGTCACCCGCCACCTGGACCTGGTCTGGAGGGTGGATTTCGCGGCCCGCGTGCTGGAGGGCGAGGCGCGCCTGACGTTCGCGGCTCCCGCGGCCGGACCGCTGGATCTGGACGCCCGCGGCCTGGACATCGCCGGGATCCGCACCGGCAGCGGCGAGCCCGTCGCCTGGTCCGTCGCCGAGAGCGATCCCGTGCTCGGCGACCGCCTGCGGCTGGAACTGCCGGCCGGAACGGAATCCGTGACGATCCGCTACCGCACCGGTCCCGGCGCCCCAGCCCTGGGCTGGCTCAATCCGGTCCAAACCACCGGTGGCCGCCATCCCTTCCTGTTCACCCAGTGCCAGCCGATCCACGCCCGCTCGCTCGTACCCTGCCAGGACACGCCGCGGCACCGGGTCACCTACACGGCGGACGTGGACGTGCCCGCGCCCCTGCGCGCGGTGATGTCCGCGGCGCCCGGCGGCGACGAGCCTGCCGGCCCGGGCCGCACCCGCTGGCGCTTCACGATGCCCCAGCCCATCCCCACCTACCTGCTGGCCCTGGCCGTCGGCGACCTCGACCGCCGCGACCTCGGCCCGCGCTCGCGCATCTACGCCGAGCCGGACATGATCGGGGTCGCGGCCTGGGAGTTCGCCGAAGTCGAGTCGATGATCCTCGCCGCCGAGCGCCTTTTCGGCCCCTACGAGTGGGACCGTTTCGACCTGCTGCTGATGCCGCCCGCCTTCCCTTACGGCGGCATGGAGAATCCGCGCCTGACCTTCCTGACCCCGACGCTGCTGGCCGGCGACCGCAGCCTGGTCAACGTCGTGGTGCACGAGCTGGCCCACAGCTGGACGGGCAACCTGGTCACCAACGCGACGATGAACGACTTCTGGCTGAACGAGGGGTTCACCGTCTACGCCGAGCGGCGCATCCTCGAGGAGCTGCACGGCCGGGAGTTCGCCGATCTGCAGGGGGTGCTGCGCCGCAACGCGCTGCAGGTCCATCTCGACCAGTTCGGCCCGGGCTCCCCGCTCACGAAGCTGCGCACCGACCTCGCGGGCCTCGACCCGGACGAGGTCTACTCGCTGGTGCCCTACGAGAAGGGCGCCCAGTTCGTCATCCTGCTGGAGCGGGCCGTCGGCCGCGCCCGCTTCGACGCCTTCCTGCGGGAGTACATCGACAGCTTCCACTTCCGCAGCATCACCACCGACGAGTTCATCGCCTTCCTCGCAGAGAAGTTGCCCGGCGCACTGGACGCCGTGGACGGCCGCCGCTGGATCGACGGCCCCGGCATGCCCGCCAACGAGCACCGCACCGCGGCGCCCGCCCTGGACCGGTTGCGCGCCCTGGCCGCGGGCTGGAGCGCGGGCGAGCGGCCCGGAGCGGAGTCCGCGGCCTGGACCCCGACCGAACTGCAGCTCTTCCTGCAGGACCTGCCGCGTCCCCTGCCCCACGACGACTGCCGCTGGCTGGACGCCACCTTCGCCCTGACCGGCCGCGGCAACCACGAAGTGCTCGTGGAGTGGCTGACCATCGCCGCGCGCAGCGGGTACGAGCCGGTGCGCCCGCGCCTGCGCGAGGTGCTGACCCGCGTCGGCCGCATGAAGTACCTCAAGCCGCTCTACGGCGCGCTCATGGCGGCCGGCGGCGACGGCCCCGCCTTCGCCCGCGAGGTCTTCGCCGCGGCGGCGCCCGGCTATCACCCGCTGAGCCGCGGCTCGCTCAAGAACATCGTCGGCGCCTGAGCCGGCGCCGGCACCGCCGAACAGACAAGCGGCCGGCCCCGAAGGGCCGGCCGCCTGCTTGCGACTCGAGGGACTCGCGGACTATTGCGTGATGTGGCTCTGGTAGTAGGCGATGGCGTTGTCCAGGAGGTCCATGGCGTACGCGGGGTTGTGCACGCCGTGGCTGCCGTCGTTGGCCACGAACACGCCGGCGTACAGCGCCTCGCGCTGCCAGGACGACATGGCCGCGTTGTCGGCGTTCAGGTTCTCCATCAGGACGTCCCAGTCGGCGTAGCCGAACAGGACGGCCAGCTGGTTCAGCTTGTTCCGGACCGCCGTCTGTCCGCCCTCCACGTCGAAGTCCGTGATCCCGGTGTGGCAGGGCACGCAGTTGCCGACGTCGGGCGTGAAGGTGTGGAACGAGTGGTCCTGCAGCTCGCCGTGCAGCAGCACCTCGCGCACCATGTGGCACTTCACGCAAGCGTCGTCGATGTTCTTGTGCAAGTGGTCGCGCTCGTAGGCGTAGCCCGGGATCTCGTAGCTGCCGGCGCCGATGAACATGTCCATCTGCGGGCTGCCGTGCGGCCCGAATCGGGATGAGCCGTTGTTGATCTGACCGGACACGTTGGTCGCGTCGCGCCGGGCGCGGTGGCACTGCGCGCAGGTCTGGGCGGCGCCGTAGCCCTCCATACGGGGTACCTCGGGGTCGCCGGGAGTCAGCCCGGGCGCGTAGACGACCTCCACCGCGCCGACCGCGCGCAGCTGCGCCTGGTTGCCGCCGCCGGCCTCGCCCACGTGGGGGTCGTGGCAGGTCACGCAGCCGATGAAGTTGTAGTCGCCGCCGAAGTCGTACGACGCGTAGACGGGATCGTGGGCGGCGATGAAGCCCTCGCTGGTGTGGCAGCCGCGGCAGGAGGCGCCGCCGAACTCGTCGGCGAACTCCTCGTGCGTCAGACCGCCGACCGTGCCGTGGCCGGAGGTCTGCCACTCCTCGAGCTGGCCCTCGTGGCAGGGCATGCAGGAGGCCGTGATCTCACCGTCGACGATGGTCGAGAAGACCACGTTCGGGGTGTGGGCGTTGAAGTCCGGACCCATCGCGCCGTGGCAGGACTCGCACTGGACGTTCTCGAGCGCGTCGCGCCGCGAGGCGGCCACGGTCGTCTCGACGCCGTAGTAGTCGTCGTAGCCGTGGACGTCGTCGCCCGAGGGTTCGAACTCGGTGACGCCGTAGGCGATGGGCGTGTCCCAGCCGGTCGTGTGGCACTGCAGGCAGTAGGGCAGGTCCTGCGACGCGGCGTCGAGGCCTGCGTAGGCGAAGTTGTGGCCGGTCGTGCGCACGTCGGCGACCGTGCGGCCGTGGCAGTGCAGGCAGGCCTCGCCCTGGTAGCCCGCGAACGTGAACTCGCTGGTGCCGCCGGGAGGCCCGGGAGGGCCGGCGGGACCTTCGGGACCCTGGGCGCCCTGGGGGCCCTGGTCACCTTCGCAACCGGCGAGGATCAGCAACCCGCACAACAACAGGGCGGGCAGCAGCCCCTGCTTGACGATCCTGGACATGTTCAACCTCCTGTTGGGTGAGTTCCCCCCGATATCCTAGTAGTGCGCAGGATCATAGTGAGTGTTTATTGTTGTCGCAAGGGGAATGTCACAGAATTATCATAGGCCTTTGAATCTCATTGTCATATAAGAAGATGCCCCCGTCCGCACGAAGCGGACGGGGGTGTTCGCAAATCGGGGTTTCAGTGGGATCCGACGTCGTAAAGGGGCCTGAGGTCGACTGGTACGTCGTCGAGCCGGGCTAGGGCCTCGGCCAGCACGGGCGGCATGACGCCGTAACGGTCCAGCAGGGCCTTCGCGCCGGCGTAGTCGCCGGCCGCCTGGACGGACAGCAGTTCCAGGACCAGCTGCGCGATCGCGCCGGGAAAGGCCTCGTAGGAGATCCGGAACCTGCCGTCTTCGGGCGTGATCACGCCCTGCTCCAGCAGATAATTGAACTGCAGGGCGTTGGCCACGCCGTGGGCCTCCCCGATCCCGAAACGCACCGAGCGGAACAGTCCGGCCAGGTAGGTCGCCGCCTGCTCGCGGTAGATGGAAGCGGGGAACTCGCCGCGCTCCTGCAGGCGGAAGATGCACCACGGACCCATCGCGTCGGCCTTGGCCTCCTCGATGGCCGAGTAGAGGTCCTTCAGCTCGAGCCGCACCTCGGTCGGCCGCCCGTCCACGACGATGCGGCCGGGCCCGAGGCCGTGGCTCATCTCGTGCCAGAGCGTGTGCAGGAAGAAGGACTCGGCCGCGAGATCACCCAGCTGGTCGGCGACGACCAGGCGCTCGGCGATGGGCGTCAGGATGGTCGTGAACTTGGCGTCCATGATGTTGCGCAGCAGGACCTTCTTGCTGCCCTTGGCCTCGCGCACGCGCTCGTCGTTCGGCAGGTTGAAGGCGATGGTCTGCACGCCCGTGCGCGTGTCGCCGGCGGTGAAGACCTCGTCGACGACGCGGATGGGCGAGTCGCTGCCGCGGTTCGGGTTCTTGTCGGCCTCGGGCAGGGGCAGGCTCGACTCGAGCCAGGGCAGCACGTCCTTGAAGCGGGCGAGCCGCGCCGATTCGGTCGGGTCGGTCACCGTCACGAAGGCCTCGAACGCCGCCTTGTAGCCGAACAGGCCGTCCTCGTAGGTCTCGTACGGGCCGATGGTGATCTCGACGCGGCTGTCGACGTCCATCCACAGCATGTCCGATGCGTAGTAGTCGTCGGACAGGAAGGCGTCGGCCCGGGCGCGCAGGAACGCGGCCAGCGACGCGTTGTCCGTCAGCCCCGCCGCCTCGCGCAGCAGGTCCGCGGCGCGCGTCAGCTCCGCGCGGAAGAACTCGGAGTAGGGCACGGCGACCAGCCCGCCCGCCGCGTCGCGGCGCACCATCGTGGTCAGGCTGGACAGGGCCGGATCGGCGGCGATCGCCGTCCGCTCCGCCTCGGTCAGGTCCGCCGGATAGAAGTTGGCGCCCTCGGGATGCGCGCGGCCGCCGACGAAGGGCTCGAAGTGGAAGCGGCGGTCCCAGGGGCCCGCGTTGATGCGGAAGTAGGCGCGCGCGTCGTCGGCCCCGGGGCCGCGCGCGGCCGCCAGCGCCTGCTCGAAGCCGGTGCGGTCGGGCAGGGCCTGCTCCACGAACAGCTCGTGCATGATCTCCGACGCGGCGACCAGGCGGTCCAGCACGGCCCGTTCGGACGCCGTCAGGCCGGTAAGGTCGGTGCCGATGCGGGTCGGAGCGTAGGCGGCCAGCCGCTGCGAGATGTCGGCGACGATCGGCGTGTCCATCCTGGCGACCTCCACACCGCCGCCGCCGGCGGGTCGTTCCTGGGTGCGCGCGCAGCCCGTCGGCCACGCCAGGGTCTGGACCGCCAGGGCCGCGGCCGCGATTCGGAACACTCGTCGCATCGGCTTCTCCTCGTCGATAGGGATGCGGTCCGGAATGCGGCCGCCGGGCGGACCGGTCGAGCCGGAGGCGGCAGCATAGCACCGGCCGCGGTCGCGCTCAACCCTGCCGCACGGGTGCGGAAACGCGGAGGCCGGTCGTCGCCGACCGGCCTCCTGCCGCGGCGCCGTCGCGCCGCCGTTCATGCGGGAACTAGTACAGGGACTTGACCTGGCCCCAGCTCATCTCCTCGGTGGGGACGGGGATGGTCAGGAAGGAGGTCAGGCCGTCGGCGCTCCACTGCACGCCGTTGCTGTCCGCAACCTTGGGCGCGTCGTAGTTCGGGTGGTTGGTGATCGCGATGGTCGCGTCGATCATCTGGTTGTTGAAGGTCGTGAAGAGCAGCGAGTACAGGATGCCGGGGTCCGAACCGAACACCGGCAGGTTCGTGTACAGGCCCATCTCGACGCCCGTGGTCGGGGTGCCGAAGATCAGGGCGTCGGCCGGCACGGCGTTCAGCAGCGTGATGCGGGGATCGAGGTCCATCTTGAAGGCGGCGCCGCCGACCAGCATCTCGGCGTTGCGCACGCAGATCCAGGCCTGGTAGAGCTCGCCGACGCCGCCGTTGAAGATCGCGGACTGCTCGGTGGCGGCGGCGTCGAAGAAGACGCCGATCTCGGGCGTGTTGCGCAGCGTCACGCTGCTGGTCAGGCCGATGGCCGGGAACAGGATGGCGTTGCTGTTGGCGACGACCGGCGTGGCGTAGTCCGGGTCGTTGACGATCGTCAGGTGCGAGTTGATCACCATCTCGGTGCCGAACAACTGGAAGGTGCAGATCACCGTGGGATCGGTGCCGAACTGCGGCAGCGCGGTGTAGAGGCCGATCTCGGCGCCGGTCAGCAGCGTGCCGAACACCAGGCCGTCGGCCCAGGTCTCACCGACGAGCATGAACCCGCCCTCGGTCTCCATCTTGAAGGCCGCGCCGCCGATCATCATGTCGGAGTTGTTGATCAGGACGTAACCGGTGTTCACGGTGCCGGGTTCCGCCACCAGCGTGGGCTGCGTGCCGTCGGTGTCGAAGAAGACGCCGATGGTCGGATCGGCATTCGCGACCGCGGCAACGCTGAGCATGGCCAGGGCGAACAACAAAGTGTTGCGACGCTTCATTCCGAATCCCTTTCGTTGGCCTCAAAGCTGAGGCGGCCGGTCCTCACGGTGAGGCAGGAGACCTGGGAACGGCTCCTGGTAAAGACCATGATGCGGGTGAATCTTAACGCAAATATCCGCAGAACTACAAGTTGGATTTGACAAGTTCTTCTCTCAGTACGGCGCTCGCTTACCAGTCTGTCATATGTTTTGCTGTTTTATTATTTTTGATGTCAGGAGTGAAATGCTCTTGCAACGCCGTGGCGCGCAGGGGCGCGGAACCTCGGCAGAGCGTCGTCTGCGGATCAAGTCGTCGCCGGAAAAAAAGACCCGCGCCGGGCGCGGGTCGGAGATGCGGTGGCGGGAGCGACGAGATTCGAACTCGCGACCTCCGGCTTGACAGGCCGGCGTTCTAACCAGCTGAACTACGCCCCCACTCACGGTCGGCGAATATAAGCCTGCCCCTCTGGGCTGTCAACCCGCGGGATCCCGAATTATCGGCGCCGGAACCACCAGCAGCGGCGCGATGTCGGCCGGCGTCACGCCGGCGCCGACGCTCACCGACCACCCCTGAGACAACAGGGCCCGGGCCTGGAAGGCCAGACCGGGGTGTCCCAGGACCACGCAGTGGCCTTGGTCCGCGAGCGTGCGGGAGAACCAGCGCCGGGCCGCGGCGAGCCGGTCGGCCGCCGCCGGGGCGTGCCCCGCGATCAGGAGTTGGACCACTGGTCCGGCGTCGCCCGCATCCTGCGGCACCAGCAGGCACCGCCCCCGCCAGCCGGCCGCGCGCAGGGTCTGCCGGTCCGGCGTGCCCCAGCGGTGAGCGGGCGCCGTGAGCCACAGCGCCAGCGGACCCGCCCGCGGATCCAGGCAGGGGGGCGCGGCGCGGCGCCGGGCTTCGCGCCAGCAGGATTCCGCGGGAGCCTCGACACGCCTGAGCGCCGCGGGCGGGGCGCCGGCCGGCGTCGACGGGTCCGCCGCCGGCAGCGCCCGCCAGGGGATCCCCCGGCACAGCAGCAGGTCGCAGGCGCCGGCGTCGACGGCGGCGAGCCACGCCGGTGTCAGTTCGCCGGGATCCGCCAGGGCCTCGCCGGGCACCACGATGCCCTGCGCAGCCAGCGGGGCGCGCAGCGCGCCCATGGTGATGTCGTCGCTCAGCAGGAGGCGGGCGCCGAGCCGCCGCGCGCTCGCCGCGGCCTGCCGGCTCAACGACGCCGGGCGGTCCTCCCCCGGCGCGACCAGATGTCCGAGCATGATCGCCTCGGCGCCGGCGGCGAGACCGGCGGCGTAGGGCTGCGAGTCGCAGAACGGCACGGGCGCCGCCGCGCCGAGGTGGGTGTCGCGGGAGACGGCGCCGTGCCCCGGCCAGTGCTTCAGGCAGCAGCGCACCCCGCCCTCGCGCAGGCCGCGGACGGCCGCCGCGACGTGGCGGGCGACCAGGTCCGGCGTCGCGCCGAAGGCGCGGCTGCCGATCACGGTGTTGCCCGGCGCGATCAGGACGTCGGCGCACGGGGCGAGCAGGCGGTCGATCCCGCAGGCGCGGGCCCGGCGGGCCGTCGCGCGATGGACGCGGCGGGTCAGTTCGGGATCGTCGATCGCGCCGAGCGTCCAGGCGGCGGGCGGACGTCCCGCCGCCGCGGCGAGGACCGAGACGGCCCCGCCCTCCTGGTCGGCCATGATCTCGGCGCCGGCCGGCAGCGATGCGTGCAGTTCATCGCAGAGGCGGCGCAGCTGCGCGGCGTCGCGGACGTTGCGGCCGAAGAGGATCACGCCGGCCGGCCGCCACCGCCGCAGCCAGGCCGCTTCCGCGGGCAGCAGGACGGGGCCGTCCAGGCCCACGACGAGTCGCCCGGCGACAGGGCGATCGGTGACCGGGCTGATGTGCGGCGGCGCCGCGCTCAAGGCGCACCGATCTCTTCGAGCCTCGCACCCGGGTAGTAGTGCGCGAGGATCTCGCGGAAGCCGTGCCCGGCGCTCGCCATGGCCAGCGCGCCGTGCTGGCAGAGCCCGACTCCGTGTCCGAAACCGCGCCCGGCGATGGCGACGCGCCGCAGGGCGCCGTCGCTGCCCGACTCGACGGACAGATCGAAGCTCGCGCTCTCGAGGATCGAGAAGCGCCCCTCGACCGGGACCAGGACCCAGCGGACGCGGTCGCCCCGGATGCGGTAGACCCCGGCGTCGGTGCGGATGTCCAGCCGGGCGATGCGGCCGCAGCTCGTCCGCTCGGCGATTTCCAGACTGCGCAGCCGCCCGGGTCGGCGCGCGTCGGCGCCGGCCCGCGCCGGCGCGAAGCCCTCGCCCGCCCAGTCCCGCCGGGTCGGCGAGGCGGACAACCATTGCAGGTACTCGGGCAGGGTGCGCATCAGGACGCGCTCGAGGTCGGCGGCGGACCAGGACTTCTCCCAGCGGAACAGGGGCGAGCCCCGGCACCAGGCTTCGTCCGGGGGACCGTCCTGGACGCTCACGAGGTAGGGCCGCGCCTCCCGCGGCCAGACCTCCCGCACGTTGCTCGTGCGCCCGCCGCAGGTCGAGCAGTAGTAGGCCTCGATCTCGCGGCCCTCGTGGCGCAGCACGAGGCCGTGCGTGTTCGCGACGGCCAGATCGCACCAGCGGTCGTTGCCGCGGCGCCCGTGGTACACCTGGTCCTGCACGTCGGCCCAGAGGTCGAAGCCCAGGTTGCTGCGGTCGCCGCGGTGCGCCAGGCTGTAGGTGCGGGCGGCGACCGCCTGCGCCTCGAGCGCGGCGAGCCCCGGCTCGCCGGGCCGGCCGATCTCCCACGGCACGACCCCGCGCAGGTATTCCTCCAGGGCGACGACGTTGATCAGAGTCAGTCCGGACTGCGGGCGCAGCACCCGCATCTCGCCGCCGTACGGCGTGTCCCCCCAGACCACTCCGTGCCGGGGATCGACGGGGCGCAGCAGCAGCGGCGCCGCGGCGAGACCGTTGCGACCGCCCCCGCGCCAGGACACGCCGCCGCGGCCGGCTTCCAGCACGCAGGCGGCGCCGGCGGGCAGGCGGGCCAGGACGCGCGCGCCTTCGCCGCCGAGCAGTTCGGTCTCGCCTTCGACCGTGAGTTCGAGTCGGGGCTTGCCGGTTCCCAGGCCGATGGCCAGGAACACGGGCTCGGTGAAGCGCCGGACGGTCCCGGTTGCGGGGACGCGCGTGTCCGTCGGCGCCGGCGGGGATGCGGCCGTCTCTTCGGGGGACGCGACGACCGCCGGCGGCGGCACGACGACGGGTCCGCGCCGCCGGCCGGCGCAGCCGCCGCCCAGCACGGCCGCGACGACCAGGACGCCCAGCAGCAGGGCGGCCCGGATCCGACGGGGCGAGCGCATGCCCGAGCTTGCGCTCACCGCATCAGGACCAGTCGCTGCATGTCGCTGCGCACGACGCCCGTGGCCGTGGACAGTTCGACCCGGTAGAGGTAGACGCCGTTGGCGAGCCGGTCGCCCCGGCCGTCGCGCGCATCCCAGGGCACGATCACGCGCCCGCCGCCCACGAAGTCGGCCGCGTCCACCGGCAGGCGCGCCGCGAGCCGCCCGCCGACGGTGAAGAGCAGGACGCTGCCGGGGCCCGGAGCGACGTCGGTCGCGAACACGAAGCGGGTCTGTTCGCCCGCGGGGTTCGGGAACGCCATCAGGTCGGCGATGCCGGACGCGTCGCCGTCCTGGATTTCCTCCAGGGGGATCTCGGTGCCGCGGCCGTCGACCAGCAGGACGACCGCGGCCGGCCCCGCGCCGTCCTTGGTCGCGGTGAAGGCCAAATCGACGGTGTGCTCGTCGATCCGGGTGAGCGTGACGCCCGTGAGCGCAACGTTGCGGCCCAGCAGTTCGAGCACGGTGTCCTCGGGCAAGTACGCGGCGGTGACGGCGCGTCCCGTGAACACGCCCGGCCCCGGCGAGGGGAAGGGCGTCTCGCCGGCCACGTAGAGCTCGCCCTCGAGGTAGAGCACGACCGAGACCGGCATCCGCACCGTGAACGTCGCGTGGGGATCGTCGTCGCGCGCGGCGGCGGTGTCGTAGACGTGCAGGACGGCCGTCGCGTCCTGGGACGGCACCGGCAGGCGCACCTCGAAGGCCGTGCGCTGGTCGCTGGTCGCGCCCGCGGGCCGCGTCGCGGTCACCGTCGCGCCCTCGACGCCGGTCACCACGAGGCGGTCGATCCCGGCCTCGTCGAAGGCCTTGACCGCGAGCACGACCGTGTTGGCCGCGTCCTGGGCCTTGACCGCCGCGCCGTCTTCCAGGACGTCCCAGTCCAGGCGCACGTCCAGGCGCGGCGGACCCGCGTCCAGCACCATCAGGGCGTCGCCGAGCAGCGAGAACTGCGCGACGGCCAGGCGGTACTGCCAGTTGTTCGGGGACGCGGCCAGGAACGAGGCTTCCGCCGACGCCAGCAGTTCGCCCAGGACCCACCGGGAGCGGCCCGAGGGTCCCAGCGGCGGTGTCAGGAGCATGACGCGGGCCTGCTGGCGCGCCAGCGCCGCGTTGGGATCGCGGTACTCGTAGCCCGGGCTGGCGTAGACGCCCACGGCGCCGGCGTTCGCGCGCCGCAGCATCTTCTCGCCGAGCGAGGGGATCGAAGTCGGGTTCGACTCCGGCGAGATGTCGCGGGCCCAGCGCGAGACGTGGCAACCCAGCCCGATGAAGAAGAAGGGCCGCCCGGCGTTCGCCAGGCTCGCCACGTCCTGCCGGTACTGGATCACGGACACGTCCTCGATGATCTGTTCGTGGGACAGCAGGTGGTCGTTGGCGTGGCCCTGGTAGGTGGCCATCATGCAGCCGGCGCCGAGCCTCGACAGCAGCACCGGGACGACCTCGGTGGCCGCGATGGCCCGGAACGTCCGGCGCGAGCGCGTGCCGCCGGGGAACGGCTCGTGCAGGTCGAGCCAGTCGCCGGAATAGACCCGCGACGCCTCGAAGGCGGGATCGCCGGGGTAGCCGTCGCGGGCGTCGGCGAAGGAGTCCCAGAGCACGGCGCCCTCTTCCAGGCTGGTCTCGAAGACCTGCTCGCCGCTCTGGTAGATCAGCTCGTCGAGGCCGACGTCGTAGCCGTCCGACCAGGCGTCGTCCGCCACCATGATCGAGCGCTTCTTCCAGGCCTCGGTCGACGCCTCGAAGCCGATCACCTTGTCGATCATGACCGCGGCCTCGGGCACCGAATTGCACGGGAACCTGCCGACGAGCAGTTCCGGCAGGGTGGCGGTGTCGTAGGGGTAGTTGGGACCGGCCCCCGGCGTGGCGTACCACTCGTCGACCGGGTTCATCTCGTTTTCGTAGTTGAACTGCGTCCAGCGGAACATCGGAGCCGGCACGAAGTCGCGGGCCGCGGCGTCCGCGCTCAACCCGCGCGCGTTCTCGCTGCCGTCGCCGAAGATCTGCAGGGCCCACGGGCCTCCGCTCTCGAGCGCGCGCACGACGAGGCGCTTGATCGCGCGGGGATTCTTGAGGCCGCCGCCGTACCAGTCGTAGACCGCGTGGACGTCCACGACGGCGATCGACAGGGGCTCGGCGGAACGGGCGGTGCGGTGGGCGGCCCAGCGCTCGGCCTCGGCGCGGAAATCCGCGTGCGTGACGACGAGCACGTCGGCCGCGGCCGCGGCCGCCAGGGGGTCGTCGGCCGCGACCACGCGGCTGATCTTGAAGGTCGGCACCGCGGGCACGGCCGCCACGAGCGCGCCGGCGCGGGCCGCGAACCGGCGGGCGCCGGGCGCGCCCTGGCCGGCCTCGAGCGAGAGGGTCCAGGTGCCGTCCCCGGCGTCCGCGACGTTGCCCGCGCCGGTCTCCACGCGCTGCGGGGCGCGCGGATCCGAGACGTCGTAGACCCAGAACTGCGGGTCGGTGAAGCCGCCGACCGCCAGCGACCGCTGGCCGGCGGCGTCGCCGGCGTGGAAGTCCAGGGCGTTGTCCTGGGCGCGGTAGAGGGCGTCGTAGGCGACCTCGAACCAGTCGAGGTAGCCGGTGAGGTAGTTCGACGGCCCGCTCACCCGCAGCGCGGCGCCGGCGAGGTCGGCGCCGGTCAGGCCGGCCGGCGCGCTGAACACGGCTCCCGCGTGGTTCGTCTGCAGGGAACCGAGCGCGGACGGCGTCTCGTCGCGCACCAGCGAGAAGTTGAACGTGCGCTGGGTGGCGCCGTAGCCCAGGACCCCGGCCCGGAGCGTGACGGCGCCCGCGGGCGCGGGGTTGACCGCGCCGAGGTCGCGGTCGACCGTCCGGTCCTCCTTGCTGTTCCAGACGTAGCGGTCCACGTTGGCGTCGAAGGGCCGCACCACGTAGTGCGTGTCCTCCTCGCGCAGGTCGACCCGGCGGTAGGAAGCCGCCGGTTCGCCCTGGGCGGCCGGCAGCGCGATGCGCGGCATGCGGGCCCAGGTCTCCCCTACCGCGGGTTCGGCGGCGGCCAGGAAGTAGATGTTGCCGTTGTTGACCGGGTCGAGCGCTCCGGGGTTCCAGGTCTCGAGCGAATCGCCGCAGCTCGCGTAGGCGTGCTCGCCGGAGCTGAACGGGCCGTCGTCGCGCGGGCGCAGGCCGTAGAACACCAGCGCGTCGTCGCCGGCGAACGCGCCGCCGTCGCCGACCAGGTCCACCGGCACCTCGATCTCGTCGTAGGGCGGCGACTGGCCGGGCACGTAGCGGCGCTGGTAGAGGCGCAGCTGGTCCTCCGTCACGCCCGCCGGCAGCAGGCCGACGCCGAGCAGGTCGCCGGCGCGCAGCCGGAGCAGCCCGGTGCGCGTCACCGGCACGCGGATCTCGGGGCCGAGCAGGGTCGCCTCGCGGCGCACGGCCGACTTCTCCGCGCCGGAGGACGCGACGGCCTCGCGGGGCTGGTCGGACAGCGCGGCGCCGTTGAGGAACAGGTGGCCGAAGCGGGCGTCGTCGGGTTCGCGGCGACCGCCGGACTTGTCCGCGGCGCCGGCCTCGGGCTGGAAGTCGACCGTCCAGGCGGCGCTCTTCAGCAGGCGGCGCGCCCGCAGGTCCTCGCCGACGTCCAGCGGACGGATCGTCACCGGCACGATGCGGTGGCCGCGCCAGAGCCTGACCGCACCCAGTTCCAGTCCGGGCGGATCGCCGGCCGCGGCGGCCGTCGCGGGCACGGCCTCGACACCGCGCTGCGCCGTTTCTCCCGGCAGCAGGAACTCCTCGTCCATCACGGGATCGCCGCCGCCCGGGTGCGGCCGCAGCACCGGCGTGGGCGTCGGCGCCACCAGGCGGCCGTCCAGGGGTTCCCAGACGGCTTCGACCAGGCGGACGACCGCCTGGGTGCCGGGGGGCAGGACGAGCCAGGTTCCCAGCGCGGGCACCGCGGGCCGGCGCGGCTCGCCCGTGATGACGAAATCCGGCAGTTCGAGCCGGTGGTACGTCTGGCCGTCCCTCTCGAACACCGGCCGCCAGCCGGCGTCGCCCGTCGTCAGTCGGAGCGTCAGCGACTGCGGCTCCGTCTGCGCGAGCTGCAACGGATCGGCGCCTGCGGCGCCGCAAGCCAGCAGCAGGGCAACGAAGAGGGGAAGGGCGCGGCGGGCGCGCTCGCGGTTATCGGGGATCCGGCTCATGCCGCGGTCTCCTTGCCCAGGGGAAGGGCTTGGCGTCCAGGGGGTGGATCGTCGCGTCAGTATAAGAGCGGTCGCCGCCGCGGTCAACGCACGGCGCCGGACGCGCGCGACTCCTGCGGCCGGTGGCCGTCAAACGGAAGGGGCGGGTCGCCCCGCCCCTCCGTGATCGCGCGAAACTGCAGGGTCACCGGTACAGCGTCTTGATCTCGCTCCAGGACGCATCCTCGTTGGCGACGATGCACTGGCCGGCCTCGGGGCCGTTGACGCGGAACACCGGGTTGTAGACGTACGGCGGGCCAGCCGTGCCGCCGGTCGCGGTGTAGCAGGGCGTGTTGAAGCCCAGCGTGTGCACGTAGCCCGGGGTGCCCCCGGGGAAGCTGACCGAGCCGGGGATGTGCGTGATCGTGAAGTCGATGGTCACGGCCGGGTTCACGACGAAAAGCTGCAACTCGCCCAGCACCACGACGCCCTGCGCGTTCGGCTGCAGCGGATTGAGGCCGTTGCCGACGACGAAGTCCTCGGGGTCGTTGTCGACGTCCAGGCCGGACATGACCCAGTTGCCGATGATGGCGCCCGCAGGAGCGTTGTTGGTGATGCGGGCTTCCCAGGCCAGCACCGGCGAGCCGCTCGGGTTGGTGATGCACATGTAGAGGTTCGTCTGCACGAAGGCGGGGACGATCACGCAGTTCTCGACGGGACCGGTGTCGGTCACGTCGGCGTAGATGCCCATGCCGTCGGGGCCGGGGTAGGCCCAGGCCATGGACGCGGTCAGCACCAGCAGGCTCAGGACGAGTAGCATCTTCTTCATCGGTGGTCCCCTTTCGCTCGGAATTGCCAGTCACCAGAATTGGCTGTCGCTCGCATTTTCCCAGTCAGAGTTTTCGTGCAAGTTCTTTCGCTGCCCGGCCACGTACTTCAACGACCCGCCGCACCTGCGACGAACCGCCTGCGGCCTGTCCGCCGCGATGACCCCCACCGTCCGGAAAGTGAGCCCGCGATCACTCCTGACCGGACGCCGGGATTCCTGCGTCGATTTGGTATCAATATCCGGGCAAGTCGCGAACCTGTCAAGCGTCTTTCCCCGAGAGGCGGGCAAACGGACGGGGCCGCCCCGAAGGGCGGCCCCTAGCTGACAGCTACACGGATCGCTCAGCGAAGACTAGTACAGAGCCTTGACGTTGCTCCAGGACATGTCCTCGTTCGCGACGATCATGCAGTTGCTGTTCACGCAGGCCTGGGGCGCGTTCATGTCGCCCGTCGGGACCTGGCAGGGGGTGTTGAAGCCCAGGGTGTGCACGTAGCCGGGCTGGCCACCGGGGAAGCTGACCGAACCGGCCACGCCCTTGACCCGGAAGGTCGCGGTCGAGGTCGGCAGGCCGAACATCTGCTTGCTGGCCAGCATGATGGTCGGAGCAGCCGGGTGCGGATTCTGACCGTTGCCGACGACGAAGTCCATGGGATCGCTGTCGACGTCCAGGCCGCCGTTCAGAGCCCAGGTGCCCGGAACGTTGAAAGTGTTCACTTCTTCCACGATGGTGCACTCCCAAGCCAGAACCTGAGCGCCCGAGGGCCGGGTCATCAGCAGGTAGACGTTCAGCGGAGTGAACATCCCGGTATAGGCCACGTTGAACTGGGTCGCGCCCAGATCAAAGTAGATGCCCATGCCGTCCGGATCGGGATCGACCTGAGCCGAGGCGCTGACGCTGAATGCGAGCAGCGCGATCGCGGTCAGAGCTAACAACTTCTTCATGTTGCGTCTCCTTTGGGTTGTCTGCCTCGGTCAACAGGTTGCCGAGGAGTGTCGCCCCGCGGCCCGGGGCCGCGGGGCAGAGAATTTCCTTACGGGCACACCACGTTGACCGAGCTCGAGAAGAGCACCAGGTCTGACAGATTCACGGTGTTGTCGTAAAAGTAATTGGCTCTGTAGTCGGTGCTGCCATAGGACGCCGAGAACAACGACACGTCGCTCAAGTCAACCACGCCATCCGCAAAGAGGTCGGGGCTGTTGAACAGGACGTTGAGGTCCTCGTTGACCAACGGCGAGCCGTTGATGATGACCTGGGTCAGTTCACCGGCCAGCTTGTTCGAGTAGCCACCGGCATAGAACGGGCCCACGAAAGTGGAGACGCCGTTGATGTCGGTGTTGGCGTTGGCCAGGGTGCCGTTGGTGCAGGCCACCAGACCGCCGAGCGTCGTCTCCAGCCACATGTCCTCGAAAGGATAGGCGAAGACGGGGTTCATGCCGGCGTCGAGCAGCGTCACCGTGATGGTGGCGTTCACCACGTCCAGGGGCGGCGTGTTGACGGCCCGGGCCTCGGTCATCAGGTTGCCGGTGCCGTCGGGGGTCAGAAACACGCTGACCTGAGGAGTACCCGCGGGCAGATCGGCATTCGAGTTGACCAGGTCAGGGATTCCCGCCACACCCAGAGTGCTGACACCCAGGGCAGCGACGCAGATCACAAGACCCACAATGTTCCTACGAAGCATTAGGACACCTCCTAAAAGGCATTTTCATGCGAGGGTGGCAAACCCAAGCGAGAACGAGTGCAATTACGTTGACCCTCCCTTCCACTCTTCATAAGTCCTTAACTTGACCTCATGAGTGTACCACCGGGAGGAAAGTCGTGCAACACTATTTTTTGGTTTACCGGCCCCCTTATTCACAGATCATGAGAAGTCAGGACGGTGATCATCCTGTATCAGGTTCCCTGAAATGGCCTGTCGCGGCGCATGGAGGCGGATGGTGGGCGAAACAGGGTTCGAACCTGTGACCCCCTGCGTGTAAAGCAGGTGCTCTGACCAGCTGAGCTATTCGCCCTTGCCCTGCAGGAAGGAGCGCAACAGGAACAGGGGGACCAGGACGCAGTACCCCAGGACCAGCAGCAGGGGCGCCACGGTGATGTCGCCCCCGGCCAGCAGCGCGTAGCCGGCGACGATCGCCGCGAAGCCCATCATCAGCCCCAGATACTTGCGGATCATCGCGCTCCCTTCCTCGCCGACCGGCTCGGCTCCGTTCCCGTCCGCCTCGCGCCAGGGTAGCCCCCCCGCCAGGGCGCGTCAAGGCGGCCCGGCGGTCAGGGCGACTGCGGCGACGACGCGGCCGGCGGCGCGTCCGTCGAATCGGCGGCCGCGGACGCCGGCGCGGGCGCCCGCCGCGCCTCGGCCCGGCGTTGCCGGTAGACGAGCACCGCCGCCTCGTGCTGCGCGTGGGTGCGCGAGAAGACATGACCGCCGTAGCCGTCGGCGACGAAGAAGAAGTCCTTGCATCCGGGCAGGGGCTTCAGCACCGCCGCGATCGCCGCGAGCCCCGGATTGCCGATGGGGCCGGGCGGCAGGCCGGCGTTCAGGTAGGTGTTGTAGACCGAAGGGATGCGCAGGTCCGAGTAGAGGATCCGCTGCCCCTTCTTGCCCAGGGCGTGGGCGATGGTGGGATCGGCCTGCAGCGGACGTCCGGCGCGCAGCCGGTTCAGGTAGACCGCGGCCACCCGCGGCATCTCCGAGACGCGCGGCGTCTCGGCCTCGACGATGGAGGCGAGGGTCAGCACCTCGTGCGGCGTGCGCAGGGGCAGGTCCCCCAGCGCGAGACGCGCCCGCGCGTCGGGGACCCAGCGGTCCCACCCCGCGCGCATGATCGCGCGGGCGACGTCGCGGACCGAGGCGCCCTCGGCGAAGTGGTAGGTCTCCGGGAACAGGTACCCCTCGCAGAGCGGGAACTCGCGTCCGCGGGCGAGGCTCTCCTGCAGCAGGGCCTCGGCGTAGGCGGCGGGATCGCCGGCCGTCTCGAGCAGCAGCGCACGGACCTCGGCGTCGCACGCGGCGCGGAAGGTGGCGGGCGCCCAACCGAAGGCTTCGGCGACGGCGACCACCGCGTCGCTCGTCGGCAGCCCCTCGGGCACCATGACCACGACCGGCAGCGTGCGCCCGTCGACCAGCAGGATCAGCAGCTCGCGCGGCGACAGCCCGCGCGGCACGGCGTAGCGGCCCGCCCGGATCGAGCGGTCCGAGCCGGTCAGCTGCGCGCCCAGCACGAACGTCCGCCGGTGGTCGAGCAGGCCGCGCGCCTGCAGCGTGTCGGCGACCGTCGCGAGGCTGGAGCCCGGCGGCACGCGGATCTCGACCGTCCCGGACGCGCCGGGCTCGACGCGGTTCCACTGCGTCCAGGCCCAGAACACGGCGCCGGCCGCGAGGACCAGGACCGCCGCCGCGGCGATCGTCAGCCGGTGCAGGGCCTTCACGAGATGCCGCGTCGTATTCCGGCTCGGCGCGGTCACGGGGCGCCTTCCCGGCCGGGGTCCGCGGCGTCCAGGTACTGCTGCAGGATCAGCTCCGCCGCGACCGCGTCGGGCGCCTCGCGGCTGCGCTTGCGGCCCGGGCCGCGCAGCAGGCGCTCGGCCTCCTGCGTCGAATAGCGCTCGTCGACCAGTGCGACCGGCAAACCCAGATCCTCCCCCAGCTTCTCGGCGAAGTGTTTGGCGCGCTCGGCGATCTCCCCCATCCTGCCGTCGGCGGTCAGCGGCAGCCCGACCACCAGCTGGTCGACGCCCCGCTCGCGGGCCAGGGCCCCCACGAAGGCGGCGACCGGACCGTCGCGGCCGGCGCGGTGCACCGCGACCGCCGTGGCGAGCGTGCGTGTGGGGTCGCTGACCGCGATGCCGATGCGGCTGGTGCCGTAGTCCAGGCCGAGCACCGCGCCCACGTCAGTCCTGCCGCTGACGGCGCTTCACCAGCTGGACGCGGAAGCGCCCGTCGGGCGCGTGGTCGTAGGTCAGCTCGTCGGTGAACTCGCGCATGATGGTGATGCCGCGGCCGCGCTCGCGCATCAGGCCGTCGGGCGGCTGCCAGTTGCGGAAGTCGAAGCCGGGGCCCTGGTCCAGGACCGTGACGCGGATCTCGTCGGGAGCGAAGAGGAACTGCAGCTCGACGTGGCGCTCCTGCTCCATGCCGTTGCCGTGCTCCATGGCGTTGGTGCAGGCCTCGATGACGGCCGTGCTCAGCTCGTCGATATCCTTCTGCTCGTACGGGAGGTCGCCGGCCAGCTCCATCAGGATCGCGTCGGGCACGCCGAGGTACAGCAGCTGGCTGGGCAGCTTCACGTCGATGCGCTGGGAGGTACCGATCTCGCGGGACATGGTCCCTCCCTAGGCGAAGCTGCGGACGGCTTCATCCTCGTTCGAGTACGAGACGAACACGGTGTGGAGCTTCGAGACCATGAAGATGCTCTCGACGCGCTCCGACACGTTCAGCAGGCGCAGGTCGCCGCCGCTGCGGCGGACCGTCGAGTAGCCCGAGATGAGGATGCCGAGCCCGGTGCTGTTGACCCAGTTGACCCGGGCCAGATCGACCAGGACGTTGCGGTGGCCCTCGTGGATGAGCGTCTTGAGCGTATCGTTGAACACGGCGGCGTCGGGGCCGCCCATCAGCTTGCCGTTGAGCTCGAGGATCACCACGCCGTCGCGCTTGCGTTCCTTGATCTTCACCTGGACTCCTTCCCGCGCCCGTTCCGGCACGACCCGTCTGCGAGGATACGGACCGGTGCGGGCCATGTCCAGCCCGAAGCCGCCGCGGGCCGCCCGCCGCCCGGTCGCCCGAACGCCCGATCGTCTAGGCGCTCGGGGCCGACCGGCGCAGGATCTCCAGCACCGCGGCGAAATCTTCCGGCAGTTCCGACGTGAACACGAGCTGCTCGCCCGTGGCGGGATGGCACAGGCGCAGTTCGCGCGCGTGCAGCATCTGGCGGCCGGCCCGCGCGACCATGGCCTGGGCCGCGTGGCGGTCCAGGGGGTGGACCAGCCGTTCGCGGGCGTCGTCGCCGTACAGGGGGTCCCCCACCACGGGGTGGTGCCCGTGCGCGAAGTGCACGCGGATCTGGTGGGTGCGTCCGGTCTGCAGCTGCGCGTCGCAGTGCTGCACGAAACCGAAGTCCTCCACCACGCGGTAGCGCGTGCCGGCGGGCCGCCCGCCGGCGACCACCGCCATCATGCGGCGGCGGTGGGGGTGGCGCCCGATCGGCTCGGCGAGGAGTCCCTCGTCGGCGTCCCACTGGCCCCAGCTCACCACGGCGTAGGTGCGGCCCAGGGTGCGCTCGCGCAGCTGTTCTGACAGGCCGCGGTGGGCGAGGTCGGTGCGCGCGACGGCCAGCAGGCCGGAGGTGTCCTTGTCCAGGCGGTGCACGAGGCCCGCGCGCGCGCTGTCCCCCGGCAGGTCGCCGAACAGGTGCAGCAGGGCGTTGACCAGGGTCCCGGAACGGTGGCCGGGCGCGGGGTGGACGACCATCCCGGCGGGTTTGTCGATCACGACCAGGTGCTCGTCGCAGTGGATCATGCGCAGCGGGATGTCCTGCGCGCCCAGGTACGGCGCCGGAGGCTCCGGCGGCGTGAACGCGACCAGGCTGCCCTCGTGGACCCGGTAGTTGCTGGGGCGGGGCCGGCCGTCGACCGTGGCGGCGCCCGACGCGAGCGCGCGCTGGATGCGGCTGCGGGACAGGTCGGGCATCCGCTCGACCAGCAGCAGGTCGAGGCGGCTGTCCGCCTCCTGCGGCGTGACCGTGAACGAGATGGCGGAGTGTCCGTCGTCAGTCATCGAGGTGTCCCGGGTCGGAGGGGCCGGGCGCGGGGTCCGCGGCGGCGACGTTCGCGGCAGGGTCGTCCGCGGCCACAGGACCGGCGGTCGCGGGTCCGGCGGTCGCGGCGCGGCCCGCGCCCGCCGACCGGTCCTCGCGCCACAGCGAGAAGAACAGGACCGCGCCGCCGAGCGTCACGCCCATGTCCGCCACGTTGAAAGTATAGAAGCGGTGGGCGCCGATGCCCAGGTCGATGAAGTCGACGACGAGCCCGCCGTAGAAGATCCGGTCGACCAGGTTCCCCAGCGCGCCGCCCAGGATGGCGGCCAGGGCGCCGCGGCGCAGGCGCTGCCGCGGGTCGGTGCGGCGGTAGAGCAGCGCCAGGACCACGGCCGCGAGCAGGCTGACGCCGATCAGGAAGCCGCGGCCGCCGAGGGGCAGGCCCATCGCGGCGCCGGGGTTGCGCACGTAGGCGAAGCGCGCCACGTCGCCCAGGACCTCCACGGGCCGCGTGAGCCGCTCGGCGTTCGCCAGCACGAGGCGCTTGGTGACGAAGTCCACGGCGAGCAGCAGGGGCGCCAGCAGCCAGGGAGCGCCGAGGCTGCGGACGCCGAGGTTGAAGACGCCGAGGGAGGGGCGTTTCAATGCCGCTCCTTCTCCTCGCGCTCCTTGCAGTCGATGCAGAGCCTGGCGTCGAGCTTGGCCTTGAGGCGCTCCAGCCCGATCTGCGCGCTGCAACCGGCGCAGACGCCGTAGCTGCGGTCCTCGATGCGCAGCAGGGCCTGCTCCAGCTGGTAGAGGTAGCGGCCCTCGCTGCTGGCGAACTGGATCGTGGTTTCGTACTGGAACTCGTCGCTGCCCTGGTCGGCCATGTGGTTCGAGTGGGCCTTGGCCAGGTCGCCCCCGAAGTCCTCCCCCTCGTGGTGGATGATCTTCGTGTGCTTGGCGAGCGACTTCTCGACGCGCTCCTTCTCCTCGAGGATGAGCTTCTGGAATCGCTCGAGTTCGGTCTTGCGCATGGTCCCTCCTCAGTTGACGGCCAGCCGGGCGATGGCCACTTCGATGGCGACGCCGTCGACCTCGAAACTGTCGGTGTGGGGCAGATCCGGCGAGGCTGCGACCAGCTGCGCCAGTGTCTCGCCCGCGATCCGTTCCCCGAAGCGTTCCAGGGCGCGCCGTGCGTCGCCGTCGCCGGCGACCGCCAGGCGGATGCGGTCGGCGACCGCGAACCCGCTCTTCTTGCGCAGGTTCTGCACCCTGTTGATGACCTCGCGGGCCAGGCCCTCGTCGAGCAGCGACTCGTCGAGGGTCGTGTCCAGCGCCACGGTCATCCCGTCGACGGAACCGGCCGCCCAGGGGGCGAGCCCCTCCTCGGTGACGCGCGCCTCCTCGAAGGTGATGCTCTCGGCCGCACCCTCGACGTCCAGCTCGACCGAGCCCGTGCGGCGCAGGGCGAGGGCCTGCTGCGGCGTCATCGCCGCGATGGCGCGGCCGGCGGCCGGCGCGCGCTTGCCGAAGCGCGGTCCCAGGGCCCGGAAGTCGGCCTTGGCCGACAGGCGGGCGACGCGCAGGGGATCGTCCAGCGCGGCGATCTCCTTGATGTTCAGCTCCTCGGCCAGGATGCCGCGCAGGTGCGGGTCGCCGAGGAGCGCTGCGGCGCGGTCGTCGTCGGCGTGCAGGAGCATCCGTCCCAGGGGCTGCCGGGTGCGGATCTGGGCATCCTGGCGCAGGCTCCGGCCCACGCCCACCACGGCCTGCGCCGCCGCCATGACCGCCTCGAGCTGCGCGTCGATGCGCGCGGCCTCGGCGGCCGGGTAGTCCGCGAGGTGGACCGAGCGCTCGCCGCCGCCGTGCAGCGCCCGGTAGATCTCCTCGGCGGTGAACGGGATCATCGGGGCGAGCAGCCGCACCGCGCCGTCCAGGACCTCGAACAGGGTCGCGAACGCGGCGCGCTTGTCGGGCGTGGTCTCCCCCTGCCAGAACCGGCGGCGCGACAGGCGCACGTACCAGTTGCTGACGTCGTCGATGACGAAGGCGCCGATCGCCTTGGCGGCGCGCGTGAAGTTCAGCTCCTCGAGGGCCGCGCGGGCCTCCGCCGCGGTGCTGTGCAGGCGGCTCAGCACCCAGCGGTCGAGCATCGACGCCGCGGCGGGTCCGTCGTCGCGCGGGTCCCAGGCGTCGAGGTTCGCGTAGAGCGAGAAGAAGGAGTAGACGTTCTCCAGCGTCGCCAGCAGCTTGCGGCGCGCCTCGGCCACGCCTTCGGCGTCGAAGCGGGTCGGGGTCCACAGCGGCGAGACGGTCAGCATGTACCA
Organism: Candidatus Latescibacterota bacterium; assembly: GCA_030658975.1. Classification (GTDB taxonomy): domain Bacteria; phylum Krumholzibacteriota; class Krumholzibacteriia; order LZORAL124-64-63; family LZORAL124-64-63; genus PNOJ01. The sequence goes on from JAUSBL010000021.1 coordinate 57,836, forward strand.
GCGCAGGGCGTCGGCCCCGTGCTCGCGCATCAGCGCCATCGGCTCGACGGTGTTGCCCAGGCTCTTGGACATCTTCTTGCCGTGCTTGTCCAGCACCAGCTCGATGGTCAGGCAGCTCTTGTAGCTGCTGCGCCCCGTCAGGAAGGTGCCGATCACGAGCATCGTGTAGAACCAGCCGCGGGTCTGGTCGATGCCCTCGCTGATGAAGTCCGCCGGGTACTGGCTCTCGAACAGCTCGCGGTTCTCGAACGGGTAGTGGTACTGGGCGAAGGGCATGGCCCCGCTGTCGAACCAGCAGTCGATGACCTCGGGCGTGCGCCGCATGACGCCGCCGCAGCCCGCCCGCGCGCAGGGGAAGGTCAGGTCGTCGACGAAGGGCCGGTGCAGGTCGAGCCGCGACTGGTCCGCGCCCGTCAGCTGCGTGAGGTCGTCGCGGCAGGTCGGCAGGTGCTGCTGCCCGCAGGCGTCG
>JAUSBL010000124.1 GCA_030658975.1 Candidatus Latescibacterota bacterium
CTCGGTGAGCTTGGCGGCCAGGCGGACGTTCTTGCCCTCCGTGCCGAGGGCCTTCGAGAGCTGGTCGTCGTTGACCACGACGGTCGCTTCGCGGTTCTCCTCGTCCAGGATGATGCTGCTGACCTCCGCCGGGCTGAGCGCGCGGCTGATCAGCAGGGAGATCTCGGCGCTCCAGGGCACGATGTCGATGCGCTCGCCCGCCAGCTCGCGGGTGACGGCCTGCACGCGGGAGCCCTTCATGCCGACGCAGGAGCCGACGGCGTCCACGCGGTCGTCGTGGCTGACCACCGCGATCTTGGAGCGGGAGCCGGGCTCGCGGGCCACGGCCTTGATCTCGACGATCCCCTCCTGGATCTCGGGGACCTCCTGCTCGAACAGCGAGCGCAGGAAGTTGGGGTGGCTGCGCGAGAGGATGATCTGCGGGCCCTTGGCGTTGTCGAGGACCTCGATGACCAGCGCGCGGATGGTCGAGCCCTGGTGGGCCTTCTCGCCGCGGATCTGCTCGCGGAAGGGCAGCAGGGCCTCGACGCGGCCGAGGTTGACCAGCACGTTGCCGCGGTCGACCTGCTGCACGCTGCCGGTGATGATCTCGCCGACGCGGTCCTTGTAGGTCTCGAAGATCTGCGTGCGCTCGGCCTCGCGCACCTTCTGCACGAGGATCTGCTTGGCCACCAGGATGGCGTTGCGCCCGAACTCCTCCAGGGGCAGCTCCCAGCGGACCTGGTCGCCGATCTGGATGCCCTCGCCGAACTCCTCGCGGGCCTCGTCGATGTTCAGCTCCGCGTCCTCGTCCATGAGGTCGTCGACGACGGTCTTGACCTGCTCGACGGTCATCTCGCCGGTCACCTCGTCGACGCGGGCGTCGATGATGGCCTCGGCGCCGAGCTTCTTGCGCGCGGCCGACTGGAGCCCCGCGACCAGGGACTCGATGACCACGGCGCGATCCAGGTTCTTCTCCCGCGTGATCATCGCGAGGGCGTCCAGGACGTTATAGTCCATGCTCCTGCTCCTGTGGCGGCGCCGGCCCCGGCCGGGTCAGCGTTCGCGCGTCTGACGGCGCGCCTGGCGCGCCTGCTTCTTGTCGTCCTTGCGCCGGCGCCGATCCGCCTGGATCAGCGCCTGGGCGTCGAATTCGGGATCGAGGCTGGCCTCCCGGACCCTGCCGCGCGGGATGTCGAGCGGCTCCTGGTCGGCGGCGACCCTCACCTGCAGCCGCGTCTCGTCCGCCGCCTCGAGGCGGCCCTTGACCGTGCGCGGCGGACCGTCTGCGGCGACCTTCAGGATCACGTCCTGCCCCACGGCCGCGGCGAAGTGCGCCGACGTGCGCAAGGGGCGTCTCACGCCGGGCGAGGAGACCTCGATCACGTAGGCGTCGGCGACGAGTCCGGCCTCCTCGACCAGCATGCCGGCGGTGCGGGACGCCTCGGCGCAGTCGTCCACGCCGATGCCGCCCTCGCGGTCGAGGTACACGCGCAGGGACAACCGTCCGCCGCCGCGGAAGACGCGCACGTCGAGCAGGTCGTAGCCCTGCGCCGCGAGCGGGGCCGCGAGCAGGTCCACCACGCGGCCCGCCAGCTCGTAACGGTCCACGCCGCCGCCTCCCGCCATCGGTCCCCGCGCGGGGGGCCGAACATGAAAAGAAGTGGACTTGCGCCCACTCCAAAAACCGTGCCGGGTCGGCACACTCCTGAAGTGGGGCCAATATACACCCGGAGCGACCCGCGCGGCAAGTAAAAACCGGGCCCCGGAAACCGGGGCCCGGGGGGCTCACCCGGGGGGGCGGCGGATCAGGTCCCAGACCAGCGCGCCCACCTGTTCCAGGCTGGCGGGGGCGCAGGCCGCCGGCACGTCGGCGGCCGTGTGCCAGGCCGGGTAATCGAAGTCGATGAGATCGACGGCGGGCAGGCCGCGGCGCAGGAAGGGCACGTGGTCGTCGAAAACCGTCGGTCCCGGCGCCTGCACGAAGGCCGTCAGGCCCAGGGACTCGGCCCGCTCGAAGACGGTCCGGGTCCACTCCCCGGCCAGCGCCAGGCTGTAGCCCTCCTGGGGGATCGCCAGGTCGCGGTCGCCGACCATGTCCAGGACGATCAGGCCCACCGGCTGCGGTCCGGCCAGCGGGGCGCCGAAGTCGTTCCAGTGGTCGGCCAGCCAGCGCGAGCCCAGGCAGAAGCCGTCGAGGTCCGCGGCGCGGCCGAGGTCCTCGCCGTCGAAGAAGATCAGCGCCACCGGCCGGGGCGGCGGTTCGGCCGCCATCAGTTCGGCCAGGTGCAGCAGGACCGCCGTGCCGCTGGCGCCGTCGTTGGCCCCGGTCAGCGGCCGGGCTGCGCGCGCGGGATCGGGGTCGCGGTCGCAGAACGGCCGGGTGTCGTAGTGGGCGCCCAGCCAGAGACGGGGGCCGTCGCCCCGGCCCGCCAGGATCACCAGGTTGGTCAGCTTCAGCGTCCGCTGCTCGTAGGGATGAGGCCGCTCGAAGGGTAAGCGGTGGACGGCCAGTCCGAGGGAGCGGGCGTGCTCGACGATCGCGGTCTGCAGGGCGGCGTGGCCCGCAGTGCCGGGGATGCGCGGGCCCAGGGCGCACTGGCGCTCCAGCCAGGACATCGCCCGCGCGCCGTCGAACTCGGCCGCGCGGGCGGAGCCGGCCGGGATCCCGGCCAGCGCCGCCGCGGCCAGCAGCAGTGCGGCGACCGCCGACGACCGGCGTCCGCGTGTCGCGGCGCTAGAAGACAAAGGTCGCCTCCAGTCCCAGGCCGAACCGCTGCGTCACCAGATCGGTCTCCTTGACCGAATCCCGCGAATAGATGAACCGCAGCGCGCCCGAGAGGTTGCGGCTGAGCTGGTAGCTGAAGCGGGGGTTGATGCTCCACCTGGCGGTGCCGGTGTTCTGGTCGGGCTCGCCCTCGCGATCGGTGCCGGCGAACCAGCGGTCGGTGTTGTCGCGCGTCATGCTGATGTCGATGTCCATGTTGATGTTGGGCTGGGCGCCGGGCTTGTAGAGCCCCAGCCGCGACAGCAATTTCTCGGCGCGGAACTGGTGCCGCAGCTGGACGCTGACGTTGAAGCGGTTGGTCGTGCTCAGGCTGCCGTTCTGCTCGGAGCGGTCCTCGCTGCTGCCGACGTTCAGGCTGGCGGACATGCCGTTCTGGAAGGTGAAGTTCAGGCGCGGCGTGATCTGGGTCGACTCGCGGGGGTTGTACTGCGTCGCCGTGTAGTTCGGGATGTTGCGCGTGAACTTGTAGTTGACCTGCAGGTTGGCCGACCGCAGCAGGCCGTCGGTGCCGCCGCCGCCCAGCAGGCCGAGACGCTCGAGCCCCGTCAGGGAGAAGCGCAGGTCCGGCCAGTCCCGGTTGTAGGACTGCGTCAGCAGTCCGGCCTGCTCGGACTCGCTCACGGTGCGCGCGTAGTTGACGTCGAGCGCGGCCATGCGGCCCAGCTTGGTGCTGGTCGACAGCGTGAGCGCGGTCTGGTCGCTGAGCCCGTGGCTCACCCAGAGCGTTTCGGCGGCGGCGTAGTCGTTGTAGAAGCCGACCCGGTACCAGAACGGCGTGTTGCCGGTGAAACGGCCGTAGCTCGACTGCTTCTTGTGCGAGTAGTTGACCTGGACCGGCTGCGTCTCGCGCAGGATCTCCACGAGACGGGGCAGGGGGTTCGGCACCCGCCAGCGCCGGCCGGCCGCTGGGACGGCGGTCGAGTCGGCGGCGGCCGCGATCGCCGTCGAATCGGCGGGCGCGCGCTCGCGCTCGCGGCGCTCGCGCCGCTCCTGCTCGGCCCGCGCCTCCTCCTCGGCCCGGCGCAGGAGCGCCTCGTCCTCGATCGCGAGACGCTCCTCGTCCGTCAGGTTCGGGTCGTCGAGCCGCGGGTCCCGGACCGGCGTCGCGGCTGCCGCGCTGTCCGCGCCGGCCTCGCCCGTCACCCCGGCGCCGTCGCCGCCGCGCTGGCGCCGCGCCTGCTCTGCCTGCTGCCGCATGCGGGCGCCCTGCTCGTCGCGCGAGAGGGTGGACCGGCGCGGCACGAGGGTGTTGACCAGGCCGTCGATCGGCAGCGAGAAGCGCACCGTCCAGTCGCCGCTGTTCTGGATGTTGCGGATGCCGGGCGGGTCGCCGCTCTGGCGCACCGACGGCGAGTGGTTGTCGCTGAACGAGCCGTTGAAGTTCAGCGTCGGGCGCAGGGCGCGCGAGGCGCGCAGGGCGAGGTCCAGCGGCCGCGCCCACCAGCCCGCCGGCACCTCCAGCCGCTGGGGCGGCTGGAAGCGCAACTGGATCTGCTGGGCGTAGGTGTTCTCCTGCCCGAAGTTGAAGCCCAGGAACTCGCGCGGGCGGAGCGGATCGCGATCGGAACGGCCCGTGAAGTCCAGGTCGACGATGGGCAGCGGCTTGTAGGAGAAGGAGCCGCTGAGGGAGCCGGTGCGTGTCTTCTGCGTCGGCCTGGCCTCGAAGATCCCGGTCAGCACGCTGAAGTTCCGGGTGCGGCGCTCGGTCGCGGAGTAGTTGCCGCTCAGCGTGATCTTCGAAGGCAGCAGCCCGACCCCCTTCAGCAGCGGGACGCGGCCGAGCAGCGGCACGACGTCCAGCCGGCGGTCGCCGGCGATGCGCAGGTCGTAGGTGAGCGAACCCTGCAGGTTCTTGCCCTGCTGGATGGACAGCGGCGTGTCGTCGCCGGTGCGCGAGCCGCTCAGGCCGACGGTCCAGGGGTCGACGAGATAGCGCAGCAGGGGGTGGACCGAGGGCGCCCGCGTCAGGCGCACCGAGAAGCTCTCGCGCTCGTTGCGCGAGGACTCCCGCTCGCGCAGCGATTCGTCGATGATCTCGATGTCGCTGTTGGTGACGTACTTCGGGCGGCGGACGCCCTGCTGGCGCCCGAGGCTCACCGGCACGCGGAAGCCGAGCAGCGGCAGGAAATCGTCGATGCGGAAGCTCGAGGTGAGGTTCCAGTCCTCGTTGGTGTAGCCCTGGCCGGCGTCGCTGCTCAGCCCGTGGAACTCGGCGTCGCGCCGCGACCAGTCGAAGTCGGTCTTGATGATGTCGGCCATGTTCACGCTCATGGCGATGCGTTCGGCGTAGCCCGTCGCCCGCCTGACCGACTGGAGGCGGACGTCGTTGAAGTAGAAGTAGCCGCTGGCCCCCGCGCTGCGGTCCGTGTTGCGGACGCCCAGGTAGAAGCGCTTGACGCGGCGCAGATCGGGCGAGCCGACGACCCGGACGCGGTAGTCGCGGTCGACCTCCGAGTCGCGCACCCGCGTCACGATCCAGCCCGAGACCGGGTCCGGCGCGTCGAGCTTGGCGTTGCTGAGCTCGGCGAGGTCGAGACTGAGTGCCTGCCAGCCGCTGCGGGCGCCGTCGCTCTCGTCGAAGCGGTAGCTGATCTCGTAGAAGTTGAGCGTGTCGGCGCCCACCCGGTAGAAGACCTCCATGTCGGCCTGGTCGGGGTCCGGGTTGAAGACGTACCAGAGCAGGCGCTCGTAGCGCGTGAAGTCCTCGCCCTGGGGCGAGATCAGCCGGCTGGCGCGGACCATGTGCTGGCGCTGGAGGTTCTGGTAGTCGAGCACCAGCGAGGTCTCCTTCTCCTGCACCTGGTTCTCGATGCGCAGCGCGAAGGGGGGGACGTAGTCCGGGTTCTCCTTGTTGTTCACCTCGCCGAGGAAGAACTCCTCCCCCGCCGCCAGGTCGGCCGGCGTCAGCAGCAGCTCGTCGGGGGCGGCGGACGTCGGCACGCGCCGCACGCCCTCCCGCTCCCAGCGGGTCCCGAGCAGCTTGATCTCGGTCAGCTGGATGTCGCGCACGGTCTCGGTGGCGGACGGGTCGCGGTTCTCGAACCAGATGCGCATGTGGGTCGCCGTGGCCAGCTGCGGCGTGATGCCGCCGGGCGGCACCACCGGCAGCCGGTCGCCGAGGCGGATGCGGTACTTGCGCCAGGCGAGGCGCTGCGCGAGGTTCTCCGACACCTCCGACGTCGGGAAGTCGCGCAGCACGTCGACCATGGCCGAGTCGGCCAGGTCCACGCTGATCGTGAAGTAGCCGTTCTTGTCGTCGAACAGGGAATCCCCGTCGAGGTCCTCGCTGTCCTCGCGGTTGTTGCCGGCCGTGCCGTTGATCCAGGGGTAGGGGTCGGCGTCGCTGCCGTAGTCGGCGCTGAACCGGTCGCGCACGGCGTTGTTGCCGAGGCCGACGTCCTCGCGGATCTCCCAGATGCCGTCCGGGGTGTCGCCCAGCACGCCGTCTTCGCGCTGGTAGGTCCCCGTCACGAGTCCGCCGTCCCCCGTCACGGGCCAGTAGCCGTCCTCGCTGATGTAGCCGAAGTCGAAGTGCAGCGTGCCGTCCGGCGGCGCGCCCAGCGCATCGTGCCGGAAGTCGTTGACCCAGAACTCGAGGAACTGGGCCTTGGTCAGGTCGACGCCGTTGCGGCCGAGGCCGTGCGCGACGCCGCCCCAGCTCTCCGGCGTCCACGGCTCGCCGCCGCTGGAGAGGCGGATCTGGAGCACCTGCTGCGACTCGCGCGCTTCCTGCTCGCGCAGCTCGGGGTTGAGGAAGCGGCGCTGGGTGATGTTGCGGGGCAGGAACCAGCGCGTGTCCAGGCGCTGCTGCGGCGAGAAGTCGCGGCCGACCAGGTAGGCGCGCGGGTGGTCGGGCGGCACGTCCAGTCCCTCGCCGTGGGCCGGGGCGCTGGCGGGGTTCCAGGCCAGGCGGCTGATGGGCAGCAGGTCCGAGGAGTCGACCCCCTCGTAGTCCTCGACGTAGACCTCGTTGAAGGTGTTCGGGTTCGGCACGCTCAGGGCCAGCTCGCCGCTCAGGCGCACGGTGCTCTCGCGGTCGGAGTCGTGCCGGCTCAGCAGGTTGGCGAACCCGGTCAACAGCTGCGGCCGCACGGTGACCTGGCCGTTGAGGTTGCCGACGAGCGTGCGGCTGGGCTCCTCGCCCAGCTTCGCCTTGTGCCCCACCACCGCGTTGCTCTCGTAGAGCCAGGTCGTGGCGAAGCGGCCGTCGCGCCCGACGTCCAGGCCCAGGTTGAAGCCCATGAGGCTGCTGTTGCCCCCGCCCACGAACGGCGCGAACTGGTAGTCGACGCCGATGCGGGAGTCCGCCGTCATGTTCGAGGCGGCCTCGCCCTTCAGCGTGACCTCGCCGAAGGAGTAGTCGATGACGTAGTCCGTGTCGCGCACCAGCGTGCGCCCGTCGAGCGTCACCGTCTCGGAACCCTCCTCGATGTTCGAGGCGCCGAGGTTGAAGGTGCTGGACGCCGCGGCGTGCGTCGCCACGAAGCGGAACTGGGTGTACTGGGACATCTGCTGCGAGGTGGTGTCGGGGTTGTAGATCTCGGGGATGGTCCGCAGCTGCGTGGTCAGGGGATCGTAGACCGAGGAGTCGGCGAAGGCCGCGTAGACCTCCGGCTCGGCGTTGAACGGCTCCGGGAAGTCGAGCGGGAACTTCAGCAGGCCGCGCGTGAGGTCGAAGAGGAAGGGGTCGTGGGCGTCGACCCGGTCGTCGTGGCCCGCGGCGCCCTGCGGGGTCTCCCGGTCGAGTCCGAAGATGCGGATCCACTTCAGGCCGCTGCCGATGCCCAGGCTGCTCAGGTCCTGCTCGGGGAAGTTGGTCTGGGTGTTGGTCTCGAGCCGCAGGTCGAAACTGGCGGCGTCGATGTTGCTCCCCCCCAGCGGGTAGATGTTGCGCAGGACGTACTGCCAGGTGTAGGGCTCCGCGTTCTGCGGCTTCAGCATCTTCATGCGGTAGCAGAGTTCGCCCTGGAACTCCACGCGGTTCGCCTCGTCGAGACCGGGCCTGTCGCCGATGCGCCGCCGCGAACCGTCCGGCAGGATCACCTCGTAGATGACCGCCAGCACGTCGTAGAAGCCGTACTCGCGCAGCAGGTCGATCGCGACCAGGTCGTCGTTCTGGTCGCGGATGATCTCGAAGTTCACCGGTCGCCACAGCTCGCTGTAGCGGGCGCCCGGCAGCGCCGCCGCCACGGCGTCGGCTCCCCAGAGGCCGGTGCTGTCGGTCACCGCGACGATGTTGCGGATGTCCCCGTCCTGCTGGCGGCCGGTGACCGCCAGGAACACCTGCACCGAGCCGAGGTCGATGCGCTCGTTCTGCCGGTCGCGCCCGGGCGCGTCGGGGCGCTCGTGGGCCACGATGTCGTTGGGCGGCAGGTCGAGGCGGAAGAAGCGGTTGTTCAGGTACTGGTAGGCGTAGATGACGTGCTCGGACTGCGTGCCGCCGGTGGAGTTGAAGGTGCGCCCGGCGCTCTCGGCCTTCTGCTTCGTGGCCAGCGCCGTGAAGTCCGCGGGGCCGAACTGCCCGGTCACCTTCAGGCCGAACAGTCCCGACTTGTTGGAGCTGTACCCCAGCAGCTGGCTGCCCGGCAGGGTGAGGCCCACGTCGCCGGTCTCGATCGTCTGGATGATCTCGTCCTCGGTGCCCTCGAAGGTGAGGCGGATCTTGGTCCCCTCCGGCCCGATCGCCTCGCTGTTGTGGTCCACCTCCAGCTTGATCTTCTCGCCGATCTGGCCCGAGAGGTTGATCTGCAGCTGCTGCTCCATGTCCAGGGACGGGAACAGGCTCTGGCTGCTGCGCCGCTCGTTCGGGGTAAAGCGGTTGCTGAGCGTCGACTCGCCGGCGATCGAGATGTGCTCGCGGCCCGAGATGCGGATGTTGGTCTTCTCGCCGCGGCCGATGATCCTCTCGAGCGTGCGAGGCAGCTTGATCGGGATCGTCAGGTTGATCAGCCCGGTCTGCGACCCGGCGGCGCCGGCGCCGCTGCGCAGGTCCAGGTCCTTCCCGCGGGCGACCCGGTTGCGCACGGCCAGGCGGCGCTCGCGGGCCGCGACGTGGTCGTCGATGAACAGCTCCACCTCGGGGGCGTCGGTGTCCCGCGGCGGGTAGTAGACGAAGCCGCCGGGGAGGTTGCGGGGGGCCTGCGTCAGCAGGAAGTATTCGGGGTAGGTGAAAACGGTCTCGAGGCCCAGCGGGCCGGACGATTCCGTGACCGTGACCCGCCGCTTCCAGTCCATGCCCGCCGCGCTGTCGGCGAGGTGCCGCAGGCGGCGGTCGAAGCGCGTGAGGGTGTCCTGCCCGACGGGTTCGAAGCCGAGCGCCAGCATCCGCTCGCGCATCACGAGCCGGTCCTCGCCCAGCAGGCGGGGGTCGTCGGTGGTGCGCAGCAGGGGATCGAAGCCCCAGAGGATCAGGTCGCCGGCGGCGGCCCCGCCCGCCGCTCCCAGCAGCGCCAGGGACAGCACCAGGATGAGCGCGGGCCGGGACCACGGCGGCCGCCGGCCCCGGCCCAGCCGCCGGTCGTGTTCCCGCACCAGGATCAACCCGCGCCTCCCGTCGGGCCGCCGCGCGCGGCCCGCCCGTCTCGAATGAATGCCGGCCCGGGGGATCCCCCGCCGAAGAATCGTTGTCCTGCCGGGAACCAGTGGCTACACTGCGGGTTCCCGGAGAGATCCAGGCGCCGGTGATCGTCCACGGAACGCCGATAATCGTCCACGAAAGGAGTCAGGCCGCCCCCTTCAGGCGACAGGAGCGGCCGCGACGACCATCATGATCCTGCTGCAACGTCATCTGCTGCGCGCCACCGCCGGACCCTTCGCGTTCGGCTTCTTCGTGATCACATTCGTGCTGATCATCGACAACCTGTACCGTTACGTCGATCTGTTCGTCACCAAGGGCGTGTCGTTCCTGGTGGCCACGGAAGTGCTTCTGTTGAGCTTGGGTTACACGTTTGCATTATCCGTGCCCATGGCGGTCCTGGTCGGGGTGCTGATGGGCGTCGGCCAGCTCGCCACCGACCACGAGATCACGGCCATGAAGGCGAGCGGCGTGGGGCTCTACGCCATCCTGCGGCCCCTGCTGTTCGGGGCCGCGCTGGTGGCGGCCGGTCTGACCGCCTACAACCACTACGTCTTCCCGGAATCGAACCACAGGCTAGCCAACCTCCTGACCGACATCAAACACAAAAGGCCGATGATGGAGATCCGTGAACAGTTGTTCACGGACCTCAACGACCGCACCACCATCTTCGTCAAGGAAAAGGACGAGAAAACAAACGAGATCTTCGACGTCGTCATCCTGGAGCGCAGCGGCCCCGGCGACGTCTCGCCGACGATGACCACCGCCGCGCGCGGCCGCATCGTCCCGTTGCACGACAGCAACGCCATGCGGATCGAGCTGTTCGACGGCGAGATCCACGACCTGCCGGACGACCGCGACCTGTCCAAGTACACCATCACGCGCTTCCGGCAGCACGACCTCCACCTGCGGGATGTCGAGCAGGACCTCGAGGACACCGGGCGCACCAACCGCGGCGACCGCGAGATGAACTTCACCGCCCTGCTCGGGGCGGCCGCCGAGGCCCGCCGCGACCGCCGCGAGACGCTGGCCGGACAGCGGGCCCTGGCCGCCGGTGCGGCGGCGCGGCAGTGGCAGCTGCTGGACGCGCCCGGGCGCGGGGGGCTGGCCGAGGCCCCGTCCGGCGATGCGGTGCAGACCCGCGGCCGCCGCCTCGAACTGCTGCGCGCCACGCGCCAGGAGGTCCAGCGCGTGCGCCGCGCCTCGGAGTTCCAGCAGAGCGTGCTGCGCTCCAAGCAGGCCCGGGAGAACGCCTACCTCGTGGAGTTCCACAAGAAGCTGGCCATCCCGGTCGCCTGCCTGGTCTTCGTGCTGATCGGGCTGCCGATGGCCGTCACGGCCTCGCGCTCCGGGCGCGGCGTCTCGCTGACCCTGGCGCTGGCCTTCTACCTCGTCTACTACCTGTTCCTGGTCGGCGGCGAGAAGATGGCCGACCGCGGCCGGCTCGATCCCGCCGTGGCGATGTGGGCGGCCGACGCGGTTTTGGCGGCGGTGGGGATCCCCCTGCTCGTGCACGCGGCGCACGAGGGCTCCTGGTTCCGTCGGACGCGGAGACCGTGATGCAGCTCGTCCACCGCAGCCTGGTCGCCGGTTTCCTGCGCATCCTGGGCTTCACCCTGGTCGGCGCGATTGTCCTGTTCTCCCTGGTCGACCTCTTCGACCACCTCGACAGCTTCGTCGACAACCACGCCTCGGCCTCGGTGCTGGCCCGTTACTACCTGAACAAGATCCCCTGGATCCTGGACACCGTCCTGCCCATCGGCATGCTCATGGCCACGCTGTTCACGGTCGGGGGCATGGCCCGCTACAACGAGCTGAGCGCCATGTTCGCCGCGGGGCGGTCGCTGCTGCAGACGACCCGGCCCCTGCTGGTGCTGGCCCTGCTCGCCTGCCTGTTCTCGCTGGTCTGGGGCGAGTACGTGCTGCCCCGCACCAACGCCCGGGTCGCGCGCATCTGGGAGGTCGAGATCCACGGCAACCCGGACCGCGTGCGCCCCGTCAACGATGCCGCCTTCAACGGCGAGGACGGCCGCCTCTACTACGTCCGCAGCTTCTCCCCCGAGCGCCAGCAGATCCGCGAGTTCCGGATCCACACGGTCGAGGGGGCGCGCGTCGTGGAGCGGATCGACGCCGCCAGCGCCGAGTGGGACGGCCGGCAGTGGGTGCTCGCCGACGGGACGCGGCGCCTCTTCACGGCCCGCGGCGACAGCCTCATCCGCTTCACCGCCTACGAGTCGGGACTGGACGGCATCACGCCGCGCACCTTCCGCGACGACCGGCTGAAGCCCGAGGCGATGAACGCCCGTCAGCTGCGGCGCTACATCGCGATGATCCAGCGCAGCGGTGGCGACGCCACGGCGCAGAGCGTCGACCTGCAGTTCAAGCTGGCCTTCCCCGTGGTGCACCTGATCGTGGTGATGCTGGGCATCCTGCTGGCCTCGAGCCCCCGCAAGACGACCGTCGCCTCGGGCTTCGGCTGGACGATCGCCATCAGCTTCGGGTACTACCTGGCCATCAACTTCGGCCGCTCCCTGGGCCACAACGGCACCCTGCCCCCGTTCCTGGCGGCCTGGGCCGGCAACCTGGCCTACAGCGCGGTCGGGCTGGCGGCCTGGCTGCGCGTGCGCCGCTGAGCGGGGGCTTTTCGCTGGACTCCTTGCCCGGGCGGCCCTAACTTCCTACTTTGATGACGTTCTGCGCCGCCGCGCCGCCCTGCCGGGCGGGGGTGCGCGCCGCCCCACCGTGACGACGGAGCCAGCCACATGCGCAAGAGCCACCTCCTCCCGGCCTCGCCGACGGCGGGACTGCGGAAGCCGAATCCGAAGAGCCGGGTCCTGTCGGCCGTGCTGATCATCGCGGCGGGCGCCGCCCTGCTGGCCGGCTGCGGTGACGACGTCAATTTCGCCCCGATCATCACCCGGGTCCAGGCGAACGTCGACTGCGGCGTCGCGCCGACGGACGTCCAGTTCGTCGCCTTCGTCTCCGGCGGCGACCCCGGAGAGGACCCCACCGGCGCCAACACCAATCTGCAAGTCCTGTGGAACTTCCAGGACGGCACGACCGGCACCGGTTCGATCACCCACCACCTGTTCACCGAACCGGGCAACTACGAGGTCGCCGTGACGGTCACCGACGACGACGGGGACAGCAAATCGTCCTTCGTGTCGGTCGAGATCCGCGCCGATTCGCTGACGGTCAACGCGATGCCCGACACCACGGTCACCGCGAGCCTGGCCTACTTCCCGTCGCACACCATCGGCGCCACCAACGGCGGCGCCGGCGGCGAGAACTTCCGCACCCGTCCGGTCATCAACGAGATCCTCGCCTTCAACACGGTGCTCCCGAACCCGGAGAACCTGAACCGCCTCGACCCCGTGCTGGAGCTGCACAACCCCACCGACGCCGCGGTGAGCCTCAGCAACTGGTCGCTGACCAACGATCCCTACGACCGGGACAAGTTCCTCTTCGCCACCACCGTGTCGATCCCGGCCCGCGGCTACTACCGGGTCTGGATGAACGGGCGCGGCCAGAGCACCGGCACGACGCAGACCAACTTCAACCTGCTGCTGGGCTACACGGGCGCCCCCGCCGACTTCGTCGCCGACATCTACCTCTACGACGCCACCCGGCGCCTCGTCGACAGCAAGCCGATCCGCAACTCCGTCGCCAACGTCTCGTTCGGGCACATCCCGGACGCCTGCACCGACGGCACGACAATGCTGTCGGCGACGGCCGACGTCTGCGGCTTCGACCCGAGCCTGGGCCAGTTCGACCGGTTCAACTTCCTCTGGCGCTCCGGCAGCGTGCTGGGCTCGACCTACAGGGACCGCGTGTCCTCCCACATGTTCACGGTCCAGGACGCGGGCCTGCGGCCGGTCGTGGTCTCGGTCTTCGATTCCTTCCTCAGCGTGACGCGTCACGACACCGTGTGGGTCGAGGTGCTGACGCCCGCCGCCCCCTGAGCGCGGCGCACGGATCGCAGGACACACGAGAAAAGCGGGACCCCCTTGGGTCCCGCTTCTTGTTTTTTTGCGTGTTCCTCCGGCGTCGGGGGCTCAGCCGACCGCGCGCTGGAGCGCCGTGATGCGGTCGGCGCGCTCCCAGGTGAAGCCCGCCTCGTCCCGCCCGAAGTGCCCGTAGGCCGCGGTCGGCCGGTAGATCGGGCGCTTCAGGTCCAGCGCCTCGATGATGCCGCGGGGCGTCAGGTCGAAGACCTTGCGCACGGCCTGGGCCAGGCGATCGTCGGGCACGCGCCCGGTGCCGAAGGTCGTGACCATCACCGACACGGGCTCGGCCACGCCGATCGCGTAGGCGACCTGGATCTGGCAGCGCTCGGCCAGACCGGCCGCGACCACGTTCTTGGCGACCCAGCGCGCGGCGTAGCAGGCCGAGCGGTCGACCTTGGTCGGGTCCTTGCCGGAGAAGGCGCCGCCGCCGTGGGGCGCGCTGCCGCCGTAGGTGTCGACGATGATCTTGCGCCCGGTCAGGCCGCAGTCGCCCTGCGGCCCGCCGACCACGAAGCTGCCGGTCGGATTGACGTGGTGGATGACGCCTGCGCTGTCGAGGTCCAGGGCCGCCAGCTCCGGCGCGATCACCTCGGCGATGATCCGCTCGCGCAGGTCCGGGACGTCGGGATCGTGCTGGGTGGAGACGACCACCGTGTGGACCCGGACGGGCCTGTCCCCTTCGTACTCCACGGTGACCTGGCTCTTGCCGTCGGGCCGCACCCAGGGCAGGATGCCGTTCTTGCGCACCGCAGCCAGGCGCCGGGTCAGCCGGTGGGCCAGGGTGATGGGCAGGGGCATCAGCACGTCGGTCTCGCGGCAGGCGTAGCCGAACATCAGGCCCTGGTCGCCGGCGCCGCCGGGGTTGACGCCCATGGCGATGTCCGGCGACTGCTCGTCGATGGAGGTGACCACCGCGCAGGTCTCGAAGTCGAATCCGTAGGCGGCCGACGTGTAGCCGATGTCGCGGATGGTCCGCCGCACGATGCGCGGGATGTCGACCCAGGTCTGGGTCGTGATCTCGCCCGCGATCATCGCGAGGCCGGTGGTGACCAGCGTCTCGCAGGCCACGCGCCCGTTGGGGTCGACCGCCAGGATCGCGTCCAGGACGCTGTCGCTGATCTGGTCGGCGACCTTGTCGGGGTGGCCCTCGGTGACCGACTCGCTGGTGAACAGGTGACGCTGGGACATGCGCGGGCTCCTCGGGTCGTGATGGTGTTCAGGGAACGCGGCGATCGGCCGCGACTTCGCTGTCGTCGCCGACGTTGACGCTGCCGTCGACGTCCGCGACGAGGGCGCGCTCGCCGATCAGGCTGCCGGTCAGACGGCAGCGGCGCACCTCGGCGCCGTCGCCGACGATGGTGTCGGTCAGGTCGCAGTCCTCGATCAGGGCTCCCGCCCCGACCACGACGTGCGGGCCCAGGCGCGAGCGGACCACCCGCGCGTCGGGCGCGATCAGGCAGGGCGGCGCGACGCCGGGCGCCCCCGCCGCCGCGGCGGGGTCCGCGTCCAGCAGGGCGCGGTTGGTCTCCAGCCAGGTCTCCCGCTTCCCGCAGTCGAACCACTCGCCCACCGGCTGCACCGAGAAGCGGCAGCCGTCCGCGAGCATGGCCTGCAGGCCGTCGGTCAGCTGGTACTCGCCGCGGGTGCGGCGGTCATCGGCCACGATGCGGTCCATCGCCGCCCAGAGGCGGGGCGCGTCGCGCAGCAGGTAGGCCCCCACGATGGCGAGGTTGCTCGGCGGCACCTCCGGCTTCTCCACGAAGCGCAGCACCTCGCCGTCGCGCAGCTCGACCACGCCGAAGCGCCGGGGGTCCGCCACCTCGCGCACGGCGATGCAGTTGTGCGGGTCGGCGAGCAGACGCCGGTAGTCCGTCTTGACGATGGTGTCGCCCAGGATGCAGAAGAAGGGCTCGTCGCCGATCGCGTCGCGGGCGGTCCAGACGGCGTGGCCCAGGCCCAGCCGCTCGCTCTGCTCGACGCAGGTCACCGGCAGGCCGGGGTAGGCGCCGGCGGCCCAGGCCCGCACGGCCTCGCCGCAGTAGCCGACGATCAGCACGACCTCGTCGACGCCGGCCTGCAGCAGGTCGTCGATGATGTGCCCGAGGATCGGCTTGCCGGCGACCGGCAGCAGGGCCTTCGGTTTGTTGTGCGTGTGCGGGCGCAGGCGGGTGCCGGAGCCGGCGGCCGGGATCAGGGCCTTCACGTACCCGCGTCCTTTCGCAGACGTTCCTTGAGCATGTCGATGCGCGTCACGGGCACGGGATCGACGCCGGCCGCGGCGGCCAGATAGCAGGACAGGTAGTCGCCAAACTGCACCAGGGACAGGATCCTCGCCAGCGGAAAATCGCCCACGGCCTCGTGCTCCAGCCGCGCCTGGAACTCCCCCTGCAGCAGGTCGCCGGCCGTCCGCGCCCGCAGGCGGGCCTCGGGGGTCTCGTCGCCGGAATGCAGCAGCAGCAGCAGGAAGTCGCGTTTGCGCGGGCGCAGGACCTCCCAGCCCACGATGTCGTTGTGGACGGCCTCGGGCAGCGGCACGACCAGCACCGGGCTCTTGGCGTTCTCGTTCACCTGGGCCTTCAGGCGCATCCCCGCCGCGTGCGCTTCCGGCGAGCAGGTGTAGACCACCAGCAGGCGGCCCAGCGCCGCGCGGGCCGCCAGCAGGGCGGGGTTGTCGGGACCGGCGGCGGGTCCCAGGGTCTGCTCGCCGCGGCGCAGCGTCGCGGCGGCGGCCGGCAGTCCGGCCGCCAGGCCGGGCACGGCGCCGAGACGGTCCAGGACGCAGGCCAGGGCGCCCAGGCTGTGGCCCAGCGCGGCGCGCGGCGGCAGGCCCGCCGGCAGCGTGATCCGCGGGAAGGGGTCGGCGCGCCCGTCGGCGAGCTCGCCCAGCGGCCCGCCCGTGGTGATCGCCACCCGCAGATTCGCGATCCCGGCCGCGGCGCGGGCCGCCGCCAGCGTCTCGGCGGAGCGGCCGGAGTAGCTGCTGAACACCAGCAGGGTCCGCTCGTCGAGCCACCCGGGCAGGTCGGCTTCGCGGCGGACCGCCAGGCGGACGCCGGCGCTTTCGGCCACCGGGGCGAGCAGGTCCCCGGCGATGGCCGAGCCGCCCATGCCGCAGACCAGCACGTCGCGGACGGGTCGCGGCGGCGGGCGCAGCCGCGACAATCCGGGCAGCCGGGCGGCTCCTTCCAGCTGCGCCGGCAGTGCGCCCACGTGGCCGAGCATGGACGCGAGTCCCGCTTCAGGCCCCATCCGGCACCTCCGGCCCGGCAGCCTCGGCGCGTCGGCGCTTCTTCTCGGTCAGGTAGTCGGTCAGCAGGCGGTCGGCCTCGGCGGCGGTGCGACGCGACAGCAGGTCGTCCAGGAGTCCCCGCGCCTCGGCGACCGTCGTCCAGCGCACCACCTGCTTGATCTTGGGCAGCTGCGCGGCGTGGACGCTCACGTCGTCGAGCCCGAGGCCCAGCAGGACTTCGGCGTAGCGCGTCTCGGAGGCCATCTCGCCGCAGATGCCGGCTTTGATGCCCGCCGCGTGCGCGGCGGCGGTGGCGTCGCGCAACAGGCGCAGCACGGCGGGGTGGACGGGCTGGTAGAGGTAGGCGACGCGGCTGTTGAGGCGGTCCATCGCCAGCGTGTACTGGACGAGGTCGTTGGTGCCGAAGCTGAAGAAGTCGCACTCGGCGGCGAGCAGGTCGGCCACCAGCGCGGCAGCCGGCGTCTCGATCATGATCCCCACCTCGAGATGGGGGTCGTGGGGCAGCCCCTCGGCCGCCAGCTCGGCCACGCACTCGCGGCAGACGTCGCGCGCCTCGCGCAGCTCCTCGACGCCGGTGATCATGGGGAACATCAGCCGCGCCGGCCCGCCGGCCGCGGCGCGGTAGACGGCGCGCAGCTGGGCCTTCAGCAGCGGGCGGTTGGCCAGCAGGAAGCGGATGCCGCGCCAGCCCAGGAAGGGGTTCGACTCCTTGCGCGCGCCGAGGTAGCGCTGGACCTTGTCGCCGCCGACGTCCAGGGTGCGGAAGACGACCGGCCGGCCGGCCATCCCGCGCATGATCCCCGCGTAGATCTCGAGCTGCTGCGCCTCGGTCGGGATCGTCTGGCGCTGGAAGTAGATGTACTCGGTCCTCAGCAGGCCGACCCCTTCGGCCCCGCAGGCCAGGGCCTTCTCCACCTCGACGGGCATCTCGATGTTCACCAGCATGCCCAGGCGACGCCCGTCCGGCGTGATCGCCGGCGAGTCCTTCAGGTGGGCCAGCTTGGCGTTCACGGTGATCTGCTGCTGGCTCAGCTGCCGGAAGCGGGCGACGGTCTCGCTGTCGGGCTGCAGGACGACCTCGCCGCGGTCGCCGTCCACGGCGACCAGATCGCCGTCGTGCAGCTCCGCGATGTCCGCGCCGAGGCCGACCACCGCCGGGATGCCGAGCGAGCGGGCGAGGATCGCCACGTGGCTGGTGCGGCTGCCCCCGCCCAGCGCGAACGCCTGGACGTTGTGCGCGCCGATGGCGGCGGTGTCCGAGGGCGCCAGGTCGTCGGCCGCGATCACGCTGGGCGCCGCCGGGCCGACGAGTCGTCCGGCGCCGAGGCCCATCAGCGCGCGCAGCACCCGGTCCTCGACGTCGCGCAGGTCCTGGACCCGTTCGCGCAGGTAGCCGTCCTCGGTCTCGAGCAGGCGGGCGGCGACCTCGGCCACCGCGTCGTGGAAGGCGGCCTCGGCGTTGCAGGACTGCGCGCGCACGATGGCGACCGCGCGGTCGACGACCAGTTCGTCCTCGAGGATCAGCAGATGGCTCTCCAGGATCGCCGCGCCCTCCGGTCCGAGGTCCGCGCTCAGGCGGGCCACCAGGGTCTGGATCTGGGC
>JAUSBL010000025.1 GCA_030658975.1 Candidatus Latescibacterota bacterium
CGGGGTCGACCGGCGGCGGCGGCGGCGGGGCGGCGGGCAGGCCGCGGCGGATCCGGGCCTGGAAATCCGTGGGGATCGAGGTGGCCAAGGCGACTCCTGGTGGTTCGGGCCGCAGGATCCGGACCGCCGGACGATAACACACGGCCGCCCCTCAGCCAACCAGCGGCACTTGACCCGCCGCGCCGGCGGTGGCATCCTGCGCCGGAATCCCAACCCACGGAGGTGGAGCGTGAACGTCCTGATCCAGCGCATGATCCGCGCCGCGCGGCTCGACGCGGCTCTCTACGAGGAAGTCGAGCACGACAGCGGCGCGACCATGCAGGCCCTGTTCGTGGTGCTGCTGTCGAGCGTGGCGGCGGGCATCGGCAACCTCGGCCTCGGCGGCGTGAACGGTCTGTTCAGCGGATTGATCGGCGCCGTCGTCGGGTGGGTGGTCTGGTCGGGCGTGGTCTACCTGCTCGGCACCAAGGTGCTGCCGGAGACCGGGACTGAGGCCAACCTGGGCCAGCTTCTGCGCACCCTGGGCTTCGCCTCCGCGCCGGGCCTGATCCGCGTGCTGGGCTCCATCCCCGTGCTGGGCTGGCTGGTCAGCCTGGTCGCCTTCTTCTGGATGCTCGCCGCCACCGTCGTTGCAGTGCGCCAGGCCCTGGACTACACGAGCACCGCCCGGGCCGTGCTGGTTTGCGCGCTGGGCTGGCTGGCGATGATCGCCGTGACCGTGGTGATCGGCATGCTGTTCGGCGGGATGCCGGACCTGTCGGGCGCCGCCAACTGAAAGTGGGGACCGCCGTGAAGCGCCTGCTCCTGACCTGCCTGCTGGCCGCGTGCGCGACGTCCGCCGCCGCGCAGCCGCCCGTCTACAAGGCCAAATACAAGTTCCCGGTCCTGGACCAGATCGAGGCCCGCCGCGACTCCCTCAAGGCGCTCGTCTCCGACGCGAAGGCCGCCGTCGACGCGAAGTACGCCGAACAGGAGAAGGCGAAGAAGGACGCCGGGATGTCCCTGCGCCCGGACTGGACGGGCGTCGAGCTCCCCGCCGGACCGGACGCCTTCAAGATTCGCCTGGCCCACCTGCCGCCGGTGGCGCAGTACAACACCGGCTCGTGCTGGGCCTTCTCGGCCACGTCGTACATGGAGTCGGAGGTCATCCGGCTGACCAAGCGCAACGTGAAGCTGTCGGAGCTGTGGCTGGTCTACTGGGAATACGTGGAGAAGGTGCGCCGCTGGGTGCGCGAGTACGGCCACAGCGAGGTGGAGGAGGGCTCGCAGGGCGACGCCATCCTGGACATCTACGCCAAGTACGGGACCGTGCCCGGTGAGATCTACACCGGCGTGCCCTTCGCCGACGGTCGCCACGACCACACCGTGCTGATGGATGAACTCAAGTCCTGGCTGAAGTGGGCCGCGGACAACGGCGTCTGGGAGGAACAGCGCGTCGTGGACGGCGCCCGCGCCATCCTCGACAAGCACCTGGGCCGGCCGCCGGAGACCTTCTCCTGGCAGGGCCGCACCTTCAGTCCGCGCTCGTTCCTGCTGGAGGCCCTGCGGCTGGATCCCGGCGCCTACGTGTCCTGCGTGTCGAGGATGGAGCAGCCGGGCGTCGCCTTCCACCAGCCCTGCCTGCTGGACGTGCGCGACAACTGGCGGCGCAAGGCCGACTACCTGAACCTGCCCCTGGACGTCTTCCGCGCCACGATCGACAAGGCCCTGCGCTCGGGCTACACCGTGGCCCTGGGCGGCGACAACTCCGAGCCCGGGGTCGACGGCATGGTGGACGCGGCGATCGTGCCGCGCTGGGACATCCCCGGCGAGCTGATCGACCAGGGCAGCCGGGAGTTCCGCATCGTCACCGGACAGACCGGCGACGACCACGGGATCCACGGCGTGGGCCTGACCACCCTCGGCGGCCGCGACTGGTACCTGATCAAGGACAGCAACCGCAGCTCGCGGCTGGGCGCCTACGAGGGCTACTACATGTTCGACGCGGACTACGTCGCGTTGAAGATGCTGACGGTCATGGTGCACCGCGATCTGCTGCAGGGCGTGGGACCCCAGGCCCAGTAGCGTCACTGGACGTGGAGCCGGGTAGTGGAAGAAGGGGGAGCCGGTCGGCTCCCCCTTCGTTCGTCGACGGAGTGCCCGCGATCAGTCCAGCGGCGTCTCGACCAGCGGGGCATGGATGCCGCGCCGGGCCAGTTCCGCCAGCACGCGTTCGGCGGGGACCGCCAGTTCCTGCGGGCGGGCGCCGGCCGGCGTCTCGCCCTCGGCCAGCAGTGCGGCGGTGATCGCCGCGGGGAAGCCGGTCATCCGCATCATGGCCGTCAGGCCGGTCGCGGTGTCCTCGTGGTCCACGATCGTCAGCGAGCGCCGCACGCGCCGGCCGCCGGCGCTCCCGTCGGCCTCGATGCGCAGCAGCACGACGTCCGGGCCGGTCTTGGGGCAGGCGCGTTCCAGGCAGGTCGCCAGCACGTCGCGCGGCCGCACCTCGCCGCTGGCGCCGGCCGGGCGCAGGGGCTCCGACGAGGTCAGGCCCAGCTCGTGCAGCGGCAGGATCCGGTCGCGGTGGCCGGGATAGCGGATCGTCTTGTAGTCGAGGTCGCGCACGCGGCCGCGCAGGGTGCGCGTGAGCGTCGAAGCGCCGCCGCTGGTCTGGAAGGCTTCGAGCCGGCCGAAGGGCGGCGGGAAATCGAGGCTCTCCAGCTCCGACAGGCCGGGCACGGTCCGCTCCTCGCCGTCGCGCAGCACCAGGCAGGGCTCGATGTACTCGTTGATCAGTCCCTGCACCGAGAACACGATCATGTAGTCCAGCGGCGGGCGGGGGTGCAGGGGCAGGCCGCCCACGCGCAGCCGCAGGGCGTCGCACGTGTCCAGGCAGACGGCCAGGTGGTGGCCGAGCAGGCCGGCCAGGCCCGGCGCCAGGCCGCAGTCCGGCACCACGGTCACGCCCGCGGCGCGGGCCTGCGGGTCGCGCGCGAACTGGTCCGCGACGACGTCGTTGTTGCCGCCGAGGTCGACGAAGTGGGCGCGGTGCGCGATCGCCTGGGCCGTCAGCTCGGCGTTGAACCAGTAGTTCACGGCGCTGGTGCAGACCTGCGCCTCGTCGAGCAGCGGGGCCAGCAGCACCGCGTCGGTGACGTCGCCGGCCACGGTCCGCAGGCGGGGGTCGTCGAGCCAGCCCGCCAGCGCGACGAGCGCTTCGCGGTCCTGGTCCACGACGGTCAGGTCCGTCACGCCTTCGGCGTGGCGCAGCAGGTCCCAGGCGATGGCGCGGCCCTGCAGGCCGGCGCCGAGCAACAGGTGGCGCATGTCGACGTCCTCTCGGATGGGGGTGGGGACCGTAACACCCGGCGCCGCGCCCCGCAACGCCCCGAAAATGTCGGCGCCGGCGGAGATCCGTCCTTTGACGCCGGCGGGGGGCGGGGTTAGACTCCCGGCAGCGCCCCCGGGACGGCCCGCGCGGCGCCATCCAGCCGAAAAGGAGACTCCATGGACGCCAAGATGCTGCAGGCGCGGCTGCTGGAACTGATCAGGCGCACCTCCTGCGAGCTGCCGCCCGACGTGATCCGAGAGATCGAGAAGGGCTGGCGCCGCGAGAAGTCCGACACCAACGCCAAATATGCGTTCGGGGTCATCCGCGACAACATCGGGCTGGCCGCGGTCAAGTCCCAGCCCCTCTGCCAGGACACCGGCACCATCATCTGCGACGTGGCCCGGCCGGACTGGGTGAGCGAGCGCGCCTTCCGCGCGGCCTTCGAGAAGGCCGTGGACGAGGCGACGCGCGTCGGCTACCTGCGCCAGAATTCCGTCGACTCCGTCACCGGACGCAACTCCGGCAACAACCTCGGACCCGGCAGCCCGGTCATTCACTTCCACGAGACGACGGCCAGGTCGCTCACGGCCCGGCTGATGCTCAAGGGCGGCGGCTGCGAGAACGTGGGCGCGCAGTACAGCCTGCCCGACACGAGCCTCGGCGCCGGTCGCGATCTCGAGGGCGTGCGCATCTGCGTGCTGGACGCCGTCCACAAAGCCCAGGGCAAGGGCTGCGGCCCCGGCGTGCTGGGCGTCTGCATCGGCGGCGACCGCGCGACGGGCTACGTGGCCTCGAAGGAGACGCTCCTGCGTTCCCTCGACGACGCCAACGAGGACCCCGTGCTGGCGAAGCTGGAGCGCCGCCTGCTGGACGAGGCGAACACCCTGGGCATCGGCCCGATGGGCTTCGGCGGCGCCACGACCCTGCTCGGCGTCAAGATCACCGCGCGCAACCGCGTGCCGGCCTCGTTCTTCGTCTCGGTGTCCTACATGTGCTGGGCGTACCGGCGCGACGGCTTCCAGCTGTCCGCCGCGGGCAAGATCGCCAAATGGCTGTACGACTAGCCGCCGAAAGGAACGCCATGCTGCTGGAAGCCCCGTTTACCGAAGAGAAGATGCGCGCCCTGAAGGTGGGCGACCTGGTCGAGATCACGGGCGTGGTCTACACCGGCCGCGACGCGGTCCACAAGTACCTGCACGACGGCGGCAAGCCCCCGGTCGTCCTGCGCGACGCCATCATCTACCACTGCGGCCCGGTGGTGGTGAAGGAGGGCGGTCGCTGGGTCGTGAAGGCCGCCGGCCCGACGACCTCGATCCGCGAGGAACCCTTCCAGGGCCCGCTGATGGAGCAGTACGGGCTGCGCGGGGTCATCGGCAAGGGGGGCATGGGCCCCAAGACCCTGGCCGCCTGCCAGAAGGTCGGCGCCTGCTACCTCCACGCGGTCGGCGGCGCCGCGCAGGTGCTGGCCGAGTGCGTCACCGACGTCCTGGGCGTGCACATGATGGAGGAGTTCGGCTCGCCGGAGGCGATCTGGGAGTTCCGGGTCGCGCGGTTCCCGGCCGTGGTGACCATGGATTCCCACGGCAAGTCCCTGCACGCGAGCGTGGCGTCGGCGTCGGCGGAGGTCCTGTCCCGCCTGCTGAAGCCCTAACACCGGAACGGCCGCGACGCGGCCGCCGCGCAAGGAGTGCGCCTTGTCCCACGACGATCCGACCCCGTACCGCGCCGCCGGCCCCGACGCCGGCGTCTTCACCCTGGCGAGCCTGCTCGGCGTGATCTGGCGCCGCCGCTGGCTGGTGCTGGGCGTGACCGCCGCCGGACTGGCCGCCGCCCTGCTCTACCTGGTGGTGACCAAGCCGCTGTACCAGGCTTCGGCCACCGTGCGCCCGGGCATCACCAACTACACGGCCGCCTGGCAGCCGGAGCGCGGCTGGCAGCTCAAGGACATCGTCCGCTGGTACACGCGCGGCGTGTACGGTGCGGGCGTCAAGCAGAAGCTCGGGCTGCCCGAGCGCTCGTACCGTCCCGACATCATGGCCGATTTCATCCCGCGCGGCGTCGGCACCCAGGGCGGCGACGTGGTGACGCTGACCACGCTGAGCCCGTCGCGTCAGCAGGCGAGCGCGATCCTCGAGACCTCGATCGCCATCTTCAACGAATACGCCGAGATCAACTCCGTGGGCAACAGCCTGTCGCTGACCCGCAAGAGCCTGCAGAACGAGATCGACAAGCTGCAGAACGAACGCGCCAACATCACCATCAAGCGCGACCTGCTCAACCTGATGATCGACCGCAAGCGCCAGGAGCTCGAGGGCGTGGCGATGGAGCAGAAGAAGCTCGAGCTGCGGATCCAGGAGTTCCTGGTCGAGGCCGACCTGCGCCAGGACAAGGCCGCCAACCTCGACGCCCGCATCGGCGTCATGGAGAGCGGCCTGCAGGAGATGGCCTACTACCTCGAGCGCATGAAGGAGAAGGAGCGCCGCCAGGACGGCCGCGACACGCTGCTGGTGGAGGCGCCCCCGCCCGGCGCCGAGTCGCCCTGGCTCCCGGACCTCATCCAGGACAAGACGTCGCTCGCGGGCCGGCTGCTGCTCAGCACGCTGGAGGCCGAATCCTCCGTCTACGAGGACCGCCTCGAAGCCCTCGACCTGCGCTCCGCCAACCGGGTGGAGGATCTCAAGCGCCGGCAGCTGCTGCTGGAGGAGACCTACGCCCTGCGCAAGAAGGCGGCCCTGCTCGAGTCCGAGATCAAGGAGATGGAGATCAACCGCGACCGTTCCCTCGAGCAGGAGCTCGTGAAGCTCTCCGACGAAGTGCGCGTCTTCCAGTCGCGGCTCGAGGTGCTGACGCCGCTGGAGCAGATCGGCACGATCATGGTCAGCGAGCAGCCCGTGCGCCCGCGCCGGCTGCGCGTGCTGGGCCTGCTGACCGCCGCCGGCCTGCTGGGCGGCCTGTCCCTGGCCGTCGGCTGGGACTACCTGTCGCGGCACCGCGACGAGATCCTGCGGAACCCGTCCGCGCGGCCGTGACCCGCGGCGCCGGCCTCTGGCGCGACCTGAGCGTGCTGGCGGCCGGCCAGGGGGCGGCCCAACTGTTGAATCTGGCGGCGCTGGTCGTGGTCGCCCGCGCCCTCGGCGGCCACTGGTTCGGCGTCCTGCAGGTGGCGGCGGCGACCTCCGCCTACGTGCTGCTCGCGGCCGAAGCCGGCCTGTTCACCCTGGGCGTGCGGGACCTCGCCCGCCTCGATCCCCTCGACCATGCCGGCGCCCGCGACCTCGTCGCGCGCCGGGTCGGCGGGCTGCTGCTGCTGGCGCTGGCCGCCGGCCTGCTCGGCGCCGCCCTGCTGCCCTGGTTCGGCGCCCCGCGGCTGGATCCCCGCCTGCTCTGGCTCTACCTCGCCGGCGTTCTGCCCCAGGCCCTGATGGCCGACTGGGTCGTGCTCGGCCTGGGCCGACCCGCCTGGGCGGCCGCGGCCCGGACCGCCCGCAGTCTGGTGGCCGCCCTGCTCGTGCTGCTGATCTTCGGCGGGGTGGGCGAGGGCGCCGGTGACGGAGCGCGCCTGTGGGCGCCGCTCACCTACCTGGCGGGCTTCTTCGCCGGCAACCTCGTGGCCGCCGCCGGCGCGACG
>JAUSBL010000028.1 GCA_030658975.1 Candidatus Latescibacterota bacterium
CGGCTACGCGCGCAACTTCCTGGTCCCGCGCGGCATCGCCGTCGTCGCCGACGACAGCAACCGGCGCCGCCTCGCCGAGGACTCCCGCTGGAGCGACCAGCGCGCAGCCAAGACGCGCCGCGCCGCCCAGGAGCTGGCGGCGGGCTTCGCCGACTTGTCGTGCACCATCGCCGTGCAGGCCTCCGAGGAGGAGCGCCTCTACGGGTCGGTCGGGGAGCGCGAGATCGCCCAGGCGCTCGCCGCCCAGGGACGCGAGGTCGACCACAAGCAGATCCTGCTCGAGGAACCGATCAAGCAGCTCGGTGTTTACACGATCCAGCTGCGGCTTCACGCCGAGGTCGAGGTCCCGATCAAGGTCTGGGTGGTGAAGGCGGAGTCCTGACGGCCGCCCGGCCCAGCCAGGTGAGGTCGCGCATGCGGATTGCTTCCCTGCCCGGACCCACCGACGCGATCCGTACCAACAGGGCGGGGGGCCGGGGCGCGAGCCGCCGGCCCCTCCGTCGTTGGGTCCGGGGGCGGTCGTCGCCTCTGCGGGCCAGCATCGCCATCACGAATCATCTCAGGAGCGTGCGATCATGATCATCCCCTCGACCGTGCGCCGGTATGCCTGCGCCGCCCTGGTCCTGTCGGCGGCGCTGGTGCTGGCGTCCTGCAACGGCAACTCGGCCTCGGGCGGCTACGCGAAGGGCGATCTGTTCGGCGACGGGCAGAAGGACGCCTCGCCGGTCGTCGCCCGCGTGGGCGGCGTCGAGATCACGCAGCGCGACCTCGAGCTGCGGCTGAAGGAGATGCCCGACGACCAGAAATCGCAGTACGCCGGCCAGGCCGAGCAGCGCCAGCTGCTGCGCCTGATGATCGGCGAACTGATGATGGCCCAGGGCGGGCTCGACGCCGACGTGACCGCGCAGCCGGAAGTCATGCAGCAGCTGATCACCGTGCGGCGCATGGTCCTGGAAGGAGCCTTCAAGGAGCACGTCCTGTGGAAGGACCTCGCGCCGACGCCGGAGCAGATCCAGCAGGAGTACGAACTCCAAAAGGCGGTCCACTACCAGGTCGCGGCCGCGGTGCAGGCCCGCCACATCCAGTGCAACACCAAGGCGGATGCCGACGCCGCCTGGGCCCGCCTGCACTCCGGCGGCGACAGGTCGGCGTTCCCCTACGTCGCGGCCGACTTCTCGCGCAATCCCCTGTCGCTCCAGCAGGAGGGGATCCTGGGCTGGTTCAACCGCAGCGGCTTCATCGGCGCCCTGCCCTACGGCAAGGAATTCAGCGAGGTCGTCTTCGATTGGGCCCCCGGCCTGCACCCCCCCGTGCAGATCGGCGGCCACTGGCACATCGTCGACATCATGGACCGGCAATCGGCGCGGGTCCTCTCGCTCGCCGAGGTCAGGGACCGCATCGTCGACCAGCTGAAGCCCGGCCTCCAGGATGCGGCGAGGGATGAGTACCTGGCGACCCGCCTGAAAGAGGCGCCCGTGGAGTACTTCGGCGAGTTCCGGCCGGGCAGCGGCCGCACCGCCGCGGAACTGCTGAAGCTGGGGATGCTCGCCGCGAAGTTCGAGCGCAAGCTGGAGCTCTACGACACGCTGCTCGAGGACTACCCCGACAGCAAGGAAGCGCCGATGGCCCTGTTCATGAAGGCCAACCTGTACCTCGACACCACCGGCGACATGTACCGGTGCCGGTACTTCCTGCAGCAGGCGGTGGAGCGCTACCCGCAGAGCGAGATCCGGGACCAGGCCCAGTTCATGCTGGACAACCTGGGCAAGGTCGACTTCCGGTCGCCGCGCTCCATCCAGGAGTTGAACACGCAGCCCCGCTGAACGGCGGCGCGGCGGACGGCGGGGGAGCGTTGCCAGCGCTCCCCCGCTGTGTTATGACTGCGCCGCGGCGGCCGCGACGACGCGCCGTGCGGCGCGCCGCGGTCCCCGCAGGGAGGGATGACGTGTCGGTACACAGACGCCGTAACAGGTGGGTTCTGGTCCTGGCCCTGGCCATCGTCGCGGGGGCCTGCGCCGGCGGCGGACCGGTCGACCGCACCGGCCGTTCCCTCTCGAAATCCGAACGCGACCTCGCCGGACGCCTGTTCGCGCGCCAGCAGGAGGAGCACGGTCTCGGCAACGACCGCGCCGCGCTCTCTCTGGGTCACGAACTGCTCGACCGCTACCAGGGGTTCGCCCGCCTGGACGAGGCGACCCTGCTCGCCGCGAAATCGGCGCGGCGGCTGCACGACACGGGAGAGGCCCTGAAGCTCACGGGCGAGTTCCTGGCCGCACATCCCGCGGCGCCGGGGGCGCCCGCGCTCCTGGATCTGAGGGCCGAGCTCCTGCTCGAAAAGGGTGACGCGCCCCGCGCCGCCGAGGCGCTCGTCCTGCTCTACGATCGTTCCGTCACCGCAGCCGCGCGCGAGGACGCGGGCGCGCGGCTGGCCGCCACGGCCGCGACCCTGCCCGCCGACGCCCTCGGCGCCCTGCGCGCCGCCCGCCCGGAATCCGGCGCCCGTCCCCTGCTCGGCTACCTGTGGGCCGGCAAACTGCTCGCCGAGCGCCGCGATGGCGAGGCGCGCGAAGCCGTGGCCGTCCTGCGCGGGGAGGCGCCCGCCGACGCCTGGACGGCGAAGGCCGAGGCCCTGCTGCGCGACCCCGCAGCGGTCGTGCTGGCCGAACGGCCCCTGCGACCGGGCCCCGACGGCGTCGACCCGCAGCACGTGGCCGTGCTCTGCCCGTTGACCGGGCGCCACACGGTCCTGGGCAACGCCTACTACGACGGGGTCCGTCTGGCGCGCGACGAGGCGGGACGGCGCGGCTGGCGCCAGTACACGCTGACCGCCCACGACACGGGCAGCGACCCGGTCGCCGCCGCCCTCGCCGCGCGCCGGGTGCTGGCCGAGAAGCCGCCGGTGGCCCTGGTCGGCGCCCTGCTGAATGCACCGACGGTGGCCGTGGCGCTGGTCGCCGGGGAGGCCGGGCTGCCCCTGGTGTCGCCGACGGCCACCGATCCGCAGCTCGAGGACCTGGGCCCGTGGGTGTTCGCCACCGGTTCCGACGGCGGGGCCGAAGCGCGGCTCGCGGCCCGCTTCGCGGTCGAGTCGCAGCGCCTGACCCGCGTGGCGGTCCTGCACCCCGACGATCCCGAGGGGCTGCGCCTCTACGAGCTGTTCGCGACCGAGGCGATCGAGCGCGGCGCGACGCTGGTCGCCGCGGAAGCCGTCGCGGCCGACGCCGCGGAGGTCGCCGAACAGCTGCGCCGCATCGCCGCAGCCGGCCCCACGGCGATCTACGTGCCGGTGGATCCCGAACGGCTGCTGCCACTCGGCGTCCTGGCCGCCCTCGCCGCGACGGACGCCCTGATCCTGGGACCGCGCAGCTGGGGCGCGCCGGCGACGGCCCCGGCGCTCGGCGCAGCATTGCCGCGGCTCGCCTTCCCGAGCGCCCCGTTCGCCGCGGGAGCCGGTTGGCAGGAACGCTTCGACGAGCTGTGGGATGCGCACGGGCGGCCGCCCGAGGCCAACGCCGTGGCTCGCGAGGCCTACCTGGGTGCGATGCTGCTCTTCGACACGCTCGGCGAGAGCGGGGCGACCCGGCCGGCCGATCTCGCCGCGGCGCTCCGGGCGCGCCTGGCGCGCGTCCGCAACACCGACTGGGCGACTGGAGAACTGCTGCCCGCGATGCGGACCGTGCGCGACGGCGCGATCGTGCGCTTCCCGGCGGCGGAGCCCGAGGGGGCCGACCGCGACTGATGCCTGACGATCGAACGGGAGCCGCCTTCAGCGCAGCCCCGCCGTTCCCGGGACGGCGGGGCTGCGCTGTGGCTGGGGATTGCGGAAGGTGACAGTCAGGACGTTCCAGAAACCGGCGGGATCCGCGCAGCTGGCGAAGTCCGGGTCGTAGAGCCAGTGGTCGACCGCTTCCAGCACGACGGCGGCGAACGTCGGGCCCGCGTCGGATTCCAGCACGTAGGAACCCTGCACGGCGCCGTCGGCGCCGACGAAGAAGGCGACCTTGACCGTCAGCTCGGGTGCCTGCCGGTCGGCCGGCGAGGCATCGGCGGGGTAGCGCGGGTAGACCTGGTGCCGCAGATGGAAGCAGGGGTTGGTCGGCGTGGGCAGATTCATCTGGACCGCGTCGCGCGGGCCGGGCTCTTCGGCTTCCACGTAGTCATCAGGAGCCGGTGGCAGCGGTGGCGTGTCGGCCACCGGACGGTCGCCCCGCTTGTCGGGTTCCACGAGGTATTCCGGGACCGGCGGCGTGGACAGCCGGGCCAGGCGCATGGCCTCCTGGTGCGCGGGATCCTGGCCGTCGTCGATCGAGATCTGGGGCATGATCTTCAGCGGACCCGCCGCGCCGGCGAAATCCCAGCGCTTGCGGACCAGCTCGCGATCCGGACCCATCAGGGCCAGCAGCAGCAGGACGATCACGGACGCGGCGATCGCGGCGGCGTAGCGACGGCGCAGGTCGTGCTCGCGGGCGCGGCGCCGGCGGTCCTGATCGGTCATCGCGGTGTCCCGGTCCCGGGGAACGGGTCGGCGGCGACGGTCGCGTCCGACCAGAGCGTCCGCACCGTCGGCAGCCCGCCCGCGTCCGTCCCCGAGACCAGCAACTCCCAACCGCCGCCGGCGTGCACCTCGAAGGTGTGGTCGGGGCCCGGCAGCGGCAGCCGCGCGGGGGGATCGCCCGCGGCGGGAGGCAGCCAGATCCAGTTGCCGTCGACGCGCATCCAGGCCGCCGTTGCGGCGAGACGCGCCGCCGCCGGCCCGCGCAGGAAGTCGCGCGGGTCGCGCAGGTCCGCCAGCATTTCGGGTCCGGCGAACCAGGCCGCCACGGCGTTGAAGATCTCCGAGGCCACGGCCAGCTGATGGGCCGGCGCGCGCGCGCGTTCCTCGTCGGCGACCGTCGCCGGCAGGGGCAGCGCCACGTCCACGGCGGGGCAGGCGGTCTGCCGCAGCAGATAGCCGTAGGATTCCATGATCGTCGGGCGACGGGAGCCGGCCGGCGCGGCGAGCGTCAGCTGCAGCAGGCGCGCGGCGCGGATGCCGCCGGCGCTGCCGGGGTGGTGGGCGAGGACCCAGCCGCCGTCGGCGGCGCGCCGCAGCGTCAGGAACAGTTCTGCGCCCAGCGCGTTCGCCTGCAGGAGCTTCGCCTCGGGCGGCACCCAGTCCTCGCCCGTGCGCGTCAGGCGCGCGTCGGCGCCGGCGCCGCGCAGCAGTCCCGCCAGACGTTCCGCCACGCCGAGGTTCAGGTCGCGGCCGGCGGTGCCCAGCGGGCAGAGACCGTCGGGTTCGGCCGCGTCGCCGTGCGGATCGATCAGGATGCGGCGGTCCAGGAGCGCGGGGATCAGGGGCGTCCAGCGCAGCGAGTCCGGCGGCGCGCCCGGCGGCGAGGTCCAGGGCGTGCGGTGTTGCGCGTCGAGCAGCAGCGGACGGCGGCCGGGTTTCTCCAGCCAGGCCGGCGCGCCGGCTGCGACCGGGAAGGCCGGAGCGCGCGCATCCACGACGAAAGCGCCGTCGCGCTGTTCGTCCAGCGCGATGCCGGGCAGCAGGCGGGCGGTCCAGCCGCCGTCGCCGATCCAGATCCAGCGCGCGCCCGGCGGCAGCGCGGGCTGAGCGGCGGCGCCGGGCAGCAGCGCCCAGCCTTCGGCCGCGCCGAGGGGGCCGAGTGCGAATCTGCCGTCGGGGCCGTCGATCCAGGCCGGCTCGCGCAGGGGCGCGGGCGCTCCCCGGTCGAAGGCGCGCCAGTGCAGCAGCGCGCGCGGCGCGGGGACGTCCCGTTCCGTCGTCCAGGCGGCTTCGATCTGCCGCTGCACGGTCCGGCGGCGCAGATCGAAGACGAGGTCGGCGCTGCGGCCGGCGAGATTGCGGGCGCGCAGTTCGCAGCGGTAGTCGCCGTCGGTCAGGGGGCGGTCGGGCCGCCAGACGACGACGTCGCCGGCGGGTGACAGGGACGTTGCGGTCGCGATCCCGTCGACCAGCAGCGTGACCGACGCCGGATCGAGAGGCGGCGCGTCGTCGGGAGCGATGCGGTCGGCCACGAAGCGCCAGGCCACGTGCTCATCGGCCTGCAGCGTCGTGTCGCTGGCGACCGTCCAGGCGGGCACGCCGCCGGCGAAGTACTCGCGCAGGCCCTGGAAGTAGGCCTCGGCCTCGAGCTGGCGGAAGCGGGGCTGGGCCAGCTTGGCCTCGACGTGCGGGTTCGAGAGCATCGCCGGTTCGCCCAGGACGGCGGGCGCGGTCGCGTCGCGCAGGACGTGGAAGTTGCCGGCCATGAGCCGCGCGGGGCTGATCCGCAGCCGGTGCGCCAGGTGCTTGTGCACGGCGCGGGCGAGGTCCAGGTCGGCGCCGACGCGCCCGACCGGGTAGTAGGTCTGGGTCTCGTTGAGCCCGCGGTCGAGCTGCGCGTTGCTGTTGTGGTGCAGGGAGACGAAGACGTCGGGACGCTGCGCGGCGCAGAGCGCCGCGCGCGCGGCGAGGTCGGCGTTGACCGTGGAGTCGGCGGGCGTCAGCAGATCGGTGTCGGCGTCGCGCGTCAGCGCGACCTCGGCGCCCGCGGCCGCCAGCAGGTAGCGCAGGCGCAGGGCGACGTCCAGGTTGACCGTCGCCTCGTCGAGGCCGTCGCGCCCGACCACGCCGCGGAAGACGCCGCCGTGGCCGGGGTCGAGCAGGATGCGGCGGCCCCGCAGCGCGTCGTCGGCAAAGGCCGCCGCCGGCGCCGCAGCGGGGGCCGGGACTTCCGGATAGCCCGTATTCGCGGGTGGGGCCGTCCGGCGGGGCGCGCACGACCCCAGCAGGGCGGCGAATATCAGGACGACCCACGGGGCCGTCCGGCGGGGAACGGTCATCGGAACCCTCCTCGGTGCATCGGTGAGGGTAAGGGCGTCGCGGTCGGGTGTCCAGCCATGGTCGGACGGGCGGCCGCGGCTGGACACCGGCTGGAGCGTCTGGTATTTTGAACGGCCATCGAACGCCGGCCGTCCCGTCGGGCCGGCGCGATCGTTGCGTACGGCACCGAACGGCAGGTCCATGAGCGAGAACGCGCTGCGCCAGCTTCCCTCGGTCGGACAGCTCCTGGAGCATCCCGAGATCGCGGCTCTCGCCCAGGGGAGCGCCCGGTCCTGGGTGACCCGGCTCGTCCAGCGCGTCGTCGACGAGGAGCGCGCGCGCCTGCGCGCCGGCGGCGACGACGATCGCGGGGAACTGACCAGGCGCACGGTGGCCGCCGTCCTGCTGGGGCACCGGCGGGCCCTGCGGCCCGCGATGCGGCGGGTGATCAACGGCACGGGCATCCTCGTGCACACGAACCTGGGCCGTTCCCTGCTGCCCGAGCGCGCGATCGCCTGGGCCGCCGACGCGGCGCGCCACAACCTCGACCTGGAAACGGACCTCGAGGCGAACCGGCGCGGCCGCCGCGGCCGGGGCGTCGAGGCGAAGCTGTCGCTGCTGACCGGCGCCGCCGACGCGCTGGTCGTCAACAACAACGCGGCCGCCCTGTGGCTGGCGGTCCGGGCCTGCGCCGGCGCGAACCGCGTCGTGCTATCGCGGGGCGAGATCGTGGCGATCGGCGGTTCGTTCCGCCTGGACGAGATCCTGCGCGAGACCGGCTGCGAACTCGTCGAGGTCGGCACGACCAACCGGACCCGTGCGCAGGACTACCGCGAGGCGCTGCGCCCCGGCGCGGTCGTGCTGAAGGTCCACCGCAGCAACTTTGTCCAGCAGGGATTCGTCGAGGAGGTCGCGCTGCGCGAACTCGCCGAGCTGTGCCGCGCCGCGGGCCACGTCCTGATCTACGACGCCGGCAGTGGCCAGCTCGCCGACCTGTCCGGCGCCGGGCTGGCCGGCCACCGGACCCTGCAAGAGGATCTCGCCGACGGTCCCGACCTGGTGACGTGCAGCGGCGACAAGCTCCTCGGCGGCGGGCAGGCGGGACTGGCGCTCGGTCGTCGCGACCTGATCGCCCGGCTGCGCGACCACCCCCTGCGCCGGGCCCTGCGCGTCGACAAGACGACGCTGGCGGCGCTCGACGGCACGCTGACCCTCTACCTGGAAGGCGCGCACCTGCAGGACGTGCCCACGCTGGCCTTCCTGGAGCGCACGCAAGACGAACTGGAGCGCATGGCGGGCGAGCTGCTCGCGAGCCTGGCGGACGCCGCTCCCGCCGGCTGGCACGGTTCGGTCGTGCCGGGTCTCGCCCAGGTGGGAGGCGGCTGCTCGGCCGACGCCACGCTGCCGACGCGGCTGGTGCAGTGGCGCGGTCCCCGGGAAGAACTCGAGCGCTGCCACCGCCGGCTGCGCGGCGGCGATCCCGCGGTGCTGGTCCGCATCGGGCAGGAGGGCCTGGCCGTCGACCTGCGGGCCCTGCGCGACGACGAACTGCCGCTGGTCGCTGCGGCCGTGGCCGCGGCCTGGAACCATCTTTCCCCGATCGACGGGGAGGCCACGTGAGCAATCAGGCCAGCCGCCACGGTCCCCTGGGCCTGCCGCTGTATCCGACCGGCTTCGCGGTCGAGGAACTGCACCTCGACGGCGGCCCCATGTTCTGGGAAGAGGTGCAGCGACTCAGCTCGGGCGAGGCGCTCGCCGGCTTCGTCACCGACCACCTCGAGGCGCCCGCGGCGCCGCGGGTCTGCGTGATCCTGGGACCGCCCGACGCGACGGCGGCCCGCGCCGCCGCGGCCCTGAGGACCGCGCGCACCCTGGGGCGCCGCGGGCGCCGGGTCGCGGTGCTCGCCGGCGACGATCTGTCGCCGGACCTCACGCGCTGGGCCGGTCGCGCCGAAGTCGAGGGCTGGATCGACGTGGTGCGCTACGGGTCTTCGCCGTCCGCCGCGGCCGCCGCCCTGCCCTGGGCCGCCCCCGGCGGGCTGCTGCTGGGCGTGGGCTCCTACCAGCCGAGCCGCGCCACGGGCGACGAGGTGCGCGCCCTGGTGGCGATCCTGCTCGAACAGGTCGACACCGTGCTGGTGAGCGCCTCGACGGGGGACCGCGGCGCGGTGTGGGCGACCGTGCCTTCGCTGCGCGTCCTGTGCTGGGACCAGGCCGCCCTGGACTCCTCGCTCTGCGAGGTCATGATCCGCGACGTCGGGCAGCTCGGCGACCCGCCGGCCGCCGCACTGGTGTTCGCCGCCGCGCGGGCGGCGCCCGCGGCCCGTCCGGAACCACAGCCGCGCGCGTCGCGCCGCCGTGGCGGTGTGCTCGTGGTCCTGGCCGTGCTGGCGGTGATCGCCGGTGTCTGGTGGTTCGGCACCCAGCGGCGGCCGCATCCCGATGCCGTGGCCGGGAAGACCGTGGCGCCGGATTCCCGGAGCCTCCAGCAAGACATTCACGACGATTTGCAATCGTCCGCCATCATTGCGGATAGCACGACATCGCTCCGGGTGGACAGCATGTCGGCGGCCGCAGCCGAATCGCTGGCGATCGAAGTCGCGCCGGTGGACGCACTGCCGGCGCCGACGGGCGACCCCTTCGCCGGCCCGGTGGGGGCGGCGGGCTGGTGCCTGCACGTCTATTCCTTCGACGACAGCCTGCTGGCGCTCGAAGAGGTCTCCAACATGGCCGGCAAGGGCGTGGTCGGGCTGATCCACGCCGAGGATTCCGGCACCCGGCATCTGTTCCGCATCTTCGCGGGGAACTTCCCCAGCCGCGCCGCGGCCGGCGCGGCGCAGACCGAACTCTTCGCGCGCCTGCGGACGGACTGGGCCCAGCCGGTCGCCGCGGATCGCCTGCGCTGACGCGGCCCGGCCGCGACGAACCCAGAAGGACACGCACGTGAAACTGAAGCGGGTGGAACTGCAGGGATTCAAGTCGTTCGTCGACCGGACGGTGCTCGAATTCGACGAGGGCATCACCGCCATCCTGGGGCCCAACGGCTGCGGCAAGAGCAACATCGTCGACGCGATCCGCTGGGTGCTCGGTGAGCAGTCGGCGAAGCAGCTGCGCGGCACGGTGATGGAGGACATCATCTTCAAGGGCACGGCCCGGCGCAAGCCGGTCGGCCTGTGCGAGGTGGCGCTGACCTTCACCAACGACAACCGCGCCATGCGCATCGAGTACGACGAGGTGACGATCAAGCGCCGGGTCACGCGCGACGGTTTCTCGCAGTACTACCTGAACGACGCCCCGGTCCGCCTCAAGGACCTGCGCGACCTGTTCTTCGACACCGGCGTCAACAACACCGCCTACAGCGTCATCGAACAGGAGAAGATCGGGCGCATCCTGAGCGATAACAGCCAGGAGGTGCGCCTGCTGGTCGAGGAGGGCGCCGGCATCGTGCGCTACAAGGCCCGCCGCAAGGAGGCCCAGCGCAAGCTCGACCAGACCGAGCAGGACCTGCTGCGCCTGCGCGACATCAGCGAGGAGATCGGCCGCGAGGTGCGCTCGCTCCAGCGCCAGGTCGGCAAGGCCCGCCGGTACCAGCGGCTCTACGCCCAGTCCCGCGCCCTGGACCTGCTGCTCGCCGGGCGCGCCGTGCGCAGGATGGACCATCGCGAGCAGGAGCTGCGCGAGCGGCGCCAGGAACTCGCCGTGCTCGGCGAGTCCGACAGCGGCGAGCTGGCGGAGCTGCGGGCGCGCATCGAGGCCACCCGGCCCGCCGTCGACGAGCGCGAGGCCGAGCGCCACGGCCTCGAGGAGTCGCTGCAGGCCTTCGAGGAGCAACTGCGCGCCGTGGAGCAGAAGTCGGTGCTG
Source organism: Candidatus Latescibacterota bacterium (assembly GCA_030658975.1). Lineage (GTDB taxonomy): Bacteria > Krumholzibacteriota > Krumholzibacteriia > LZORAL124-64-63 > LZORAL124-64-63 > PNOJ01. Next base: position 10,676 of record JAUSBL010000028.1, read on the forward strand.
CTCGAGCACCGCATCGGCGACCACCAGCGCCGCCTGCAGGAGAGCACCGAGTCCGTGGCCGACATCTGCCGCCGCCGCGAGAACGCGCACGCGGAGCTGCACGACCTCGCCGACCGCAAGCAGAGCCTGACGGCGCGTTCCGCGGACCTGACCGCCGACCTCGCGCGCCTGCAGGAGGAACTGCAGCTGATCGAGTCGCGCTACGACGCCGACCGCGGCGCCCTGGAGAAGGCGTCCCAGCTCAACCTCGAGTTCATCGAGACGGACAACCGGCGCAAGTCCGAGCTGCGGGAGCTGGAGATCCGCCGCGAGAACCGCCACGAGCGCCTGCGGGTCCTCGAGCAGGAGGCGTCCCAGCAGCAGGAGGCGCGGCGCCGCGAGGAGGCCCGCCTGCAGGAGTTCGCCGCCCGCCAGGGCGAGCTCAACGAGGCCCGCCGCGGGCTGCTCGGGGAGCTGTCCGACGCGGAGCGCACGCTCCAGGAGGCGCAGGCCGAGCGCGCCCGCCTGCGCGACGAGGTCGCGCTGCGCGAGGCGCGCAGCGAGTCGCTCCGCTCGCGGCACGAACTGCTGAAGCGGATCACCGAGAGCCTGCACGGCTACGGCGGCGCCGCCCGCGAGGTGCTGCAGACCCGGCGCGGGGACCCCGGCGTCCTGGGCAGCCTCGCCGAGCAGCTGACCGTCGACGAGGGCTGGACGTCGGCCTTCGAGACCCTGCTCGGGGACGTCCTGGATTCGGTCGTGGTGAGCGACGACGGCAAGGCGCTCGACCTGGTCCGCCTGGTCCGCGAGGCGGAGAAGGGCCGCGCCAGCTTCCTGGTGGCCGACGCGCGCCCCGGCGCCGACGACCTGCCGCCGCCGCCCGCCGGCCGCCGCGCGTCCGAGCTGGTGCGCGGCCGCGGCGCGGCCACGCCGCACCTGCGGCGGCTGCTGTCGCGGGTCTGGGCCTTCGAGTCGGACGAGGCCGCGCTCGACGCCGCCGCGGGCCGCGCCGGCGGCGACCCCGTCGTCTGCCTGTCCCGCACCGGCCTGCTGGTCACCAGCGACGGCCTGGTGCGCGGCGGGCGCGGCAAGAGCGAAGAAGTGAGCCTGCTCGGCCGCGGCGAGAAGCTGGAGCGGCTGCAGGAGGACCTCGCCCGTCTCGCGGCCGAGATCGCGGAGCACACCGCCCGCGCCGGGGACGCCGCGAGCGACGAGCAGGCGCAGCGCGCCCGGATCGGGGCGGGCCGCGGGCAGCTGGAGGACCTGGACCGGCGGCTGGGCCGCGTCCACGTCGACGAGGCGGAGGCGCGCTCGCGCATCGACGGCGCGCAGCAGCGCCTGGCCGCCATCGCCCGCGACGCCGAGCTCGCCCAGGACGGCCTGCGCGAGCTGGCGCACCAGGAGGCCGGCCTGCGCGGCAACCTGGACGAGAGCGGGCGCCTGCGCAGCGACAGCGGCGTGCGCGTGGACGAGCTGCGGTCGGCCGTGAAGCAGAGCGAGCAGGCGCGCGAGGCGGCGCGGGTCGAGGCCGGCGAGAAGAAGCTGCTGCAGTCGCGCCACCAGGGCGAGCTGCGCGAGCTCGAGGCGGCGCTCGCCCACCGCCGCGAATCGGTCGCCGAAATGACGTCGGCCGAGGAGCGCCTGCGCCAGGAGATCGTCTCGCTGCGCGAGGAACTCGCCGGCATGGAGCAGGAGATCGTCAGCCGCCGCGCCGAGCTGGAGTCCGGGCTCGACGAGCGCGAGCGCCGCCGCCTGCTGGTCCAGGCCAGCGCCGAGGCGATCTCGGGCCTGCACCAGGAGACCGCCGCGTGGCACGACCGCGTGCGCGCGATCGAATCGCAGCGCACCGCCTGCCGCGACGAGGCCCACGGGCTCGAGACCGAGCAGGCGACCATGGAGGTCCGCCGCGCCAACCTCGTCGAGCGCATCGAAGAGCAGTACAAGGGCCGCTTCCGCGAACTCGTGCGCGCGGTCGACCCCGAGGCGCTGCCGCCGGATCTGGAGCGCGACGGCGACGTCTTCCAGGAGGAGCAGGCGCGGGCCCTGCTCGAGGATTCCCGCGGCAAGCTCGAGGAACTGGGCGCGGTCAACCACCTGGCCGTGGAGGAGTACGAGCAGAAGCACGAGCGGCTGACCTTCCTGGAGGAGCAGGTCGCCGACGTGGAGGCCGCACGCAAGGACCTGGCCCAGACCATCGACAAGATCAACCGCACGGCGCGCAAGCTCTTCCAGGAGACGTTCGAGGAGATCCGCCGCAACTACGTGGCCGTGTTCCAGACCCTGTTCGAGGGCGGGCGCGCCGATCTCGAGCTGGAGCAGACGGACGACCCCCTGGAGTCGAACATCAACATCGTGGCCCAGCCGCGCGGGAAGCGCGTCGACCACATCCGGCTGCTCTCCGGCGGCGAGCGCTGCCTGACGGCGCTGTCGCTGCTGTTCGCGGTCTACCTCGTGAAGCCGTCGCCCTTCTGCCTGCTGGACGAGGCCGACGCGCCGCTGGACGACGCGAACGTGCAGCGCTTCGTGCGCCTGCTGCGCGAGTTCTCCGCGAAGACCCAGTTCCTGGTCGTCACCCACAACAAGCTCACGATGGAGACCGCCAACCACCTCTACGGCGTGACGATGATGGAGGAGGGGGTCAGCAGCCTCGTCTCGGTCAGCTTCCGCGACGTCGCCGAGGCCGGCAGCGACGCCGACCTGGGCCAGGCGATCGCGGCGCGGCGCCGGCAGATCGACGAGTCCGCCGAGGAGCGCGCGGTGCTGGCGGCGGCGCCGGAGGCCGCCGTGTCGGCGAGCCGCTTCGTGCTCGACGCAGGGGACGAGGACGAGGCCGACGACGAAGCCGACGGTCTGCAGGACGCCGCCGACGGAGCGGCTGTGCCCGCCACGCCGATGTCCATGGAGGCGGAGTAGATGTTCGGCGCCATCGGCCGCCTGCGGCAGGGACTGCGCAAGACCCGCGACAGCATCGTCGGACGGCTCGGGGAGCTGTTCGCGGGCAAGGTGCGTCTCGACGCCGCGACGCTCGACGAGATCGAGGCGCTGCTGATCTCGGCGGACCTCGGAGTCAAGGCCAGCACGCGCATCGTGCAGTCCATCGAGAAGCGCCTGAAGGAGACCGGCGGCGAGGCCACGCTCGAGAGCGTCACCCAGGTCATCCGCGCGGACATCGCCGCGATCATGCGCGAGGCGAAGCCCCGCGTGAAGGTGCGCAGCTGGGACGAGGCCGCCGAGGCGCCCGTGCGCGGCCGCAAGGCGCGCGCGGCGCAGGCCGCGACGCCGGCGGCGGCTCCCGCGGACGGGGCGGCCCCGACCGGGCCGCGCGTCATCTTCGTGGTCGGGGTCAACGGCACCGGCAAGAC
>JAUSBL010000015.1 GCA_030658975.1 Candidatus Latescibacterota bacterium
ACCTTGAAGGTCCGCTGTTCCCGGCTCTTATGGCAGAAGGCCACCGCGTACCAGGAACCGTTGAACATCACAAAGCCGTAAGGCTCAATGGTTCTGGTAGAACTCTGACCCGAGGAGCCGCTGTAATACTCAATTTCCGTCTGGACATTTTGCCGCCGGGCCTTGCGCAATGTTTCCAGGGCGCCGGGGTTGGTGGATCCCGGGGCCGCCGCCATTATCTTCTCATCCAGATGGTCCACCGCCAGGCGGTCCTGGGGCAGCAGGGCCTGGTCGATCTTGTCCAATATCCCCTTCACTGTTTTTCCGTATGCCCCGGAAGAACCGGCCAAAAGCGGCAGCAGGGACACCCTCAGGGCCATGGCCTCGTTTGGAAGCAGATGCAGGGGCGCTGCAAACTGCTCGGTGTAGGCCATCTCCAGCCGGCCCTGCTCGTCCACCGCCGCCATGAAAAGGTCGTTGGGCCCGAAGGGCGGTGTGCCGTAAAGGCAGAGGCTGTCCAGGTCTTTCAGCAGCTGGGCCTGGGATATCCCCAACTCGGCGGCGATATCCTGGACCGGCTGACCCTGGCGGCTGTTAAGGAACGGGATCAGGGTCAGCAGCCGCTCCAGCTCGTCCGACGTTTTAGCCATACACAGTACTCCGGTTAAATTGTTATGAAACCAAACGATGGTTATCCGCAGATTACGCAGATAAAGTTTGTATGATCATTATTAATGAACCATTGTAAAAATCTGCGAAAATCTGTTTAATCGTCCGACGCCAAAGCAGGCTATTATGTTTACCGGCTTTGGCCGACGGCGTCTGCGGATATCAGGGTTTATAAAGTTTTAAGACTTGCTGCAGACGGGAATCCACCTGCCGGGCCATTTCCTCCGGCTTCACCACCCGCACCTGGTCGCAGTGGGCGGCGGCCCAGCGGATGAAGGGATCGGGATTGCTGACCGTTATGCTGACGCTGTCCGTTCCCCTGTTCCAGACCGCCTGCGGTCCCAGTTCTTTTTTGACCAGCCAGACGTTTTCGGGTTTGACTTTCAGGGTAACCGGAACAACCAGGCCCCCGCCCAGTTCCCAGGCCTTGCGGCCCAGGTATTTTGACTTGTCGAAATCTCCGGGCACATTGAACCGGGGCTGGCCGTTAAGCAGTTTCAGTTGCTGGATGCGGGAGACCTTGAAGGTGCGGACCTCTTTTCTCGTGTGGCAGTATGCTATCAGGTACCACACCCCGGCATTGTAGATCAGAAGATAGGGATCGGCCTGGCGCTGGTCTTTGGCATCGCGCTGAATGCTGTGATAGCTGAACCGGATGGAGATTCCTTCCTTGACCGCCTGCTGGAGGCGGCCCAGCACTTTGGCTTCGGCGGCGGCCTCGGGCCGGGCGTTGGCGCTAAGCCCTATCTCGGATCGCCGTTCATTTCCCCCGGGCTTCTGGCAGCCTATCTTTTGGGCCAGGCTGGCCAAAGCCTTGGCCTGGTCTTTGGCGGCCGGGGACTGCGGCCCGGCGCAGACCAGGGAGATCACCGCCCATTCCTCGGCGGTAAGGTCCAGCCGGGGCAGGTAGTACTCTTCATGGTCTATAAGGTACCCCAATTCCTGCGCCTCGTACTTGGCGGCCTGGGCCGGATTGTCCACTTCTTCTCCGGTCTCTATGGAATAGAGCTTAAGCGGCACCCCCAGGCTGCGCAGCTCCCTTTTATCCCGTTCAAAGGTCCGGTCAAAGCTGGGGCCGGAAAGCCTTTGATAGTGGGGCAACAGTCGCCTGATCTCCGGTTTGGGGACCGGCCGGCGGTGCTTTAAAAGCAGGGACACCAATTCCAGGAGTCGTTCGGTTTTTTGCTGGGCCATTGTTTGCCGAGATATTGGTTTATGCTTTAAGTGAGACATAATGATAAGCCTTTGACCGGTTAAAAGTCAATAAAAAAGGCCGGATCAATTATATTTTGATCCGGCCGGGGTAACGAAAATCCTATGGCTTCTTTTCCCACAAATTCAGACAGTTCCATTGCCACGAGCTTCAGCTCGTGGTTTGAAAATATGGCATAGTGGTCTCTTCCATTATTTCTCTGGGGCTAAAGCCCAACGGGTTTTATGAGATTGCCTGCCACGACCTGAAGGTCGTGGCAATACGGTTGCCATAAATATAATTTGCATCTATGCCGCCCGCAGTTCTGTCAGCAGGTCGCCGAGATCTATCTGCTCGGGATGAGCTGGCCCCGAAGGCCCTCCGGCAAACTCGGAGTACAGCTGGTAGAACTTCTCCCGGCTGCCCGACAGAACCCCCTGACAATGGCCGCAAACACCCCACCAGCCGTTCCGGCCGCTCAGGGCGCCCCCTCCTGCCCCCAGAATGTAAACGGTCTCCCCGCAGGCCGGACAGGTCTCGGTCCATTTATCCTGGTTCCAGAGATCCAGCAGGCGGCCCAGAGCTATGGCCCTGGTCTTTAAATGGGGCAGGCCGATGTAGGCGGTGTTCAGACAGCAGCCTGACAGCGTCGGGTCGCGGGCTATCTGCCGGCTGTTCTCCACCAGCAGGCCGATGGTGCGGGCCAGCAGCCGGGCCTCCTCCCAGGCATTCTCCCGGGGGGAGGGCTTTAAGACGTTATTGTTATCAGATCCGTTCATTTTTACTCCTCAGCATTTCAGTGTTTACGGGTTTATTTTGTGTCCGGAGTTTACCCTGATAAATAGAAGGGTGCTTTCTGTGGCTGAATAGTTTAATTCAAATGTATTTAACCGCCCTAAGAGCGCGGGGGCTAAATTACTGGTTCGATCCCGTTTCCGGGGTTTCTTTCTGGTCCTTTTTTTTGCCGGTGACCCTGGCGATCAGGCCGCCCAGCATCCGGGAGATCTCGCCCAGCAGCTTCAGCCGCTGTTCGGCCGCTTCCGGGGTCATATAGCCCATCCGGGAGATCTTGTGGTACCAGTCCTGGGTGGCATAGGCGAAGCCCTTGGCCGCGCTTAGGCGGTAGCCGAACTCCTTCTGTCCTCCCCGGCCGTAGCCCTCGGCGATGCTGGCGCCGATCGATCCGGCGCATTTGACCACCTGGCCGGCCATTAAAAATGAGGCCTTGCCCTGGGGAAACCGTTCGGTGTCCTGGGCGGCCAGTTCAAATAGTTCCACCGCTTTTTGCCAGACGATCAAGTCGGTAAAGCTGGCGGTTTTGGTGTTGGTTTGTTCCATGTTCACATTCTCCTTTTGTAAATACACATTTACTTTTGGTTGTTTGGTTTTTAAGCCCGCGCTCTTTGGGGCCGGTTGTTGATTATTTTGATTTTACATTTGAGGGGTGACAGTTTTTGGCCGGGTTCCGGTTCTTGGCCTGGACGGCGCAGGTTCCCACGGCCAGGATCAGGAACATCACGGCGGCGGTTCTTCTGAACATTTGAGATACCTCCTCTTGATTTGTAAATACCGGTGGTCGTTGATTGACTGTATTTTAGTTCTTAGGGGTGACAAAAATTCCGGGGCAACAAAAAACCCGGCCGCAATAGGCCGGGACTGATGAAGCTTTTACTTATAAGGAAACCAGCGTGCACGCCGAAGTCCACTAGGGCGGGACGAAGGAGTGGAATACAGGAAATTCTGTTTACCTCCACATTCAAAATAATCTGCGGAATCTGCGGAGATCAGCGTCCGAAATTCTCCAATAAAACTGGCTTGCCGTGAGACCGGCCCCTTGCTTTACAAACGAATGGTGGAGCTGACCCGCCACAGGCGGACTACCGCCCGGCAGGATGGCGGGATGATGTCGGATTCTCCGCCAAAGGCGGATCCGCCGTCGCTTGGCCACGAAGCATTCCTGCCGGTGGAGAACCTTCACCACCATTGGCAGTCGGTTCTCATCCTTCGTAAATAACAATGGCCCGCCAGACGTAGCTGGCAGACCATATTGCCCTCCTGATCGTAGTCTGGTGGAGCTGATCGGATTCGAACCGACTACTTCCTGCTTGCAAAGCAGGCGCTCTACCAATTGAGCTACAGCCCCACTTTATGTCATCCTGAGCCTAGCAATGAATTACACCAGCCGAAGGATGATTCCTTGTTATGCCGGACCTTCTTACATAATTATAACAGATTTTTTGTTTTTTGCAAGGCAAAAAGAAAACGGCCCCGGCAAAACCGGGGCCGTTTTGTGCGAGAAGTCGGTAATTAGAAGGTGTAGGTCATGCCGATGGAGGTGATGGGCTGGGTATTGGCGGTGGCCTCGTCGCCGCCGTTGTCGATGCCGCTGAACATGTAGCCCAGGGAATACGGGGCATTGTTGTTGACCTTGGCATCGATGGCCAGCTTGCCGAACTTGAAGCCCAGGCCGAAGGCGTAGAAGTACGGGGCGCTGGTGTAGGTGCTCTCGTCCTTGGTGGCGTTGGTCTCATCCAGAGTGGTGCTGCTGATCAGGGTCTTGGCGGCGCCCGCCCGCAGGGTCAGCCACTTCAGCAGGTCGACTTC
>JAUSBL010000016.1 GCA_030658975.1 Candidatus Latescibacterota bacterium
GGCCTCGCCGCCGCAGCGCACGGCCAACTTCGCCGCCGTCAGCAGGCCGCGGTGGAAGAGCGCCTGGGCCTCGACGGCCCGGTTGCCGCGCGGCGAGTAGGGGTTTTGCTCGCCGCCGCCGTCCATCCAGGTCTCGCCGTCGCCGTGGGTCAGGAAACCCTCCGCGTCGACAGCGTGGGCCAGCGCCCCTTCGCAGGCGCGCAGCACCACGGGCGTCATCTCGCGGGCGAAGGCCTCGTCGCCGGAGCGCCGCCAGTACTCGTCCAGGGCGCGCACGAACCACCAGGTGCCGTCGATGCTGGCGTACTGCACCTGGTCCACGGTGACGAAGTTGGGCACGCGGCCGAAGCGCGGGCTCACCGGGTTGCGGTCCTGGTAGGCGGCGAAGGAGCGCAGGATCTCGCGCGCCGTGGCGAAGTCCAGTCCCGCGGCCAGCGCCCCGGGCAGCACGATGAAGGTGTCGCGGCCCCAGTAGGTGGTGAACCAGTAGAAACCGGCGTAGACGCCGACGCCGCGCTGCTCCATCACCAGGTTGTCCAGCGAGACGCGGGCCCAGGCCAGGGCGCGGTCGTCGCGCGCGACGCCCGTGGACAGGCGCGCCGGGTCGGCGAGGCCGGCCAGGCGGGCCGCCCGCGCGGCCGCCAGTGCGGGCGCTTCGTCGAGCAGGTGCTGTGCGCGCGCGGCGGCGGCGCCGGCCGTCGCGTCGGCGGCGATCACGGCCTGCACGCGGCCCGACGGCACCTGCGGCGGGATGCGCCCGCGGATCTCGCCGGCCTCCCAGGGCGTGGCCGACTCCATGGCCTTGCGGGCCGCGTCGACGGGGTAGCGCCGCGGCAGGTAGCGCCCCGTCGGCGCGAAGTCGGCGGCGCCCTTGACCGCGACGGCCAGCCAGGGCGGGTTGCGCTCGCCGGCGGCGGCTTCGGCGCGGTCGGCGCGCGCCACGCCCCGCACGCCGCCCTCCCATACGGTCAGGTACTCGGGCCGCGCGACCTTCCACAAAAAGCGCATGTCGACCCGCGGCACGAAGGCGAAGCCGCCCGACGGCACGCCGTCGTAGACGACCTGGAAGCCGTCGCTGCGGTCCAGCAGCGTGACGGTCTCCACGACGACGGCGCCGTCGATGCGGTAGAAGCGCTGCAGCCGGTCCGGCGACACGGCGGCTGAGTCGGCCGTGGCGGCGGACAGTTCGCGCCCGTCTTCCAGGCGCAGCGACCAGCCGTCCAGCAGCTCGTGCATGGCGATGTAGAAGCCGTGGTAGCTGCGCGTGTCCTCTCCGACCGCGCAGCCCGCGAGGTGGGCGGCGCCCTTGTCGGTGAAGATGTATTCGCGCGGGTGCGCGGGCGTGACCGGGATCGCCAGATCGTCGAGTGCGGCGGCGGCGGCCCCGGCGCATGTCAGCAAGTACGTCACCAGGGTCAGTAGGCGCATCGTGATCCCTCCGTGTGCGGTTCGTCGGCGCGATCCAGAGTACACCGGATCTCGCCGCGACCCAACCACGGGGGACCAGTTACGGGCGATTCTCCCGGTACAGGGTCTTCACGTCGCCCCATCCGATCCCCTCGTCGGCCACGATCAGTTGTCCGCAGCCCGGCACGTTGAGCATCGCGCAGGGCAGCGAGGGACCGGCCACCGGCAACCGGCAGGATTGGGGGTGGAGCCCGGAAACATCGTCCATCCAGAAGTAGCCGGGGTAGCCGTCCGGGAACGACGTCGATCCCGCCAACCCGCCCAGGGTCAGCACGGCGCCCGAGCCGGGGCTCCCGAGGTAGAACCCGTCCCAGACCGCCAGGACCATCGCGGGCACGACGAGCGGGCGCGTGCCGCAGCCGACCTGGAACTGGCCGTCCTGATCCGTGCCGGCGATGTCGAGGCAACCCGGCACGGTCCAGGAGCCGAGGAACTGGGCGTCCCCGACCGGCTGCCAGAGCAGCCCTGCCTCCCAGGCGGCCAGGTTCGGCGCGCTGCCGCCGGTCAGCACGACGTAGATGGATAGCTGGCTGAACGGGGATGCCGTGCCACAGACGATCTCGGCTCCGGGGTCGAAGTACACGCCCATGCAGTCGGGCTGGGGATCGAGCGTCGCGCCGGCCGGCGCCGCGGCGGCCAGGAGCAGGCATGCGGCGGGAAGAAGCGGATGACAGACCCTAGCCATGTTGTCACCTCCGCGAGTTCGTGGGTGGCCATCGTAATCCGGCGCCGGCCGCGGTGTCAAACCGGCCGCAGCCGGTGACGACGGGAGGTCGTCCCAGGAATTCGGGGTGTCGCATCGAGGATATATTTTGTACTGTATCGGCAAGGAAAGAGGTCCGGATGCCCATGAATTCATCGTCGAACCGCTGTGCGTTCCTGTTCTCGGCGCTGTTCTGCCTGGCCGCCACGGCCCAGGCCGGGGAGCGCACGGATTTCGACTTCGTCCTGGCCGGCGACATGCGCCGCTACATCGTCGTCAACGGCATCCACGGCTGGGATCAGGCCTGCGCGGCGATCGCCGCAGCCGGTCCGGGCGTCTTCATGGTGTCGCCGGGCGACCTGGACCAGCAGTTTTCGACCAATCCCCCCGCCATCGTCTACGACACGGTCGAGGCCCAGATCAGGCCCGGCTATCCCTTCTTTCCGGGTGTCGGTAACCACGACGCGGAACACGCTCCGACCATGCAGTGGCTCCGCGGCTTCGATCAGGGCGGACCGGGCATCGACGTCAACCCGGGGCCGGCCGGCAGCGAGGAAACCACATTCTCCTGGGACTACGGCCACGCCCATTTCGTGATGCTCAACGAGTGCTTCGACGGCGCCAGCGACGCGGGCGCCATCAACGGCAACTGGAACTCCGCGCTGGACGCCTGGCTCGAGGCCGATCTCGCGGCCACCGCGCAGCCGCTGATCTTCGTGTTCGGCCACTTCCCGGCCTGGCCCCGGCCCGATCGCGACAGCGGCCTCTGGAATCACGCCAACGACACGGCGTTCAACGCCTACGGCGGCGGTGTCTACCGCGACGCGCTCTGGGAGATCCTGACCAGGCACGGGGCGACGGCCTACGGGTGCGGGCACACCCACACCACGAGCGTCGTGGACCTGCAGGGAGTCTGGCAACTGGACCTGGGCCACGCCCGCGGTCCCGTGAACCAGAACTTCAACGGTTTGAGCACCTTCCTGATCGTCCACGTCCGGGCCAGCGGCGCCGTGATCGTGGACACGTGGCGGCAGCCCTACACCGAGGGCGTCGGCAACGAAGCGCCCTACGCCCTGGCCCACGTCGACACCATCCGCGCGGCGGACCCCGCGACCGCCGCGCCGCCCTCGCCGCCCCTGGCCGCCGGTCTGCGCGTCTCCCCCAACCCCTTCAACCCGTTCCTGCAGGTGGAGTGCAGCCTCGCGGAGCCCCGCGAGATGCGCGTCGGCGTCTTCGACCTGCGCGGCCGGCTGGTGGCGGGGTTGTGGCAGGGCGTCATGCCCGCCGGAACGCGCGTCCTGCGCTGGGACGGCCGCGGCCCGGGCGGGCGCGCCGCGCCTTCGGGCACGTACGTCGTGCGCATGGACGACGGCCGCGACGCGACGAGCCGTTCCGTCACGCTGGCCCGCTGAACCCGCGGCGCCGACGCACGAGGGCCCCGGTCCGCGGACCGGGGCCCTCTGCCGTTCACCCTGCCCGTGCGATCACTTCACGAGCATCATCTTGCGCACGCCCACCTCGCCGTTGATCTCGAGGCGGTAGAAGTAGACGCCGGCCGGCGACAGCTGGCCGGTGGCGTCGCGGCCGTCCCACGTCATGGCGTGGGGACCGTCCTGCAGACGGCCCTCGTGCAGGGAGCGCACGAGCCCGCCCTTCAGGTCGTACACCCGCAGCGAGGCCGGGCCGGCCCGGTGGACCGTGAAGGCGATCTCGGTCTGCGGGTTGAAGGGGTTCGGGCGGTTCTGTTCGAGCGCCAGCCGCGACGGGGTCAGGTCGGGGGCCGCCGTGGTCTCGCAGAAATGCAGGACGTCGAGCGGCAGGACCTGCGGGCTGGCGAGGCTGAAGTTGTCGGCGTCGACGGTGAACGAGCGGTTGGCCTGGCCCGTGCACTCGTAGGCGTCGTTCACCAGGTACTTGTACTCGGTGAAGATCTGGCTCGAATCCGCGAACACGACCGACGTCGTGTAGATGCCGTCGCCGGCCGTCGCGTCCGGCGCGACGCCGTTGTCGAGCAGGTCGTTGAGCGACGGGATGTCCCAGCTGAAGCTCGCCGGGACGACGTTGCTCGTGGTGCCGTTGACCGTGACCACGTCGAGCGGGCCGACGGGCGTCTGGCCGACGTTCGTGTCCACGCGGAACACGACGTTGACGGGCCGCCAGGTGGTGGAGCAGCGGTCGAAGTGGACCACGGGCATGGTCAGCGGGCCGAGGGCCCCGCCGACGACGTCGAAGAGCGCGTCGTTCAGGAAGACGCCGCGGTCGCCCTGCGCGAAGCACTCGTACGCGTCGTTGAGCAGGAACTTGTAGGTCACGTTCTTGCGCGAGCCCGCCGGGAAGGTGACGACGGTCGAGTAGATGCCGTTGCCGGCCGCCGCGTCCGGGAAGACGCCGTCGTCGGCCAGCAGATTGACCGAGGGGACGGTGTAGTCCAGCGGCGCGTCGGAGCCGTTGACCGCCACCACGTCGCCGGGCGCGTAGCCGTAGACGTTCAGGTCCACGTACAGCAGCACGTCGATGGCGTGGGTGGTGAACTGGGTCGGGTCGGCGTCGTTCCACCACACGTCCAGGACGTCCTGCGCGCCGGTGGCGAGGTCCATCACATGGTTGCGGTTGCCGGCGATCGGCTCGTAGGTCGCGCAGTTGTAGACCCACTTCCACTCGAGGTTGGCCGTCGCGGTGCCGGCGCCGCAGTTGCCGGGCAGGCAGAAGTCGGCGGCGACCTGGTAGACGCCGCCGCCCTGGTCCACGCCGCTCATGCCGTCGCACAGCGACCAGGTCAGAGGCAGCGTGCCGCCCTCGACGGTGAAGCCGCCGAAGGGGGGCGTCTGGCTGTTGAGGAACTGGCTCATGCGGCCGCGGAACACGACGTTCTTGAGGGCGAAGCAGGTGGTGCTGCCGGCGACGATCGGGTTGCCCGCGAGGTCCTGCACGTTGCTCACCGTCACGGTGTACATCGAGGCGCTGGCGCCGATGTCGGCGGCCAGGGTCAGGTGCACCACGTTCAGGTTGAGGGCGTCGCGCGCGGCGGCGTTGACCGTCGCCCCGGTGACCAGATAGTTGCCGGGCGTCTGCGCGGTAGCGAGGCCGACGGGCTCGCTGAAGATGACGTCGACGATGCCGGCGGTCAGGTGCTGCGCGCCGGTCAGGGTCGGCGCGTCGTTGTCGGCGGCGTTCATGACGGTGAACGCCAGGTAGTCGAACATCGGGATGTCGATGGGCGTGTCCCAGGTCGTCGAGCCCGGGGTCGACAGCTGGCTGGCGTCGTTGGCGGCGGCGTCCAGGGGGCCCTTGGTCGGGCTGTCCTGGGTGACCCAGGCCTCGACGTTGATGTTCGCCCCGGGCGCCACGCCCAGCGAGGCGAGCAGCACGCCGATCTCGCTGAAGCCGTTGCCGGCGATCCAGCCGAGCGCCCCGGTGCCGGGAGCCGACAGGTTCGCCCAGGCGGTGCCGTTCCAGTACAGGCCGCCCTGCCAGTTGTTGTCGAGGTTCACGTAGAACATGAAGTCGGGCTTGTTGGCGGCGAGGCTCCACTCCAGCTGGCGGCCCCAGGGATCGAGGGTGCCGCCGGCGGCGGTGCCCACGTCGATGGCGATGCCCAACTGGACCGTGCCGAAGTTGCCCTTGTCGTGCTCGAAGCCGACGTAGAGCTTCACGGCGTCGTTGGTCACGTAGAAGTCGCCGATGTCGATCTGCGTGAATTGGGTGTCGCCGCCGTCGGCGTCCAGCAGGTTGGCCGGATTGAAATCGTTGATGCCGTCGACGACGATGGTCTGCGGCACCTGGGCCGCGAGCGCCGCCGGCAGGGCCAGGGCGATCACGGCCAGCAGCGCGGCGCGGACCGGGGTTCGGGTGGTGCGCATGGACATCCTCCTCATTTCACCAGGGTGAGCGAACGGGTCGCGACCCGGCCGCCGTGAACGAGCTTGCAGACATAGGTGCCGGCGGGCAGGGGGCGGTCGTCGTCGCCGACGCCGCGCCAGGCCACCGCGTGGGGGCCGGGGGCCAGCGGTCCGTCGACGAGCACGGCCACGCGTTCCCCCTTCAGGTTGAAGACGGCCAGGCTGACGGGCGCGGCCGCGTCGCCGGGCAACTCGAAACGGATCACGGTCCGGGGATTGAAGGTATTGGGGTACGGCGGCGACAGCAGCAGGGCGGCCGGCGCCGGCGGGGCCGCGGTCGCCGACCAGCCGTCGGGCCGCCCGTCGCCGTCGCCGTCGACGGTGAAGGTCCAGACGGTGTCGATGGTCGGCAGGGCGGCCGCCGCGTTGCTGGGCGCCGAGTCGCCCCCGAGCACGCCGCCGGGCTCGGGATCCCAGCACAGCGACGCCACCACCGAGAGCGTGGCGCCGGCGGGCACCTGTCCGGCGCCCAGCCCGAACAGGGTGTCCCAGGGAATGGCGAGCTCGCTGCCGCCGAGATCGCCGTACAGGTGCTGGGAGTCGAAGGCCGAGACGATCTCGCCGGTGAGATCGGCGGTCGTCGTCGGCGAGAGGATCCGCCAGAAGGAGTCGCCGTCCCAGGCGGACTGGTGCTGGTAGCAGCCGTACTGGAAGTCGGCGCGGAAGCCGGGCGCCGTGAAGACCGCGCCGCGCTCCCAGACGTCGATGGCCGCGAGGTTCGTCTGGCCCGCGGGTCCCCCGGGATCGGTGTCCAGGTACAGCAGCCAGGAGTTGCCGCTGACCCGGCCGTCGACGGCGAGGTAGAGGTAGGTGTCGTCCCAGCTGGCGTGCAGGCCGTCGATCTCGTTGCTGGCGGTCCACGACGAGTCGTTCGGGTCGGCGAGCGCCGGGTACGCGTCCCACTCGCCCGCCTCGAGGCGCCCGTCGATCGCCACGAGCGTCGGGGCGCGCACCGCGACCGCGACATCGTCGGCCGCGGTCACCGGCGCGTTGCCGGCGCCGCCGGGGTCGCGCACCGAGTCCGCCGCCAGCAGCAGCCGCAGGTCGGCGGGGTCCAGGGCCGACAGCGCCGCGCCGTCGGCGGCGT
>JAUSBL010000019.1 GCA_030658975.1 Candidatus Latescibacterota bacterium
GCGGGTGCGGGCGCGGGCGCGGGTGCGGCGTCGACGGCCGCGGCAGGCGCGGTTTCGTCGGGCTCGATGATCTGCACGACGCCGATCTTCTTATAGTAGACGTCCAGGTCCAGGCGGGCCTTCAGCAGGCTCTCGACGTCGCGCACCACGTGGCGCGGCTCGCGCTCGGCCGACGCGATGACGTGGATGCCGGCGACCTTGCCCAGTTCGTCGATGTCGATCTTGCACTGGCGGATGCCCTGGATCTGGCAGATCCAACGTTCCGCATCCTTGACCCATTCGAGATCGTCGTTGCGGGGTTCTTCCAAGGCGGGACCCTCCATCTCGACCACGAGCCTTGCGCGGCTTGATCCATCTGCGGAATCCTAACAGAACACCTCACACCTCTCAAGGAACGATCGCACTCGACGTAAAAAAAGAGGCCGAGAGGTGCGTTGGACCGGCCGGGATGTCCCGGGCGCCAGCGGGATCAGGGGGTCATCATGTCCGCGAGGGTCGCCAGCCGCCGTTCGTATTCCGCCGCGTCGAGGGCCAGCACACCGTCCACGCTGAAGGCCTCCGGGCAGGCGGACGCCACCGCCGTGCCGGCGAGCATGGCCCGGCGGAAGACGCGGTCGTCGTCGTCCCGGGTCGCGCCCGCCGCGGCGAGGCAGCCCACGAAGCCGCCCGCGAAACAGTCGCCCGCCCCGGTCGGATCGACGACCTCGGGCAGCAGCAGCGCGGGCACCGAGAACAGGGAATCGCGGCCGAAGAGCAGGGCGCCGTGCTCGCCCTTCTTGATCACGACCCGGCCCGGTCCCAGCTCCTTGATCGCCGCCGCCGCCGCGGCGAGGCTGCGCTGCCCGCTCAGCAGGCGGGCCTCCCCGTCGTTGAGCAGCACGACGTCGACGCGGGCCAGGACCTCCTGGAGCTCGCGGCGCGTCGTCTTGATCCAGAGGTTCATCGTGTCCAGCACGACCAGGCGCGGCGCGACCATCCGGTCCAGCACGTCCGCCTGCAGCGCCGGGTGGATGTTGGCGAGGAAGAGGTAGGGCGTCTCCCGCCAGCCTGCCGGCAGTTCCGGCGCGAAGTCCTGGAACACGCCCAGCTCGGTGGCCAGGGTGTCGCGCTCGATCAGGTCCTCGTGGTAGCGGCCGGACCAGTGGAAGGTGGGGCCGTCGCGGCGGACGATCCCGGCGGTGTCCACGCCGCGGGAGCTCAGCAGCGCCAGGTCCCCGGCGCGGAAATCGTCGCCCACGACGCCCACGGCGCGCACCGGCGCGAAGCGCGCCGCGGCCAGCGAGAAGTAGCTGGCGCTGCCGCCGAGCTGGCGCTCGCGCCGTTCGCGCGGCGTCTCGACGGTGTCGTAGGCGACCGATCCCACCACCAGGATGCTCATCTCACTCCTTGTCGCCCATCTGCTCGGGCGCCTCGACCCCGATGAGGTCCAGCACGTCGCGCAGGACCTTGCGCGTGACCTGGCAGAGTTCGAGGCGGGCGCGCGTCACCTCGCGGTTCTCGCCCACGATGACGCACTGGTGGTAGAACTGGTGGAAGCAGCCGGCGAGGTCGGCGGCGTACGCCGTCAGCCGGTGCGGCTCGCGGCTCTCGGCGGCGCCCAGGATGACCTCGGGCAGCCGCACGATCTCGCGCACGAGATTCCACTCGGCGTCCTGCTGCAGCCCGGCCAGGTCCGCCTCGACGGGTTCCTGGAGCTGCCAGCCGCCCGCCTCGGCCTTGCGCAATACCGCGCAGATGCGGGCGTGCGCGTACTTCACGTAGTAGACCGGATTCTCGTTGGACTGTTCGCGCGCCAGGTCCAGGTCGAAGTCCAGGTGCGAGTTGGGGCGGCGCGTCAGGAAGATGTACTTGGCGACGTCGGTGCCGACGTCGTCGGCGAGGGCGTCCATGGTGACGAACTGGCCTTCGCGCTTGGACATGTCGACGGGGCGGCCGTTCTCCACGAAGTTGACCTGCTGGAGGATCTGCACCTCGAGCCAGCCGTCGGGGATGCCCAGGGCGCGCATCGCTCCCTGCATGCGCGGGATGTGGCCGTGGTGGTCGGGGCCCAGGAAGTCGATCGCGTGCTCGAAGCCGCGCTGGTACTTGTGGAAGTGGTAGGCCACGTCCGCCAGGAAGTAGGTGGGCTCGCCCCCGCTGCGCACCACGACGCGGTCCTTCTCGTCGCCGAAGTCCGTCGAGCGGAACCAGAGGGCCCCGTCCAGCTCGTACACGGAGCCCGACTTGCGCAGCTGCTCCAGCGCGCGCTCGACGCGCCCCGTCTCGTGCAGTTCCGACTCGAAGTACCAGGTGTTGAAGCGCAGCCCGAAGCGCCGGCAGGTCTGGCGCTGCCAGGTCAGGATCTTCATCAGGGCGTATTTCGAGAAACGCCGGGCCGACTCGTCGGGCGGCAGGTCCAACCAGTCGCGGGCGTCGCCTTCGGGGGCCGTGACGCGCTGGAAGCTCTCGTCGTTGAAGACGCCGGCCTGCTGCTGGATCGCCGCGCTGTCGAGCGCCAGCAGTTCCTCGGCCATCCGCGCCACGTACAGGCCCTTGTAGCCGTCCTCGGGGAAGGGCTCGGGGCGGCCGGCCAGCTCGGAGAAGCGCGCGCGCAGGGAGCGCCCGAGCAGGTGGACCTGCCGGCCGGCGTCGTTCACGTAGTATTCCGCGTGGGCGTCGTACCCGATCGCGTTGAGCAGCCGCACCAGGGTGATCCCGAAGGCGCCGGCCCGCGCCGACACCACGTTCAGGGGACCCGTCGGGTTGGCGCTGATGAACTCGACGTTGATGCGGCGGCCGCCGCCGACGCGGATGTCCTGGATCGCACCCTCGCCGCGCCACAGGTCCAGCAGCTGGGCGACCTGGTGCCGGCGGCCGATGCGGAAGTTGATGAAGCCGGGGCCGGCGATCTCGACCGAGGCGACGACGTCACGGTCGAACTGCAGCTTGGCCGCGAGCTCGCCGGCCAGCTCGCGGGGCTTGCGGCCCAGGCGCTTCGCGGTGGTCATGGCCACGTTGGTGCTCAGGTCCCCGTGCGCCGGGTCGCGCGGCTTCTCCAGCTCGACGGCGGCGTCCTCGTCGAAGAGGCCGTACTCCTCGAGCCGGCGCTGCAGCTCCGTCCTGATGATGTCCTGGATGGTCACGATCCGTCTCCCGTCTGCGACGGCGCCCCGTCCCGCCCCGCGAGTCGGACCAGCTGCAGTTCCGGCCGCCGTTCGCGGACGTCGGCGCGCGCGAAGTAGTCCACGCCCACCTCGAGCCGGGGCGCGTCGTTCCACAGGCGCTCGAGCGCGTAGTACTGGCGGGCGCGCGGCTGCAGCACGTGGGCGATGACGTCGACGAAATCCAGCAGGACCCAGTATTTGCGGTCCCGCCCCTCCCCGTGCAGGAGCTTCTGGCCTTCGGCCGCCGCGGCCTCGGCGATCCCGCGGGCGACGGCGTCGACCTGCTGGTCGCTGCCGCCGGTGACGATCACGAAGTAGTCGGCGACGTCGGAGCGCCCGGCGAGGTCCAGGATCAGCACGTCGTCGCCCTTCTTGACCAGGGCGGCGTGGGCGGCGGTCTCGGCCAGGCGGAAGGCGGGGCCGTCCGCGAAGGGCGCGGTCTGCTTGACGGTCTTGCTCATGTTCTTCCCGGTGCTGGTGCGACGTCAGCTGAGACGGCGCAGGACATAATCGACCGACACGACGAGCAGGTCCCTCTGGACCCCCGAGGCGACGGCGGTGATCGCGGACTTGGCCCGGTCTCCGAACTCCTTGGCCCTGCCGCGGGCGTAATCGGTGCCGCCGTGCTCCAGGACGAAGTCCCGGACCTCGACCCAGGCCTCGGCCCGCGCCGGTCCCGTGAGGCCTTCCACGCGGCCGAGCAGGCGCGCCCGCTGCTCGGCGGGAGCGTCGCGCAGCGCGGCGATCAGGGGCAGCGTGATGCGGCCCTCCTCCCAGTCCTGGCCGGTGGGCTTGCCCAGCCGCCGCTCGTCGCCGAGGAAGTCGAAGATGTCGTCGGTGATCTGGAAGACGAAACCGATCATGCGGCCGAACTCCCCGTAGGCCTCGACGTGCCGCAGGGCCGCGGGGTTGAAGCCCGCCCCGATGGCGCAGGCGGACTCGATCAGGGACGCCGTCTTGCGCAGGATGATGTCGTGGTAGCGCTCCTCGGTGAGCGCGAGGTCGCACCTGGTCTCGATCTGCATCATCTCGGCCTGGCTCATCTTCAGCGTGGTCGCGGCCAGCAGCCGCAGGGCCTCGTGCAGACCGGCCCGGCTGAGGCAGTCCAGGGCCTTGCTGTAGAGGTAGTCCCCCATGACCAGGGCCGTCGCCGGCCCCCAGGCCTGGTTCACCGAGGGCAGGCCGCGGCGGGTCAGCGCCTCGTCGATGAAGTCGTCGTGCAGCAGGGTCGCGGTGTGGATCATCTCGACGCAGGCCGCGCACAGCACGGCGTCCTGCGGCGTCGGGGCGTCGTGCTTGGCGGTCAGCAGCAGCAGGGTGGGCCGGAAGCGCTTGCTGCGCCCCTGCTTGACGTGGGCGCAGACTTCCTCGATCAGGGGCGTCTCGCCGCGCACGAGGCCGTCGTAGACGGCGTCGAAGCGGGACAGCTCGTCCCCGATGATCTTCTGCAGGGCCCAGAGCTGGACCCGTTCCTGGTCGAGCAGCGACATGCATCCCCTTCGGCGGCGGTCGATTCCCGGGGCGGCGGTCCGCATCCCGGCGGGACCGGGCCCCTACCTTATGTCATCCGGCGTCCTCTGGCAACCGCCCGGCGGCCGCCGCGGACCGCCGCCTTCCCCGCTCCAGGAGCAGGGCCGCCCCGACCGAGAGGAGGTAGAGGGCCATGACCGGCACGGCCATCAGCATCTGGCTCACGACGTCGGGCGGCGTGAGGACCGCCGCGACGACCACGATGATCACCGCGGCGTACCGCCAGCCTGCCCACAGGGTGCGGGCGCCGACCAGACCGGCCGCGCTCAGCAGCAGCACGGCGACCGGCAGTTCGAACACCAGCCCGAAGGCCAGGCAGGTCTGCGCCACGAAGCTGAAGTACGGGCCGATGCCGATGAGCGGCCGCACGGACTCGGTGGCGTACCCCAGCATGAACTTGACGACCAGCGGGATCATCACCAGGAAGGCGAAGGCGACGCCGGTGTAGAACAGCACCACCGAAGCGATCAGCAGCGGCGTCACCAGTTTCCGCTCCCGCGGGTACAGCCCGGGCGCGACGAAGCGGTAGACGCGCAGCAGCACGAAGGGCAGCACCACGATCAGGCCGGCGACGCCGGCCACCTTCATCCGGGTCATGAAGGCTTCCGTGGGCTGGCTGAAGTAGACCTGCTGGCCCGCCTCGGTCATCGGCGCGACGATCAGGTCCAGCAGCCGCTGCGACACGAACCAGGCGCCGACCGCGGCCGCGACCGCCACGAGCAGGGACTGCAGCAGCACCGTGCGCAACTCGTCGAGGTGGTCCAGGAGCGTCATCTGGCCGCCCGGGCGGCGCCTCTCAACCACCTGCCCCCCCCTTGCGGTCGAGCAGGCCGCGCAGCTCGGACATGAACTCGTCGACGTGCTTGAAGGAGCGGTAGACCGAGGCGAAGCGGACGTAGGCGACCTCGTCCTTGCCCCGCAGCTGCGCCATGACCAGCTCGCCGATGGACGCCGAAGGCACCTCGCGCAGCAGGCCGCCGGCCAGGTCGCGCTCCACGGCGTCGGCCATGGCCTCCATCTCCTCCAGGGAGACGGCCCGCTTCTCGCAGGCGCGGGCGATGCCGCCGATCACCTTGGCCCGGTCGTATTCCACGCGCCGCCCGTCGCGCTTGACCACCAGGAAGGGCTTGACCTCGACGTACTCGTAGGTGGTGAAACGCTCGCCGCAGGCCACGCACTCGCGCCGGCGCCGGATCGCCCGGCCGTCGCGGGCCGACCGGCTGTCCACCACCTTGTCGTCGTCGGCTCCGCAGCCCGGGCACTTCACGCCGGCCTCCTACAGTTCCGGGTAGAGCGGGAACGCCTCGCACAGCTCCCTGGTCCGCGTCCGCAGCGCGGCGCGCGCGGCCTCGTCCTCGCGGGCCTCCCAGGCGCCGGCGATGATGTCGCCGATCGCGCGCATCTGGTCGGGGCCCATGCCGCGCGTGGTCAAAGCCGGCGTGCCGATGCGGATGCCGCTGGTGACGAACGGCTTGCGCGTGTCGAAGGGCACCGTGTTCTTGTTGACCGTGATGCCGACCTCGTCGAGCAGGTGCTCCATCTTCTTGCCCGAGATGTCCTTGCTCGTCAGGTTGACCAGCAGCAGGTGGTTGTCGGTGCCGCCGCTGACCAGGTGGAAGCCGTGCTCGAGCAGGCGCCCGCCCAGCGCCTTGGCGTTCTCCACGCAGCGGCGCGCCCAGGCGGCGAACTCCGGCCGGGCCGCCTCGCGGAAGCAGACGGCCTTGGCCGCGATGATGTGCATCAGCGGGCCGCCCTGCACGCCCGGGAAGTTCAGCTTGTCGATGGCCTCGGCGTGGGCCGACTTGCTCAGCACGATGCCGCCGCGCGGCCCGCGCAGGGTCTTGTGGGTCGTCGAGGTGACGATGTCGCAGAAGGGCACGGGGCTGGGGTGGGCGCCGCCGGCGACCAGGCCCGCCACGTGGGCCATGTCGAAGATCAGGACCGCCCCGACCTCGTCGGCGATGCTGCGCATGGCCGCGTAGTCCCAGTGGCGGGGGTAGGCGCTGGCGCCGCCCACGATGACCTTGGGCTGTTCGCGCCGCGCCTGCTCGCGCAGCGCGTCGTAGTCGATCACCTCGGTCTCGCGGTCGACCTCGTAGTGCACGGCGGTGAACAGCAGGCCCGAGAAGTTCACCGGGTGGCCGTGGGTCAGGTGCCCGCCGTGGGACAGCGACAGGCCCAGCAGCTTGTCGCCCGGGGACAGGCAGGCCAGGTAGGCGATCATGTTCGCCGTCGAGCCGGAGTGGGGCTGCACGTTGGCGTGCTCGGCTCCGAACAGCGCCTTCACGCGCTCGCGGGCCAGCTCCTCGGCCCGGTCGACGAACTCGCAGCCGCCGTAGTAGCGCTTGCCGGGGTAGCCCTCGGCGTACTTGTTCGTCAGGACGCTGCCGGCGGCCTCCATGACGGCCAGGCTGGTGAAGTTCTCGCTGGCGATCATCTCGAGCTGGTCGCGCTGGCGGCCGAGCTCGCGGGCGACGACGTCGGCGATCTCGGGATCGGCGGCCTGCAGGTGGCGGTTCATGCCTGTTCTCCTCGCGGTTCCGGTGTCGGCGGCGTCGCGGCGGCGACGCCGCCCGCGTCCTTCTCGATGTCGGCGATCTTGCTGATCCGGCCGGCGTGCCGTCCGCCCTCGAACTCGGCGCCCAGCCAGCGCTGCACCATGCGCTCGGCCAGTTCGACGGGCGTGTGGTCGGCGCCGAAACAGATCACGTTGGCGTCGTTGTGGCGGCGGGTGGCCGCGGCCATCTCCTCGTTGCAGCACAGGGCGGCGCGCACGCCCCGCACCTTGTTGGCGGCGATGCTCACGCCGATGCCCGAACCGCAGACCAGCACCCCCAGCGCGGCGCGGCCCCCGGCCACGGCCCGGCCCACGGCCAGCGCGAAGTCCGGGTAATCGACGGACGCTGTCCCGTGGCAGCCCACGTCCACGACCGTGTGGCCCTCGCGGGCCAGCAGCGCCGCGATCCGCTCCTTGTGCCCGAAGCCGCGGTGGTCGGACCCGACGGCGATGATCATGGCGCGTTCCTCCCCCGCAGTTCCGCGGTCCAGGCTCCCACGAGCCGCTCGACCTGGTCGGCCATCCGCTCGTAAGCCAGGGACGTCCGCGCACGGTAGGGATCGTCGACCGACTCGGCGGAAGCGGCGTCGCCGCCGCCCGCCAGGTCGACCCCCGGCAGGCCCAGCAGGCCAACCCGCCCGGGATGCTGCGGGAACCGGCTGCGGAAGCGCACGAGTTGCTCCGGCGTCATCAGCAGCACCCAGTCCGCCCCGTCCAGCACCGCCGTGTCCAGCGGCCGCGAGCGGTGCCGCGACAGGTCCAGGCCCCGCTGCTGCGCCTGGTCGCAGGACTCGGCCGTCGCCGGGCAACCCGGTGCGGCGTCCAGCCCCGCCGACGCGCACGGGGGGCGACCCTGCCAGAGCGCGATGGCGAATGCGGCGGCCAGGGGGCTGCGGCAGGTGTTGCCCGAACAGACGAACAGGATGGACCCAGGTGCGGTCAAGTGTGTCTCCCACGGCGTAAGTTAGGCCGCGAACCGGGTGGCGTCAAGCGGGCGCCGATCTTGCAATTGTAATGTTTGCAAACTGTTCAGTGTTGAGACTCCCAGTCGGGTGGAACTAGGGGACCCGGCCTCAACACGCGCGGCGGCCAGACGGTCAGGTCCAGCATCGCCGAGGCGGCGGCCTGCGGCGGGCCGCCCCAATCCAATTCCACGACGAGATCGACACCGGCGGCGAATAGCCGCGCCGCCGACGCCAGGTCCGTCGCCGGCGGTTCTCCGGCCATGTTGGCGCTGGTGGAGATCAGGGCGCCGCCGGCGGCGGCGATGAGGTCGCGCAGCCCCGGCGGCGACGGCACGCGCACGGCCAGCGTCGGTCCGCCGCGCGTCGCCGCCGACGGGGCCGACGGTCCCGCCGGCAGCACCAGCGTGTAGGGCCCGGGCCAGCAGCGCACCGCGTATTCCCAGACGCGCCCGCTCAGCGCGCCGAGGAGTCCGCGCGCGGCGTCGGCGCCGGCGCAGAGCACCAGCAGCGGCTTGCCCTCGTCGCGGCCCTTGAGCACCGCGATACGCGCCACGGCCGCCGGAGCGTCGGCGCGCGCGTGCAGGCCGGGCAGCGTGTCGGTGGGCATCAGCACCACGCCCCCGCCGGCCAGGCAACGGGCCGCGACCGCGGGATCGTGCGTGCGGGCGCCCATCTCAACCGCCGCCGCGCGCTTGCTCGCGCCGGAAGTCCTCCAGCGCCGCCGCCACGCGCGCGTCGCCGAGCGCCAGGATGCGCGCGGCCAGCACGGCGGCGTTGCGGGCGCCCGACGGCCCGATCGCGACGGTCGCCACGGGCACGCCGCCCGGCAGCTGCGCCATCGACAGCAGGGCGTCGATGCCGGCCAGCGGCCCGGCGGCGACCGGCACGCCGATCACCGGCCGCAGCGTCAGCGAAGCCACCACGCCGGGCAGGTGCGCCGCCATGCCCGCGACCGCGACGTAGACCGCGATCCCCTCGCGGTCGCCCGCGGTCACCAGGCGCCGCAATTTGTCCGGCTGGCGGTGCGCCGACGCGATCTCGACGCGGTGCGGCAGGCCGAAGCGGTCCAGCAGTTTCCGGAGCCCCTCGATGACCGGCAGGTCGCTCTCGCTGCCCAGCAGGACCATCACCCGGGCCGGATTCGTCGCGCGTTTTGTCATGCTTCACTCCTGGGTGGCAGGGACCCCGCCGCCGATGTCGCGGCGGGCGATCAGTCCATCGAACCTGACTTCGGCGAGCAGACCGTAGGCGGCGGCCAAGGCCGCGCGCTGATCGCCGCCCTCGCCGACGACGCCGAGCACGCGCCCGCCCGCGGTCTCCAGGCGCCCGTCGCGCTCGGCGGTGCCGGCCTGGACGACCCAGGCCTGCGCGCGGTCCTGCGGCAGCGTGATCTCATCCCCGCGACGGGCCGTGCCGGGGTAGCCGTGGGCGGCGGCCACGACGACCGCCGCGGCGCGCTCCCAGTCCGTCAGCGCGGCGCCGGGCCAGTCCGGCGGCGCGCACGAAGTCCGCGACGGTGCGCTCCACGCCGCGGGCGGAGAGCCGGCGGGCCGTGAACGGGGTGATCGGTGACCTCGAGCGTTCCGGTGCGGCCGACCAGG
>JAUSBL010000036.1 GCA_030658975.1 Candidatus Latescibacterota bacterium
CACTGCTCCGACGACTTCCTCTGGCTCCCGCTGGCCACCGCGCGCTACGTCCTGGCCACGAACGACACCGGAGTGCTGGACGAGTCCCTGCCCTACCTCACGGGTCGTCCGCTCAAACCGGAAGAGGACTCCTACTACGACCTGCCGGGCCGGCCCCGGGAATCCGGCAGCCTGTACGACCACTGCGTCCGCGCCGTCCTGAACGGCCTGGCCGTCGGCGCGCACGAACTGCCGCTCATCGGGGGCGGCGACTGGAACGACGGCATGAATCTGGTGGGGGCGCAGGGCAGGGGCGAAAGCGTCTGGCTCGGCTTCTTCCTGCAGGAGGTGCTGACGCGGTTCGCCGAGGTCGCGGATCTGCACGGCGACGGAGCCTTCGCCGAGCGCTGCCGGCGGGACGCCGCCCGGACGCGGCAGAACGTGGAGGCGAACGGCTGGGACGGTGCGTGGTACCGCCGGGCGTATTTCGACGACGGCACGCCGCTGGGATCGGCCGTCAACCCCGAGTGCCAGATCGACTCGGTCGTCCAGAGCTGGTCGGCACTCGTCCCGGGCGGCGACGCCGCGCGCTCACGCGCGGCGATGGAGGCGGTGGACAGCCGTCTCGTCCGCCGCGGCGACGGCCTGGTCCAGCTGCTGGACCCGCCGTTCGCGATCTCGACCCTCGAACCCGGCTACATCAAGGGATATCCGCCGGGCGTGCGGGAGAACGGCGGCCAGTACACCCACGCGGCGATCTGGGCGGCGATGGCGTTCGCCGCCCTGGGCGACCGGCGGCGCGCCTGGGATCTCGCGTCCATGATCAACCCCGTGAACCACGCCGCCACGCCGCAGGACGCGGCCGTCTACAAGGTGGAACCGTACGTGGTCGCCGCCGACGTCTACGCCGTCCCGCCGCACACCGGCCGCGGCGGCTGGACGTGGTACACGGGCTCGGCCGGCTGGATGTACCGGCTGCTGACCGAGTCGCTGCTGGGCCTGAACCTGGAAGCGAACAGGCTGCGCTTCACACCCTGCCTGCCCGCGGCGTGGGAGTCCTACCGGGTGCACTACCGGTTCCGGGATACCGTCTACCACATCGAGATCCGGCAGGTCGCCGGCGGTGGCGGCGGAACGAGCGTGGCGCTGGACGGGGCCGTCCTCGAGGGCGACGCCCTGCCGCTCGTCGACGACCGGCGCGAGCACGAGGTCGTGGTCACGGTCCCGGCGCCGGCGGCGTAGCGGACGCCGGTCTCAGTCCGCTGCGGAATCGTCGCCCGTCGCCTTGCGGGTGTCGCGGCCGACGCCCCAGCTCCTGAGCTTCCTGGACAGCGTCGCCGAGCCGATGCCGAGCTGCTTGGCGGTGCGGGTCTGGTTGCCGTCGTTGAGGTCGAGCACCGCCAGGATGTAGTCCTTCTCGATTTCCTCGAGCTCCCGCACCGGACCCGTCACCGACGGGATCGGGACCGCCTGCCGGACCTCTTCGGGCAGGTCGTCGTACACGACGAGGTTCGTGTTGCCGAGCGCGATGGCGCGCTCGATGGCGTTCTCCAGCTCGCGCACGTTGCCCGGCCAGTCGTACCTCAGCAGCTGGTCGGCGGCGCGCGGGGCGAACCCGGTGACGGGCCGCTTCATCCGCTTGGCCGCGTCGGCCAGCAGGATCCGCGCCAGCGGCAGGATGTCCTCCCGCCGGTCCCGCAGCGCCGGCACGTGCACCTGCACGACGTTCAACCGGTAGTAGAGGTCCTTGCGAAAGCGGCCCTCGGCGATGTCCGCCGCGAGTTCGCGGTTCGTCGCGGCGATGACCCGCACGTTCACGGGCCGGCTCTTGTTCTCGCCGACGCGGCGGATCTCGCGTTCCTGGAGGACCCGCAGCAGCTTGACCTGCATCCCGGGCGAGACGTCGCCGATCTCGTCGAGCAGCACGGTGCCGCCGTTGGCCGCCTCGAACAGACCCGGCCGTTCCTGGACGGCGCCCGTGAAGGACCCGCGCGCGTGCCCGAACAGTTCGCTCTCGAGCAGCGACTCGGTGATGGCGCCGCAGTTGACGGCGATGAACGGGCGGGACGCGCGCGAGGACTTCTCGTGCACCAGCTGCGAGATGAGCTCCTTGCCCGTCCCGCTCTCGCCCGTGATCAGGACGGTGGAGTCCACCTTCGCGATGCGCCGGGCGAGATCGACGACCCGGCGCATGGCGGGGCTGCGGGCGACGACTCCGATCGGGTCAACGGCGTCCGGCACCACGCGGGCGAGCGTGCGCCTCTTCGCGCTGAGCTTGCGCTCGGTTTCCTTGAGGTCCTCGGTGATCCGGTGCAGCGAGGGCTCGAGCCACTCCTTGAGGTTCTCGACGTGGTAGAAGCGGAGCTCTTCGGCCCGCTCGTCGCCCCACTCCTCGAGCGTGCGCGCGAGGAAGTGGCACGTAGTGTCGCCGCATGCCACGCAGTGTTCCTCGAAGACGTAGATTTCCTTGTCCATCGACCGGCTCAGGTACCCGCTCATGATGCCGCTGATGGTCCAGCAGACCGGGGTGTCGCTCTTGCCCGAGTGGGCCAGGTACTGCTCCGCCTCGTACGAGCCGACAACCGAAAGGCCGTCCTTCGTCAGACACCCGGGCGTGCCCGCACCCATGTGGTACATGCCGCCGAGCATATGGATGCGGCCGCAGGCCTCCTGCCAGTCGGCCTCGCTCTCCCACTGGAACAGTTCCTGGGTCGCCGCGGCCATGCGCCAGCCCTGGACGTAACCGAACCGGGTCAGGACCGCGCGCGCGGTGCTGGCGCCGAAGTTGTCGACCAACTCCTTGGACAGGGTCCCCTTCGCCGTGGCGTCGAAGATGAGCGCGCGCTGGTTCGCGAAACGCACCAGACCGCCCTCGGAAT
The DNA here is from genome assembly GCA_030658975.1 of Candidatus Latescibacterota bacterium. Taxonomy (GTDB): domain Bacteria; phylum Krumholzibacteriota; class Krumholzibacteriia; order LZORAL124-64-63; family LZORAL124-64-63; genus PNOJ01. The sequence goes on from JAUSBL010000036.1 coordinate 2,859, forward strand.
CGAACTCCACCAGTTCGCTGATTTTGAGTTCATCGACACGCATCATATCACCTCTCTTTTGATCGAGTTTACCTCGTTATGATGGAACAAACAAGTACTCGTTTTCGCAGAGCTCCTTGCCGTGCATACAGATAGCCGCGGCACGAAAGTGGCTCGGGTACGGATGCCCCCGAAGGAGGACTCCATTGTGCACGACATTGGAAAGATGGAGGAACAACTCGAGGTCTGGCGTCTGAGGATCGACCAGCTCGCCCACGAGATGCAGAGGGACAGCGCTCCGGTGGGATTCTACACCCTCATGCACATCGATGAACTGAAAGCCCTGCACGCGGTCGCGAAGACGAATCTCGACGAGTTCAAGGCGGGGAACGACCAGAAAAGGGTGTGGCTGAAGACCGGCATGAAGAGATCCTGGGACGAACTCGAAGTCGCTCTGAAGAAGACGAAGCCCTAGGGGCTCCGGATGCGAGGCGGATCGCCGAATCCGCCGGTTGGGCGGCGAGGCCGACGGCGGCCTCTCCCACGCAGAATCACAGAAGTGAGGTAGATGAACATGAGATCACGAACCATCAGCATCGGCGTCCTCGCCCTGGCCGGCCTGGCGCTCGCGGCGGCGGGCTGCAACGAGGAAAAGGAGAGCGCGCGGCTCGCGGCCGCCGCCGAGGCCCAGAAACCGCGCTTCGAGACGATGGTCATCCCGGACGGGGCCAGCGTCGTCACCATGCTCGACACGCGTCTCTCCACGGGCGAAAACAGCACCGGCGACTCGTTCGTCACCACGACGACGGAAGCCATCGTCGTGCGCGGCGTGACGGTCGTCCCGGCCGGCGCCCGCATCTACGGAGTCCTGCGCGACGTCCAGGCCTCCGGCCGGACCAGCGGCCGGGCCCAGATGACGCTCGCCTACGAGAAGATCGTCGACGCGCAGGGCAAGACCCACGCGATCTCCGCGCTGCCGCTCACGCTGCAGGCGGAATCCGCCACGCACGGCGACGTCGAGAAGATCGCGGCGGGCGGCGTCCTCGGCGCGATCATCGGCGGGATCAGCGGCGGCGGCAAGGGCGCCGCGATCGGGGCGGGCGCCGGCGCCGGCGCCGGCACCATCCTCATGCTCGCGACCAAGGGCGACGAGGTGGAGCTCGCGGCGGGTCAGCGGCTGAGCGTCACGATGACGTCCCCCACGAGCATCCAGGTCCTGGCCCAGAAATGACCCCTACCGCCTACGTCCACGAACAGGGAGAGGAGTGACGCGATGAACGGCAAACTCACGATCCTGCTGATCGCCTTCACGGCCGCGCTCATGGCGCCCGCGCTGGCGACGGCCGACCCGTACACCGACGTCGGCTTCCGCGGCTGGGGACCCCGGGTCGGCCTGTCCGTCGATCCCGACCAGGTCCACTTCGGCGCCCACTTCGACTACGGGCACTTCGCGAAGCGCGTCCGCTTCCAGCCGAACTTCGAGGTCGGCTTCAGCGACAACATCACGCTCGTCTGCCTGAACGCCGAAGCGGCCTACCGGTTCAGCGAGAAATGGGACGTGTGGAGCCCCTACCTCGGCGGCGGGGTCGGCCTGAACATCAAGAACTATGACAACGGGCGCGACCGCGACGCCGAAACCGACCTCGGGGTCAACCTGCTCGGCGGCATCGAGAAGGGTCTCAACAACGGTGACCGCTTCTTCGTCGAGAGCAAGCTCAGCCTCAACGACGTGCCGGACGTGAAAATCACGGTCGGCTGGACTTTCTACCACTAGCCGCGGAGCCTGGAGGGGCGGCGGCTCGCCGTGTCCTCCCCTCCGACTCGCGGCGCCACGCAAGGAGAAGCGTCATGTTATGGACCATCGCAGTTGTGCTCGTCGTTCTGTGGTTCCTGGGACTCGTGACGTCCTACACCCTCAACGGCTTCATCCACGTCCTGCTCGTCGTCGCCGTCGTCGCCGTGCTGATCCGTCTCATCCAGGGGCGCCGCGTCGTCTAGGTGGCAATCCGTTCGCGTTTCACCGGAGTTCCGAACAGGGAGGAATCGACATGTTGAATCACCGCAGCCTGCTCACGGCGGGCCTCTTTATCTGCCTCGGCCTGCCGGCTGCGGCCCAGACCATCGGCGTCCTGCAGTCAGCGGAGACGATGGACACCGGCATCTACAAGCTCGCGCTGGCCCCGCTGATGACCCTCGGCGAGGACGGCGCGGACGACGAGTTCGGCGTCGCCGGGCGCGCGGGCTACGGCTTCACCGAGAGCTTCGACGCCGAAATCAAGCTGGGCCTTTTCGAGAACAGCACCTACGCCGGCCTCGACGGCGAGCTGTGGCTCCTGCACGGCAAGGACAACGGCGCCGGCCTGGACGCCTCGCTCACCGGCGGCCTGCACTGGATCTTCGGCAGCGACGGCTACCACGATTCCATGGGCTTCGACCTCACGCCGATGATCAGCGGCAACGTGTCGGAGAACCTCGAACTCTGCGGCGCCCTGGACGCCTCGTTCGAGTCGGTCGACGACGTGCCGGCCGGCATGGACGACTCCTACACCCGGCTGCACCTCGTGCCCGGTTTCGAATACCGCCTGTCAGATGTCGCCGATCTGGTCGGCGAGGTCGGCATCGGACTCAACGACGACTCGCACACCTACGCCGGCATCGGCTTCGCCTTCTACCTGAAATGACGAAGACCGGCGCGCCTGAACCGCGCGCCACAGACGGGACGGGAACATGAAACTCATCGGCATTGTACTGACAGCCCTGGGAATTCTTGTGGTAGTCTTCAACGGGATCAACGACCACGCGAACCGGGCGATCATCGAACAGGGCTCGATGAGCTACTCCGACATCGAACGACGGGACATGCCGATCCCGGCAGACGTCGGCCTGGTCGTGGTCATCGGCGGCATCGCGGTCCTGCTGGCGGGCAACCGCCGGCGATACTGACCCCGGCCGGGCACTTCACGCACGCCAAAGGCGAAGGCCGCTCGCAGGGAAGCCGGCCAGGGAGGTAGAGATGAGTCCCACGTTCATGTACATCGCGGTGAGCGCCGTCGTCGTCGCCGTGGTGGCGTCGGCGGTGTACCTGATCCGGACCCTGATCAGGATCCGTCCGATCATCGAACGGCTGGACGACACCTCGCAGTTCCTGGAGACCAGCCGCCCCAAGCTCGACCGCATCATGGACAGCGTGGAAGTCGAGCTCGTGGAACTGCACGGCATCAGTGCGAAGTTGAACCGCATCGCCGGCCACGCCGAGAGCGTGACCACCGGGCTGAAGACCGCGGTCCAGCCCATCATCACCGAGGTATCCGATCTCGGGCAGCTCGTTCGTCAAGCGCGGGCCACCGCCGTGGCGGTCAAGACCGGCCTGCTCGCCTGGCGTGGTCGCGGGCGCGCGCACGACGAGGAGCTGTCGACCGGGATCGAATACGACGAAGAAAGTCGAGGCTGACATGTCACGTAGCACCAACACGCTGATGGCATTCGTACTGGGCGCCGCCATGGGCGGCATCGCCGCGCTCCTGCTGGCGCCCGACAAGGGCGAGGTCACGCGGCGCCGCCTGCGCGAGGGCGGCAGCCGCGGCCTGCGCCGGGGCCGGGACGCGGTGAGCCACGCGGCGACCTCCCTGGAGGAGGACGCCCGCGAGAAGGGCCAGGCCGTGAGCGACGCGGTCCACCAGAGGGTCAACGCGGCGCGCGGCGCGGTCTCGGAGGCCAAGGAAGCCTACCGCCGCGAGATGGACAAGCCGTAGCGAATCCTTCGCGTCGGCGACAATCGGCCCACGACGGCGATGGCCGGGCGTACGCACCCCCGGCCATCGCCGTTCGGAAGCAGGCGGAAGATGAGCAAGATCAAGACGAAAGACGGCACGCGGATCTACTACAAGGACTGGGGAGCGGGACCACCCGTCGTCTTCAGCCACGGCTGGCCACTGAACGCGGACAGCTGGGAGTCCCAGATGATGTTCCTGGTCGCCAACGGCTACCGCTGCATCGCCCACGACCGGCGCGGCCACGGGCGGTCGGACCAGCCCTCCGACGGCAACGACATGGACACCTACGCCGACGACCTGTCGCAGCTCATCGAGTCCCTCGACCTGAAGAGCGCCGCCCTGGTCGGCTTTTCCGCCGGCGGCGGCGAGGTGACCCGCTACGTCGGTCGGCACGGCACGCAGCGGATCGCCAAGGTCGCCCTGATCGGCGCGGTCCCGCCGCTGATGTTGAAATCGCCCTCCAACCCCGACGGCGTGCCGATCGAGCGGTACGACGGGACGCGCCTCGCCTCACTCACCGGCCGCTCCCAGCTCTACAGGGACATCGCGAGCGGCCCGTTCTACGGGGCCAACCGGCCCGGATCCACGGTATCGCAGGGCACGATGGATTCGTTCTGGCTCCAGGGCATGCAGGCCGGCCTCAAAGGCACCTACGAATGCATCAGGGCCTTCTCCGAGACCGACTTCAGCGCGGACCTGGCCAAGTTCGACATGCCGACGCTGATCATCCACGGCGACGACGACCAGATCGTCCCGCTCGCGGCCTCGTCGCTGCGCTCGTCGAAACTGGTCGGGAACCCGATCCTGAAGATCTACGCCGGCGCGCCCCATGGCCTCACCGTCACTCACAAGGATCAGCTCAACGCCGATCTGCTGACGTTCCTCGGAACCTGATTGCGGACGGGAGGTGTCGCGATGAAGGGATTCGTGCAGAACATCGAGGATCTCACCGCGGATAACGGGGATTTCAGGCGGGTGCTCTACACCGCCACCAACTGCCAGCTCGTCGTCATGGCGCTGAAGCCCGGCGAAGAGATCGGGATGGAAGTGCACAAGCTCGACCAGTTCTTCCGGGTGGAGGAAGGGGTCGGCGCCGCCGTGCTCAACGGCGACCGCACCGAGATCCGCGCGGGATTCGCCGTGCTCGTGCCGGCGGGAACGAATCACAACATCGTCAATACCGGCACCATGCCGCTGAAGCTCTACACGCTCTACGCGCCGCCGAACCACCGCGACGGCGTCGTCCACCACACCCGCGACGACGCGGAGGCCGACACCGAGCATTTCGACGGCAGGACGACCGAGTAGTTCTCCGGATACCAATCGGATATCATGGGCCGCGGCTGTCCCTCGGACGCCGCGGCCCCAGTATTAACGGCACAAGTCAGTTCATAAAGCCAACCAGGAGCGTATGCGCGAGGGCCCACAGACCCGCTCCGGCCAATCCCACCGCAACCAAATACCGCCGCCAATCCCGCATGTCAGCCGGCTCGCAGTTCGAGGTCTGCCCGCCGAGCCGCGCGATGTCCACGTAGCGCACGGACACCATGCCGACGATCACGATCCAGAACAGGACATCGAGTGCGGAGAACCGGGCCGTATCGCCGATCTTGAAGGTCAGGGCGAACAGCAGGGCCGGGCCGAACGCCAGCCAGGACAGGCGGACGATCACGCCGAGACAACCGGTGGGTTCCTGAACGGGATTGGGGGTAGAAGACGTGATCCGGGATCCGGCCATGTAGCCTCCAGAGTCGCCCGCAGCGCGGACGGCGACGGGCATATCCCCGTCGCTTGCTCTGGATGGCGGCCCGACCATCCTCGATCCTGCCGCGACCCGGAACAGATTGCGGCACCCTTCGTCCCACGGGGACTCGCACCCCGCGGACGACGCCATCGTCGATGATGGAAGTCAGATTACGACAACATGCCCGGTCATGCAACCAAAGCCCTGCCGGTCACTCGAGCAGTGTGGCGATCGGGGATCCGGCGGAGACCTGCGTCAGGACGCCGTCCAGGGCCGCGGACTGGTCCCATCCCCAGAGATCGAAATACCGGGAGTGGCCCTCCAGCCGATAGTGGTAGGAGAAGCGGGCGCGGACCTCGGCCGAGAAGACGTCATCGTGGGGCGGGTACCAGTTCGCGAGGCGGAACGGTTGGCGGCCGCGCGGCACCAGCCACAGGTCGATGACGCCGGCATCGAGAGCGGCGAGCGTGGCCTCGGGGATCTGGCGGTTGGCGCGGCGCGAGTCCATGAGCGAGACGGCGTCGATCAGCAGCGGGTTGCCGGAAAACGTGAGCAGGGGCCTGAGGTTGGCCAGGTGGAAGTAGTTGCTGTCGCCGCTGTACCCCATGCCGATGGCCCGGCCGGGGTGCTCGGCGAGGATCCCCCGGATGTCGGCGGAGATCGCCGTGGAGTTCTCCATCCGCGAGGCCGCCAGCCGCGTGCTGCGGTAGCCCGACACGGATCCCGTGACGACCGCGGCGATCATGAAGACCGTGACCGCGCCCAGCCGCCAGGAAGCGCCGCGGTCCGGGAAGAGCAGGCCGCGCATGCCCTCGGCGGGCCACAGCCGGGCCGCGAAGACCAGGTTGATGGGGATCAGCGGCAGCAGGTGCACCTGGCCGGCGCCGGGCTTCATCGCCAGCACGATCACCATCAGGTTCCCCGCGGCCCACGCCGTCACGAGCTGGCGCCGCATCCAGGGGCGATCCGCGGGCCGGCCCGGAGCCGACAGGAGCACGAGCACGGGAATCGCGAAGAACAGCGCCCGGCTGAACAGATGCGGCAGATTGTCCAGTCCCAACCCGTGGCGGGCGCCGATGAAGATCCAGCTCAGGTAGTTGAGGAGCGAGATGCCGTCGTGCAGGGCGAAGGGCGCCACGACGGCGACCGCGCCCAGGCCCAGGGCCGCCAGCGTGGCGCGGGATCCGTGACGCTCGTCAAGCAGCGTCAGCACCGGCAGCAGGTACAGCACCGCGTGGACCTTGAGGTTCACCGCCAGGCCGAGCGCGAGGGCCGCGCCGGCGACGGCCGGGATGCGCCGGGACGATCCGGCGGCGTACAGGCCCAGGCAGACCGCGGCCAGGATGTAGGGATCGGGCCGCACGAGCATCGCCGAAGTGCCGGCTGTCCAGTAGAGCAGCAGCGCGACGGCCGTCATCCCGAAGGCCAGCGTGCCGGAGACCAGGCGGCGGATCGTCAGGTACAGCAGGATCACCGAGACGTAGAGCGCCAGCAGAGAACCCAGCTTGGCGGCGAAGATCGAGGGGTGCAGCAGGTCGAGCCAGAAGCCCGTCGCGAGGTAGACCATCGGGCCGTAGAGCACGCTGTACTGCGGGTCGGCGTCCGGGGCGTGGTAGAGCGGCCCGCCGGTCTGCACCCACCACGAGACCGAGGTCACCATCGCTTCGACGTCGCTGGCGTAGCCGTCATGGAGCAGGTACCAGAGGCTGGTCGACAGGAACGCGGCGAACACCATCGCCGCGAGGATCAACAGGGCGGGCCGGGTCCTCGTCCAGGACACGGCGTGAGCGGCGCCGCTGCCGTCCGACCGGCGCCGCAGGATCATCCACAAGGCCAGCAGCACCGCGCACGTGCAGAGCGGGTGCCGCGAGCACAGGATGATGAAGTCGAGGGCGGCGCGAATTTTCATGGGTGCTTGCTGCTATGGGCTGGCGATGCGCGGACCGTCCCTCCAGACGGCCGCTGGCTCGGGCCGATCATAGCACATGTGGCCAGGCCACATACCGATCATCTCGCCTCATCACAATGGACTCCCCACCATCATTATGATCGAGCCCTGCACCCGGACGATCTCTGTATATTGTTTAATATCAATGAGTTTCGTGTTTGTTGGCGCGGCCCGCTAGTTGCAGGACGGGATTCGGGACGGACAGGCGCGCGCGGGAACGAGCCCACGCGCGCAGCGAGGCGGAGCACGGACGGTGCGCCGGCCTTCGTGGATTTTGAAAGGAGAATTCCATGCAACGACATATCGGGAACGGGTTCATTCGGGCCCGAGCGCCGGCGGGCCTCGCGACGATCCTTCTGATCGCGATCTGCGCGGTCGGTTTCGCGCCCCTGAACTCCGAAGCGGCCGCGATGGGCAACTACCTGACGCTCAAGGGCGGCATCTACTCGCCGAGCAAGACCTTCAACCTCGGCAACGTCGACATCGAGACCACCTTCGACAGCGACACCGAGACGGGCGTCGCCGGCGAGGTCGCGATCGGGCACTACGTGCTGCCCACGCTCGCCCTCGAGTTCGGCGTGGGGTACTTCAACGGCAAGGGCACCCTCAAGCCGCGGACCTCAGCCGTCCTCCAGCAGGCCGATTTCGACGTCATCCCGGTGCTGCTGACCGCCAAGGCCTTCATCCCGGCCGGGGCGATCTTCCCGTACGGCGAGCTCGGGGTGGGCGCCTACTTCACCAAATTCGACGTGACCGACAACGCCAACACCTTCGAAGGCGACATGACCCTGGGGATGCATGCCGGCGCCGGGATCAACGTCAACATCACGCGGAAGGCGTTCCTGGGCGTGGAGGGGCGTTATGTCTGGGCCAACCCTTCGTTCGGCGACCAGCAGATCCGCCTGAACGACACCGAGTACGCCCTGAACGGATTCGAACTGAACGGCTTCACCACGATGCTGGCCCTGGGTTTCTGCTTCTGATGCCGGGGCGCGCGAAGCGCCCGTCACCGCCGCAGCGTGCGCGGGAAGTCCGGCGGGAGGGATTCCCCCTCCCCGCCCGGACGACCGGGATCGGCCAGGAAGGTGAATGATGCTCAATCCGCATTCGGAGCACGAGCCCATCGTCGTGTTCGACGGCGACGCAATGTCGTGGCACGGGAACGACGACCCGATCGTGAGCGATGTGTCGCGCGGCGAGATGTCGATCCAGAACGGTGTCGGCGTCTTCCAGGGCAATGTGTCGCTCCATCATCACGGCGGCTTCGCTTCGGTCCATCTCGGTCCCGGCGAACTCGACCTCTCGATGTACGCGGGACTGGCGCTGCGCGTCCGGGGCGACGGCAAGCACTATTCCCTGCGACTGCGCACGACCCAGGCCAGCGACGGCGCCAACTACCAGTTCGAGTTGGCGCCCGAGGCCGGTACGTGGCACAACCTGCGGCTGCCCTTCACGGCGTTCCTGCCCGTCCACGGCGGACATACGACCACTCCTGCTCCCCGCCTCGACCCGGCGGCGATCGGCACCATCGGACTGGCCATCTCCGGCAGGCAGGAGGGCCCGTTCCGGCTGGAGCTCGCGTCGATCGAAGGCTACCGCCTGGCCAAGTCCGCCGGTCACGGCGGACTGACCGTGGTGCACAACACGGAGCGGAGCCGGGCCGACTTCCGGGCCGTGCCCGCGATCACCAGCGGGGACAAGCGCGACATCGAACCTCCGATGAGCCGGGTCTCCCTGTTCAGCAACTGGATGAAAAACGACTGAAATCCCTCGGCGGCGCTGAGGCCGCCGGGGTCCGCGCCGGCGCGGCCGCCATCTCGACTTAGCTTGTAATAATTTGCTGCACATTGTGTTATCATAGTGGACTATATTTGTAGCATATAGGCGATCAGCATCATAATCTGATTGCGGACCCTATCGCCCCATCCACTGACGGAGGTCGCCCGTGAATATCCGCGCACTGACGCCCGCCCTGCTCCTGCTGATCATCCTCACCACGGGCTGCGGTGGCGGCGACGGCCCGGCCGACCCGGACGACGGCGGCGACAACACCTTCACGGCCACCATCGACGGCCAGGCGTGGGCCAGCGACACGAACCTGATCAGCGTGTCGGGCAGCGCATCGCCCACGCGCACCGGCACCCTCGCGCTCACGGGGTACCAGGCCTCCTCGGGCCGGTCCCTCATGCTCAGCCTCTCGTTCTTCATCGGTCCGGCATCGCAACCACTGGGCGTCAACATCGGCACGACGCCGGGAGGCATCGGCACCGTGACGGTGGCGGCGAACTCCTGGCTGACGCCTCTGAGCGGCGCGGCGGGCTTCGTCACCCTCACCGCGCGCACCGACACGCGGATCGCCGGCACGTTCCATTTCACGGCCGACGCTCTCGCCGGCGCCGTCCCGGCAACGCGGTCGGTGACCGACGGCGCTTTCGACATCACGATCGACGCGGGGCTGCCGCCGCTGCCCACCGGCGTCGGCAGCACCGTCGTGGCGACCGTCGGCGGCGCGCCCTGGTACGCGGCGACGATCGTCGGCTTGAACCCCGGCGCCGGCGTCTTCAGCCTCGGGGCCGACAACACCGCCTACTCGATCTCGATCACGCCGAAGATCCCCGTCGCGGCCGGCAACGCGTACGGGATCCCGTCGCAGATGAACCTGACCGTGATCCGCACCGGAACCGCGGATTCCTGGGCCGCGATCACCGGACCGGACATCGGCACGGTGACGATCACGGTGTTCACGGCCGACCGCATGGTCGCCTCCTTCGAGGCGGCGCTGCCGCCGCTCAACGCGACAGCGCCGCTCACGGTCGCCGATGGGGCGATCAACGCCTATCTGCAGTGATCGCGGCCCGGCATCCCGAGCCTCATTTCGCGAGCGTCACCCTGACCGTGCTGACGTCGGTCCCCGTCGCCAGCCGCGCCAGGTAGACCCCCGAGGCCGCGCCACGGCCTGTCGCGTCGCGACCGTCCCAGATCACCTCGTGAGCCCCGGAATCCAGATCGCCGTCGAGCAGCGTCCGGACCAGGCGGCCGGTGACGTCGTAGACCGCGAGCCTGGCGGATCCGGCGACCGGCAGGGCGAAGCGGATCGTAGTCGTCGGATTGAACGGGTTGGGGTGGACGTCCGTGAAGAAGGCGGCCGTGCTCGCCGCGGGAGCCTCCACTACGTCGTCGCCCGCCGCCTCGATCAGCGCGGCGACGAACAGCGGCCCCACGATCAGGTTGGCGGCGGCGTTGGGGTGCGAGTCGGGGCTGCTGCAGCTCGTGCTCCGGCAGTAGATCGCGCGCAGGGTGTTGCGGTCCTCGGCGTCGCGAGGCGCGGCCAGGATGTCGAAGAGATCGAAGCAGCGCAGGTTCGGATGCCCGCCCAGGAAGGCGGCCGAGCCGAGCCAGTCGGCGAAGGCCCGCCCCCGGTCGGCCTCGGTCGACGTCGAGAGGCAGGGGTGCATCGGCGGCGGCGACATCAGCACGAAGACGTGGTTCGGGTGCTGGTCGAGCACGTCGCGGATCTCGAGGTACCAGGTCTTGTACTGCGCCAGCAAAGCGTCGGTCTCGATGAGCGACGCATCGTAGCAGGACTTGAAAGCGACGACCTGGTGGTTGGCGAGGATGGAATCGCGCGCCGAGTTGGCCGTGGTCCAGAGCTGGTGGAGGCCGACGACGTACGTGTCGTCGTCGGGAATGTGGTAATAGCGGCCCGGCATGAACCCGTCGGGATCCATCAGGCCGATGGCGTTGTAGTCGTGGTCCCACAGCACGAAATGGGTCCCGCGCTGGGTGTTGTGTTCATCGATGAGTTGCCGCACGTTCCCTTCCTCCAGGATGTTGCGGCCCACGGAATGATGCAGCACGAACAGGTTGGTCAGCGCCAGGGCCGGCTGCGGCACGGCGGCGGTCACCAACCACGCCGCCAGCAACGCGATGCCCGCGCGGTAGGTTCGGTTGTTCATGGTCTCTCCCATCCACATTGATCGACGGACGGCGATCCGAAATCCCGAGACCATCCCGCCCCCGCCTGTTGCGCGGCCGCAACGACTGAGCTCGCCATCGTGATGGCCACCATCCGCCAGTGCCACTTCCGTGCCGAAGTCAAGGCGTTGACCAGTATGGCGATGGGATTTTCGACGATCCCGGCGGCTCCATCATTAACGATGCGGCGCCGATGCCGGGAGCGGTGCGCGTCGCTCCGCCGATCGTGATGCGCCCGCAATCCCGGCCTGGCGAGCCGGCAGGAACGCCGATGGCCCGACGTTCCCGGCGACTTGGCGCCTGCACTCCCTTCGGCTTCCATCCTGTCCGGCCGGTTTGGACTTTTGCATGATGGTTCTAACGGATCACAACCTCATCCTGATGCACGTCCCACCTTTTTGAGGGGATCTCAAGACTCCGCGCGGCGACCGTTCTGCCGTTATACGCTTGAAACAGGCTGTTCAAGCTCGCGGCGCGAACGGCACGGTTCGTGCCTTGAACCCCGTCGAGAGCCGTCATCACGGGAAAGGCGACAAAGTGTCTCCGCGCACCCGGTGCGGCGCCTCGCCACGAAAGGGCGAACAACATGAAAACCATCGGCATCATACTCGCGATCGCGGGCGTCATCGCGCTGGTCTACGGCGGGATCGACTACACCAGGGACAAGACCGTACTCGACGCGGGCCCGCTGAACATCACCACGACCGAACACAAGACCTTCCCGATCCCGGCGGTCGTCGGCGTGGTCGTGCTGATCGGCGGTGTCGCGCTGCTGCTGGGCGGCAGCCGTCGCTCCAGGGTCCTGTGATCCGGGACGGCACTCCGGACTCAGCCGGGCAACGGCGCGAGCGCCGGTCGTACGGGACTGCCACCGACGACGGGCGGTTCGAGCCGTTGTCCGGCACCGAAGCCCGCAGCGACGCCGAAGATGCGGCCGCCTACGCGCGGGGAATCAAACGCGGGCTCGACCTGGTCATCTCGATCATCGCCCTGTCCGTGTTCGTCATGGCCCTGACCCTGTTGGCGCCGGCCATCAAACTCGACTCGCGCGGACCGGTCTTCTTCCAGCAACCCCGCATCGGGATCGACCGGCGGCGGCGGCGCACGCCGTATCCCTCCCGCTCCGATCGGCGCCACGTCATCAATCCCGGGCGCCCCTTCCGGATCTTCAAGCTGCGCACGATGTGCCTGGAAGCGGAGAGCGGCGGGCCGCAGCTGGCCGTGGAGAACGACGAGCGCATGACACGGGTAGGACGCCTGCTGCGCAAGACCCGGCTGGACGAGTTCCCGCAGTTCGTCAACGTCCTGCGCGGCGAGATGAGCGTCATCGGGCCACGACCGGATCGGCTCTACTTCATCCGCCAGTTCGAAAACGACGTGCCGCACTATCGCGAGCGCCTCGTCGTCCTGCCCGGCATCACCGGTCTCGCCCAGGTGGTCAACGGCTACGACACCGACCTCGCATCGGTCCGCCGCAAGGTCGAACTCGACCGCGAGTACATCGACAGTCTCAGCCTGCGCAACGATCTGCGCATCCTGGCTCTGACCTTCAGGGTCATGCTCGACGGCGAAGGCGCCCGCTGACGCGGTTACCCGCTCAGGGATACAGCCAACCGGCGGACACGGCCGAGTTCCCGTCGGTGAACCCGCGCGCCGCGTCGATCCGCAGCTGGCCACGCCTGCCCGGCACCTTCACCCGCAGACCCGCGCCGCCGTCCACCTGCCATGGCGCGCGTCCGGCCCGGCCCGTCTCCCAGGGCTTGGCCACATCGACGAAGACAGCGCCGCCGAGCAGCACGGGACCCGGCCGCCACAGCCGGGCCTGCCGCTCGATCGTCGCGTGGGCGAGCGCGCGCCCGAAGACCGGTCCCTGCACGACGCCGCCGTCCAGCAGGGGATGCGCGCGCAGCAACGGCGCGCGCCCGTATCCGGTCCCCGCACCCGACCAGAGCGCCAGCGGTGCGCCCGCGGTCGCGCGGGAGATCCCCAGGCGACTGCGCCACGCTGCGTCTTCGCCCGAACCGCGCGAACACCATCGCAGGAACAGGCTGCCGGAACCGAACGGGCCGCCGCTCCCCAGACTAGCCCACCGCGCCAGCGCCGCCGTCAACGCCAGGCGGTCGCCCGCCCACCGCGTTTCCGCGCTGCCCGCGAGCGACACGTGGGCTCCCCGATCGCCCCACTCATCCAGCGCCGCACCGATCCCGAGGCGCAGATCCGGTCCGACCCAATCGGCGAAGGACAGACCCGTGCGCCGGCGCTCCTCGCGAATCGTCCCTATGCGGACCGCGCCGCCCATGGACGGCACGAGCGCGGAGGCATAGGCCTGGCGCTCCCAGAATCCTTCCACGCGCCAGATGCCGGGCCGCCCACCGACGGCCGGCACCGTCAGCGACATGCAGAGACGCGGGCGTTCCCGCCACCAGTCCCATCCTGCGGACCACAGCTCTCCGTGCCCCAGGGGGCTCGCCACCTCGACGTCGATCCCATGCCCGAGCACGGCGTCGAGACCCGCGCTCACGACGCCCCACCGGCCCCCGAACACGAGTGGCTGCTCCAGTACGATCACGTTCGGCTGGGTGATCCCGGCAGGCAGGGGCTTCAGGCTCAACCGGAGATCCGCCTGGGCCGGTAATTCCTCCAGGCGCCGGCCCGCTCTGCGGTAGGCTGCCGGCGTGAGCAACCGTCCCGGCGGCAGCTCGAGCTGAACGGCCACGACGGCGTAGCGCATGCGCTCCAGTCCGTCGATGCGCGCCAGGTCGGTCCGCGGTTCGGACAGGTGGTTCCAGGCACGCAGTGCGCCCTCCACATCCCCGAGCAGGAACCGGCTGCCGGCCAGCAGACGCCGGGCGTGGGCATCACCCGCATCGAGCGCCAGGGCGCACTGCGCCAGCCGGCTCGCCGCCGGCCAGTCGTCGGCCAGGAAACGCAGGCCCGCGCGCTCCCGCAGCGGCGCCGCGGATCCGGGGCAGAGCGCCTGGGCGGCGCGGAACTCGTGCTCCGCGCCAGCGGCGTCCCCTTGCCGGGCCAGTTGGACGCCCGCCGCCAGCAGGGTATCGCACCCGCCAAGAACGGCGGACACCGGCAGATCCGCCGCCGGGATCTCCGGCGCGGCCAGCTCCCCGCTCGGCTGTGGTGGGAGAATCAGGAGCGCCCAGTTGCCGCTCCCGGACCAGGCGGCGGCGAACTCCTCTTCGCGCAGGGCCCGGAACGGCCCCACGACGGGGTCGTGGACGACCACCCAGCCGCCGGTCCAGGCCACCAGCACCACGTAGTGATTAGAGTCGGCGCCCGCTCGCAGCAGGGCGATGATCGGCCGGCCCTGAGCCAGGTGTTCCACGATTCCGGCCTGGGTTCCCGCCAGGGGCAGCGCGGTCCAACCCGCGTCTTCGACGGTCTTCACGAGGGTGGCGGTGAGCAGACCGGCCTGGCCGGGTTCCGCCAGAGCGGCGAAATCCTCGGCCAGGACTTCGGCCTTCCCCCAAAAACGCAGGACCATGGCGAGGGCGGCCCCGCCGCAGAGCACGCCGCTCTGGGGCACGTAGGGGACGTCCAGGAATCGCACCGCCTGCACTGCGCTTCCCCGGGCGGCCGGCGGCGCAGCCGTCGCCGGTGCGAACCGGATCAGCGCCGCCGCCGCGACACAGAAGCCGGCTGCACGCCACGAAATCACGGCCTGCCGGCTCAGTTCACCAGCAGGATGAGGATCAGCAGGATGATGATGATCGCGGTCGTCGAAATGACGACGTTGCTCTCTCCACCCGCGAGCCCCGCGTCGACGCCCCTTGCCTGCGCCGCCAGCGTCGCGAGCGCCTCTCCCGAGAGGACCGACGCCGCGGCGCTGGCCCGCCCGAGGTCCAGACCGGCGGACCCGGCGATGCGGCGCACGTCCTCGCGCTGCAGCATGGCCTGGATCGCCTGCCGGTCGGCGGCCTCCTGGTCGATCTGCTGATCGATCCTGACCAGGATCTCGTCCGCGCCGACCACATGACGCTGCGGCTCGACGGTCGGGCCGGCGCCCGCCGCGCCGCCGGCGAAGATCAGCATGCAGGCGCCGACGGCGCCCACGTTCATGGCATTCCTGAAGGATCTCTTGAGTTCATTCATGACACACTCCCATTCATGCAGTGAAGCCGGGGCCGATCCAGTCCCTGCATCTGCAATCGACATGCCGCGTGTCTTGACGATCGTAACTGATCCATTAGCAAGGTGTTGATGGTGTCGATCCCGCCGTCGCCTCCATCATATAGGCGAACGCACCCATCAATATGGTCTGGAGAATGCGGGAATGGCCCACTGCGTTCATCGATGGGAACGCAAGTTGCCGAATCCGGTCGATGATGACGACCGTCCGTTCATCGAGCGCCCACGCCGTTCACCAGTAGAGCGCCTTGACCTCACCCCAGCGGAACTGTGTCGTCGGGATGAGGCAGGACTTCGACGTCGTAGATGAGGCCATCCCCGATGACGAGCAGCGTGGGCCAGCTCGCCACGCCGAAGGCCTTGACGGAACGAGGGCCGCCTCCCCGGAGGAAGGCGGCCCCTGACACGGGATCGGAACGTCAGCGGATCATGCTACTTGAACAGGGTCTTGACCTGTCCCCAGTTCATGTCCTCGTTCGAGACGGTGTTGAACTCGTTGTTGCTCACGGTCATGTAGTACGGGAACTCGTAGACCGGGCCGGTGAATTCCGTCGGGCCGACCCACAGCCAGATCACGTCGCCGGCGGTGACCGGGAAGGACAGCACGCCGGGGGCGCCGCACACGGGATTCGCCTGCAGCTCGACGTCGGCCAGGGCGCAGTCCGCCGGGCCCAGCTTGAACAGGTAGGTGGGATACAGGGACTCGACCGAGACTTCCATCATGCCGGTGTTCAGGGCGGTGACGATGAACCAGTCGGTGTCGCGGAACTGCTCGCCCGCGGGGCCGAGGTGCCAGCCGCTGACGCCGCTCAGCCAGGCGTAGCCGTCGTAGGGGGCGACGCCGTCCTCGTCGTTGGTCCAGTCGATAGTCAGGAAGTTGCCCATCATGCCGTTGCAGCCGCTGTTGTACTCGTCGACGTAGCCGTCGTACATCGTGGGCTCGCCCTCGGCCACGGCCTCGGCGGGAATAACCACCTCGAGGCAGGGCTCGTCGCCGGTGACGTACATCTGGTAGTTGCCGAAGTCTCCACCGTAGCCGTCAACGACGATGTAGTAGGTCGAGCCGCCGGTGAGGGTGGCCTCGGCCAGCGAGGTGTAGTAGCCGCAGCTATCATCGTAATAGAAGTCGTCGTTGCAGCCGACGACGTTCAGGAACTCGTCGATGACGTAAGCCTTGGTGTCGTAGTCGGAGCCGCAGAGGTCGACCGTGAGCACCAGGTCCGTCATCGGCGTGTAGCTGTACACGACGTCGGGCGACGTCGAGCCGGAGTACGGGCAGACCGCATCGTAGTCGTTGATGTGACCGGCGGTGGTGCCGCTGTCCGAGTAGGGCAGCGAGGCGATGCCCAGCGCCGAGGAGATGTCCTCGCCGCCCACGCGGGTGCCTTCGGGCGAGATGTACTGGACGATCGGCGTGTTCTTGGCGGGAATGTTCCGCGAGTTGCCCAGGTCCTGTGCGATGGCTGTGCCGGTGATCGCCACGATCATCAGCATCACGATGACTTTGCGCATGTTGTCCCCCTCGTTCATCAGTAGGATGCCCCTTGTGGGATTGGGCGTCTCTCCCACGGTGATGGCTGACGGAGTTCCGAAGAATCAGCTGTCGGGGGCGAAGGCCTGACACGATACGAACACCGCATGGCCGACTCGGACGAGACTCCTCCAACCGATTCCGATCATATGACCAACGGTACGCAATTATCAACAAAGAAATTTGATATTTTATAGTAGTGTGCAGAAACGAGAAGTCGTTTAATTATCCTAATTATTCATAAATAGTTACGAAGCTGGGAGCAGTTTGGAAGCCGCCGGCCCGCTCCCGGTCTGGAGGATTTCCGGCGAGTAGCACGGTCGCGATGGACCGGTCAATCCGCCCACGTCGCGGAACTCCGCCGCTGCGCCGGCAAGCCGATCACCAGCGTGGACGGCAGGCGCGGCGCCCGGACATGGACGATGACCGCCCTGCGGATCGCCCGGCCGATCCAGAGCTTCGCGAACGAGATGAAACGGATTCCCCTGCTGCCGTCGTAATTGCGGGCGGCCGAGATGAGCCCGACGTTGCCCTCCGCGATCAGGTCCAGGTCGCCGAGACCGTGATGGTGGAACTGCCTGGCGATCCCGACGACGTGGCTCAGGTTGGCGTTGACCAGCTGGTCGAGCGCCTCCCGATCGCCGTCGCGGATGCGCCCCGCCAGCCCGAGTTCCTCGTCCCGTGTCAGCTTCTTGTATTGCTCGATCTGCAGCAGATAATGCATCAAACGGGGATCCTCGGCCCGCACGATGCTCATTCTCGTCTCCACCATGTCGCTGCCTCCTGTGAATCTTCGCATCCGCGCATAATTCGGGCCCCGAAAATTCCACGATCTTATAAGGAGTTACGCTCAGCCCACCATCTGCGCCGTTATCAAAACGAAACAAGGTCGATCAGATTGATGTGTAGCGTCCGCCTCGTCGACCGAGGCGTCTGCGTCGGGAATCACCGCCCGTGGCTGCGGAGCCTCGTGGACGGTCCTACCGTCGGCGCCTGCTCCAGAAGAGGCCGCCGCCGCCGAACAGGATGAAAGCCAACACGATGATGATGAGTGTTTCCGAGTTCATGTTCTCTCCCTTGAAACTGCTGTATCCCTGCGAGGGCGCGTTCATCCGGATGTCAACGGTTCAGCTGATCGGCGCCCCGCTCGAGCTAGTTCTTCTTCTTGTCCTTCACCACATGCTTGACGTCGTTGACCGCGCCTTTGACCTTACCCTTGAACTCGTCGCGCTTGCCTTCGTTCTCAAGTTTCTTGTCGCCGGTCAAGCCGCCGACAGTTTTTTTGATCTTGCCCTTCGTCTTGTCGATGTGCTCGCCCATTCGGTTTCTCCCAGTTGGATGTTCAACAAGTTCCGTTGCCTACAGGAGGCCTGAAGGCAAGTTCCGGACCATGGCCACAACTCCTGCAAATACAGGCAGTTGCGCATGATTCCCGGTCCCGGCGAGCCGGTCGCCTCGATCAAAATGGATGACTGCCGTTCCGATCGGACGCGGCGAATGTTCGTGGCAGATTGATGATTGGTCCTGCTCCGACAGTATCGCGGGAGGATCGCGCAGGAAGCTGTTTCACTGCTATCCTGTGGCTGTTCACCAGCGATTCGGCGCGGCGGCGCGCGGATCGCCTGCGACGACTGATCGCCGGACACCTGCAACACGAAGCCGGAGCGCCCATGAGACCGAGCACACGTCTTGCCTGGATTGCACGGCCGGACATCTTGGTGGCACTCGTTCTGAGCGCGGCCTTGGCGATCGTCGCCGTCGGGTGCGACGACCGCGAGGAAGCAGCTGCGGCTCGGGAAACGATGCTGACCGCCCGCATCGACAGCCTCCACGAACAGGCCCGTCTCTCGGAGAGTCTCAGGGATTCCTTGCGGGCGGTGATCGCGAACCTGGAGGCATCGGTCTCCCACGAGCTCTCACTGCCGGATCTCGAGTTTCTGAAGAAGCGGGGTCTCGGGAATCCCGTCGTCGAACTCTTCGACGACCTGGCGAAGCACCCGGAGGTTTTTCCGGCCAACGTCCCCTCCAAGCCGTGGGTGTACCGGCCGGATCGGTCGCGGACCGTCGTGCTGAGCAGGAACTGGATGTTTACGGTGATCAGCGACGGTCATTACGAGCGCGAAGCTCTCCTGAAGTACGTGATCGAGGGACCCGGCCTTATCAGATGGGAATGTGTCCGGCAGGAGTGAACTGCGGTGCGTAGAGCGCCTTGACCGCCCCCCAGCTCAGGTCCTCGTTCGAAAGGAACGGCGGGGCCGGCACTGCGATTTCGACATCCCTTTGCCCAACCAGGTAATAGCGCAGTCCGGCCCGGCCCTTCCGCATCTCCCCGGCCGCGGACACGACGTGGAAATACTGCAGTGAGTCGATCGTGATCATACCGGTCTGCGGGGTTGCGGGATCGTCGCCGGCCTCATTCCGCCGCGCTCGCCGGTCATTCCTTCACCAGTTCCACGCGCCGGTTCCTGGCTCGGCCCTCCTCCGTATCGTTGGCGGCGACGGGCGCCAGCGGCCCCACGCCGTGTCCCTCCAGGCGGGAGGCGGCGACGCCGTGCCCGGCGACGAGAGCCTGGACCACGGCCTCGGCGCGCGCGCGGGAGAGCGCCAGGTTGGCCTCCAGGGTGCCCGTCATGTCCGTGTGGCCCACGACCTTGAGGTTCAGGCCGGGCTCCTGCGCCAGCAGTTTGGCGATCTCCGCGAGGGCGGGCTGCGATTCCGGCTTCACCTCGGACTTGTCCGTATCGAAGTAGATGCCGTACAGCGCCGTGTGGCCCGCGGACGCGAGGTCGTTGCCCAGGGCCGCCGCGTCGGCGACGATGTACTGGGTCATCGCGACCTTCGCCACGATGCGCAGCCAGATGAGGCCGTTCCCCTTCTCGGCCTGCACCCAGACCTCCCGGCCGTCCTTGACGATCTTCCCGTTCACGCGGCGCTTGGGGTCGGACGTCAGGATCGTCCCGCCGGCCTTCTGGATGGCGCTCTCGTAGTTCCGCACCACCGCCAGCGCAGAGGGCTCCTGCGACTTGTCGGCGATCCTGTAGGTGATGAAGGTGTACTCGCCCTCGACGGGGAGCTTTTCCCTCGGCGCCATGGAAAAATCGAACATCCCATACTCTTCGACCTTGCAGTCCTGGATGATGTAGCCGGGCATGCGCGTCGGGAAGAGCGCGTGGTCGGCGCACCCGGCCTTGTCGGTCTGGGCGGCGGCGGGCAGGGCGCACAGCAGCGCGGCGCAAAGGACCAGGAACTTGCGGAACATGGGGACTCCTTGTCGGCGTTGTTCGCGGTACGCGGCCGGTCCGCAGGATGGGCATCTCGAAACCGGGAACGAGTCTATCACGGGCGCGCCGGTTCCCATTGTGGAATCTCCAGGCTTGTCCTAGCATCAGGCTCCGGGACCAGCCCACCCGGTCCGTCGGCTGCGCGGGCTTCGAGCCTCGCGTTCCATCATGCCGGGAGGGTGCGTCGTGGGTCTTGCTGCCGCGTGGGGGGCGCGAGTCGAGCGGCTCCGTCGCCACTGGTTCTGCATCTGCTTCATGCTCGCGATCACCGCCTCGGCGATGTTCCAGAGCCTGCTGGCGGGCTACTTCGGGTCCGACGCGGCGGCGACACCCGACTCCCCGACCTACGTCGAACTGGCGGAGCAACTGCAGGAGTTCCTGCAGGGCGAGACCGGGACCGTCGGCGACTTCGCCCGCACGCCAGGCTACCCCCTGGTCATCCTCGCGCTCGCCGCTGGGGCGCGCATCGACCTGGCGGAAGTCGGCCTCCCCATCCGGGACTGGTCGGGGACGAACGACCAGGGCCGCAGGCTGGTGCGCAGGATCATCCTGTTCCAGCAAACGCTGGGGTTCCTCATTCCGATCCTGTTGTTCGTCATCGCGCACCACCTGACGAAATCCCCGTTCTGGGCCCTGCTGGGATCGTTCGTCTATTACACCGACATCTCCTCCGTGTGCTACCAGTTCACGGTCCTCACCGAGACGACCTCCGTCGCGACGATCCTGGCGGTATACGTCGCGCTGCTGGCCATGCTGAGCCGTCCCTCCGTGCGGCGGGCGTTGCTGCTCGGCGCGCTGGTCGGATGGGCGATCCTGCTGCGGCCGTCCAACCTGCTGCTGGCGCCGCTCGCGATCGTCTTCGTCGCGCGAAGCGGCGCGACGGCCGGCTTGTCGCGCCGCAGCGCCCTGGCGGTCTTCCTGCTCGCGGCCATCCTCCCGGCCGCAACCTGGACCGCCTGCAACTACCAGAAGTACGGCCACGCGTTCTACACCAAGAACCAGACGATCACCCTGCAGAACTACACCGGACCCCGGTTCGCCGAGCTCCCCCTGGCGCCGGGAGAACTGCGGGTGTTGCAGGACAACGTCAAGACTGCGCTGGCGGCCTCTCCCCACTTCGCCATGTCGCGCTGCATCTGGGAGACCTCCGACCAGCTCGGGCTGGCCGACGATTACGACATGTACCGGCTCATGGACGCCGCGAACCGGGTCACGATCGAGGCGAATCCCCGCGAGTTCCTGTCGCGGAGCTGGTCGCGGTTCCTGGGCATGTGGACGGAGGGGTTCCTCGACGCCGGCAACAGTTACGCGCAGCGGCGTCTCGAAGCGCTTTTCGCCGTGGGGCCCGACGTGTTCCGCGACAGCCGGCTCCTGCTCGGCAGCGCGAGCCTCTGGTGGTTCCTGTCGCTGTGTGCGGCCGCGTTCCTCGCCGCGCGTCAGACGGCAGTCCGCGCCGGAATCCTGTTCGGAATCCTCTTCGTCCTGTCCCACATGTTCCTCACGGCGGTGTTCGACGAGAACGAGTACCTACGGCACGGCATGGCGGCCCGCGCCCTGGCCAACGTGCTGTTGGTCGCCGGGGCGGGGATCGTGCTGCAGCGGGCCGCGGGTGCCGTTGGCGCCTATCTTCATGCCTCCAAGTCAGTTACTGACGATAATCTACAAGCATAGCCCGTCGCCCCGAGGATCCGGGACGATACCGACAACACCGGCCTCATACCGGTTCGAAGTACTCTTCAAGTCGGTACCATTCCTGCCGATGAAAGCCCCGAGAACGGCCATGTCATCTCCGGAGGTGGACTCGTGGGTCCCATTCATCACGACGGAACGCAGCCTGCTCATGCCAGAAGTCCAGCCAAACCGTGCGGGCAGCGCGGAGCGAGCCTGATCGAGATCATGGTCGCCACCGTGATCCTGAGCTTCGTCGCCATCGGCACGGCCGAGTTCTTCGTCCGCGGACGCACGGGTTTCGACCAGGAGGAGCGCAAGCGCGTCGGCACCCTGCTGGCCCAGGAAGCGCTCGAGCGCACGGTCGCGCTGCCCTATCCCCAGATCGACGCGTGGCTGGAACAGCGCACGGTCGGCACGGTCGACTACACGATCGCGGTGACCTCGCAGATGAACGTACCGGAGCCCGATATCAAGACGGTCCGGTGCACCGTCACCTGGAACGCGACGCCGACGGCGGAACGGTCGGCGTCGCTGGTGACCATGGTCTACGACAACTGAGGCGGGTGACGATGTGAAACGCATGGCCCGATCGGGATCCGGCGAAGAGGGTTACGCCCTGGCTGTGGTGATGGTGCTGGTCTTCGTGATCGGCATCATCGGCGCCGCCTTCCTCTCGCTGGCCGGCAACGAGACCCTGGCCTCGCAGGGCAGCCTGAACTCGCAGCGCGCCTTCTGGCTGGCGGAGAGCGGCAAGGCGCGGGCGCTGCGCCACCTGTCGGAGCTCCACAGCCCGCCCACGGCCGACCACGTCATCTTCCAGGACGTCGCCGGGCCGGACGGCGGCACCTACACCGTCAACTGCCTGGTCGACACGAACGCCCTGTGGGCCGTCGAGAAGGCCTTCGTGCTCGACTGCGTCGGCATCTCGCACGGCGTGCAGCGGCGGATCCGGCAACGTATCCGCATGACGTCGTTCGCGCAGTACGCCATGTTCACCGACAACGAAACGTTCAACGGCAACCAGATCTGGCACATCTCCGGCGACGTGATCGGGGGGCGCCTGCACACCAACGGCAGCCTCTGCATCTCCGGCACGCCCCAGTTCCTGGGCCTGGTCACCTCCGCCTCCGATCACATGGTCGGCTACAGCAACACCAACGTCTACGACATGAACGACTGGCCGGTCGGCAGCAACAACCCCTACTTCGCGGAGGGCGCCGAACTCAACGCGCCCCAGATCGAGGTGCCGACCACCACGCCGGACCTTCGGGCGCAGAGCATGTTCGGGGGCGTCTACAACCTCGCTGAAGCGGACGTCGAGCTGGGATCCACCGGAATCCAGGCGGCCGTGGCGTCGCCGGGCTGGTTCCGTTACCGGGACCATTCCCCCCCGAACGGGGACTGGACCTCGGTCCGGATCTCGGACCTGGCGGACCCGGTCTTCTACTGCGACCAGAACGTCCACATCAGGGGCGTCCTGGACGGCGAGTTCACGGTCGCAAGCAGCCGGGACATCCGGATCGTGGACGACATCACGTACCAGGACAGCAACGCCCAGGGCGAGCCCCCGGCCAATAGCGACGACCTGCTCGGACTGGTGGCGGAACGGGACATCGTGTTCGCGGATAACGCCGCGAACCAGACCAACCTGATCGTCAACGCAGTGCTGATGGCGCTCGGCACGTCGATCCGGGCCGAGAACTACTCGTCCGGCCCGCCGCGCGGGACACTGACGATCTGGGGCGGCCTGATCCAGAGGTCCCGCGGCGCGGTCGGGCAGTTCAGCGGCAACACGATCATCCACGGTTACCGGAAGAACTACCACTACGACCCGCGCGTGACCGGCCGTGTGCCGCCTTCGTTCCCCCTCACGGGCGTGTACGAGGAGACCGGATGGGAGGAGACCTGGGATGCGACCAATCCGTTCTGAGAACCGGCAGTGCGGTCTGACCTTGACCGAACTGATGCTCGTCATCGCGCTGAGCGTGGTGGTCATGCTCGGAGCAGGCACGATCTACCGCGGCGTGGAACACACCTTCCGGACGAACACCCGCAAACTCGTCGCCCAGAAGGAATCCAGCCAGCTCTCGCTCGTGATCAGCCGCCGGGTGCGGACCGCGTCGAACTTCATGATCTACGATGTCACGGACCGCAACACGCCGACCGACGCGGGCAACGGCCTGGCCCTGCTGGACGGGACCGGGACCGTGACGTACCGGCTCGAATGGGACAACACCAACCTGACGCTGGCCGACAGCACCGGCGCCCGCGTGACGTCCATGAGCCTGCAGAACCTGCTGTTCAGCACGGACCCGGTCTCGCCCAAGACGGTCCACTACGCCTACCAGACCAGCGACGGGATCGGCAATCTCGTGGACATCGAGAGCGCGGCGTCGTTGCGTAATTGAAGTCGGGGGCGGCCGCCCTCGGATCGGCTAGTCGCCGGGCTCGGCGGCGGGCTCCCTGGTCACGCGACAGGTGCCGACGCCGTGGCCGTCGATGGCCGTGACCTCGTAGCGCAAGCCATAATAGACGACGACGTCGGCGACCAGGGGCGGGCGTTCCAGTTCCGCCAGGATCAGGCCGCTGACGGTATCGACATCCTCGTGCATGACCGTGAGCTCGAAGGCCTCGCCGACCTCCTCGAGGCGCACGGTGCCCCGGACCAGCAGGGCGCCGGAGTCGCCCCAGACCAGGTCGGGAGAGGCGGCGGACTCGTCCTCGATGTCGCCGACCACCTCGTCGAAGAGGTCCTTGAGAGTGATGATGCCGGCCGTGCCGCCGTGCTCGTCCATCACGACGGCGATCTGCGCGCTCCCCTCGCGCATGGAGGCGAGCACCGCGTCGAGCGGCGCCGATTCGGGCAGGTAGGGCAGGGAACGCACGCCGGCCTCGCGCAGGGTTTGCCCCGTGCGCAGCAGCCCGAAGAGGTCCTTGAGGTGGACCATGCCCACGATGTGGTCCAGATCGCCGTCGTAGACCGGGTAGCGCGTGTGGCCCGACCGGCGAACGTGGGTCAGGATCTCCGCGTTGGTCGCGTCCAGCGGCAAGCCCCGGACGTGCACCCGCGGGACCATCACTTCGCTGGCGGTCAACTCGCCGAACTCGAAAAGGTCGCGCACCACCCGGCCGGTCTCCGCGCGCAGCAGGCCGCCCGCCTCGCTCTCGCGGACCAGGTACTCGATCTCGTCCGAGGTGTGATACTGGCTGGCCGAAAGCTCGCGACGGATGCCCATCAGGCCGAGGATCCCATTGCCCAGACCGTTGAGGCCGACCACCAGGGGGTACACCGCGTACTGCAGCCAGCGCATGGGCGGCGTGATCCACAGCGCGGCCCGCTCGGCGGAGATCAGCGCGAGCGATTTCGGCACCATTTCCCCGAGCACGATGTGGAAGTAGGTCAGGATGGAGATGGCCAGCACGCTGGCCAGCGCGTGGGCGGTGATCCAGCGGATCTCCCCCAGCGGAGCGAGGGCCTGCGCCAGCCGCCCGGCCAGGAAGTGCTCGCCGTACATGCCGAGCCCGAGGCTGGCCGCCGTGATGCCCAGCTGCGCCGTCGCGATGTAACGGTCCAGGAGACGCGGGTCGCGGATGATACGCCGCACCTGCCCCGCCACGCGGTGTCCCCGCGCGGCCAGCCGTTCGATGGCGGCCTGCGGCACGCCGACGATCGCGAACTCCGCCGCCACGAAGAATCCGTTCAGGGCGATCAACCCGATGATGATCAGGATGGGAGTGACGGTGTCCATGGTCACTCCTCGTCCGGTTCGGACGGCGCCGGCGTGACCAGCACCGAGACCACTGCGTGGCGCTCCATGCGTTCGACCTCGATCAGCACGCCGTGGATGGTGGTCCGCTCGCCGACGACCGGGATGTGCCCGAGCCTCTCGGCGACCATCCCCCCGACCGTGATCGCCGCGCTGTTGCCGGGTGCGCGCACCCAGGGCGCGCCGGTCCAGGGAGCGAGATCTTCGAGGGGCAGCAGCCCGGGCAGGCGCACCCGGCCGTCGGGCAGGACTTCCGGTTCCGGCTGGTGAGCCTTGAACTCGTCACCGACCTCGCCGATCAGTTCCCTCAGGATGTCGTCCAGCGTCACCAGGCCTTCCAGGCCGCCGTGTTCGTCGATGACGATGGCCAGATGACTGCGCCGTTCCCGCAGCGTGACCAGCAGACGGTCGACCGTGACGTTCTCGGGCACCATCACGGCGGGTTGGATCACCTCGGCGAGCGACGCGAGACCGCCCGGCGCGAAGGCGCGCAGCAAGAGGTCCTTGGCGTGGATGACGCCGACGATGTTCTCCGGAGAACCGCGGTAAACCGGCACCCGGGTGTAGGGGCCCTCGCCGACCAGGCGCAGGACCTCGTCCAGCGGCGTGTCGATGTCGACGACCGACAGGAGCTTGCGCGGGATCATCAGGGAGCGGGCGGTGCGCGTCGTCAGCTGCAGGGCCTCGCGCAGCCGCTGATGCTCGTCTTCCTCCAGCAAGCCGCCGTCGCGGCTCTCGGCGATCAGCAGGCTGATCTCCTCCGGCGAGTGGATGTGCCGGTGTCCGCCGTAGGGAACGCGCAGCCACTTCAGGATGGCGATGCCGCTGCCGTTGAGGACCGCGATGAACCCGGCGAACAGGACGAGCGACCAGCGCATCGGCACCACGGTGGCGAGCGCCGTCCGGGAGGGGTCCTGCAGCGCCAGGGACTTCGGGATCAACTCGCCGAAGATCACCTGCAGGACGGTCAACCCGACCAGCACCACGATGGCGGCCGTCGACTGCGCCGCCGCCGTCTGCATCCCTCCCAAGTCCGCGAACAGCGGGGTCAGGAAGTTGGCCAGGTTCTTCTGGCTGTAGGCGCCCAGGATCAGGCTCGAGAGGGTGATGCCGATCTGGCAGGCCGCCACGTAGCGGTCGAGAGCCGCCGCATCCTGCAGCACGGGCAGGAGCCGACGCGCCAGGAGATTGCCTTCGTCCGCCAGCTGGCGGATCCGGCTGCGCCTCACGCTCACGGCGGAGAACTCCGCGGCGACGTACAGCGCATTCACGGAGATCAACGTGAGAACGACCAGCACGGGTATGAGGATCATGAGCATCGCGGCATGTACCAGTTCTCGTCAGGGCGGGCCCCGGGGGCCATGGGGAGCGATTCCACGCCTAGGATACCGGCGTGGGCCCAGTCCGTCAAAGTAAACCATTCCTCTCTTAATGATGTGGCGGTGCCTTCGCGACGCGTCGAGGCGTGGGATCGTTGACGCGGTGGCTGCCGCCGTGGGACACTCGAGGGAAGTCGGACGGCAGGAACGGCGCAGGAATGGGGGGACTGGTGATGGGGTTCCGTGATGTCTCTTGGTTCGCACTTCGTCGGACATGCGCATCGACCCTGATCGCCGTTGCGGCGCTGCTGGCCGCGAATCCCTCCGGCCGCCCCGCCGCCGCCGCGCCGGTCGACGCCGCCGCGGCGCGCGTGGTCGCCGCGACCAACGGCGCCGCGATCGCCTGGCAGCAGGAGGTCGTCGCCGACGGCCGCGTCGTGGCCTACGTGTTCGGGTGCGACCCCACCGGCTACGTCGTGGTGTCGGCCGACACCGACCTGCCGCCGGTCCTCGCCCACGCGGCGGACGCCGCCTGCCCGCGCGAGGGTCTGGCCGACAGCCCGCTGGCGCGGCTCGTGGCCGCCGATCTCGCGAACCGGCTTGCAACGCGCGCGCTCGTCGCGCCGTCCGTGACGGCGGCCCACCACGCGCTCTGGGAGCAGCTGCTGGCCGGCAGCCGGCCGGAGCCCGACGCGCGATTCGAGCAATGGCCGCCCGCCGGCACCACCCCCACAGGCGGCTGGCTCGCCGGCAACTGGACGCAGAACTCACCCTACAACGCGTTCTGTCCCCTGGACGTCGCCCACGGCAGCGCGCGCAGTCTCGCCGGCTGCCCGTCGGTCGCGATGGGGATGATCGTCGACTACCGCCGCCTCCTGCCGGGCACGAAGCTCGACAGCGGCGACCGCTACTGGCACGCCTACGCCGGCAACAACTACTGGGTGCCCGACGCCGCCGTGCAGTACGGCTTCCCGAGCTTCGACACGCTCAACGACCGCCTCGATACCGTCAGGGCGCACTGGAGCGCCGGCACGCCGCTGACCAACACCGACAAGGCCGCGCTGGTGTTCGCGAGCGGGGTCGCCGCCCGGCAGGTCTACAGCGCCGCCGGCTCGGGGACCTTCGGCGTCGACCAGGCCTACGACGCTTACGTGCGCTTCGGCTTCGACTGCCGGCTGCTGACCGACGCGGACCCCGACCTCTACTCCTCCCTGTCCGCGAACATGCGCGACGCCCTCCCCGCCCACCTGGCCGTGGTCGATCCCGCCTGGAGCATGGGGCACAACGTGGTCGTCGACGGCTGGAACTCCGACGACTACTACCATCTGAACTTCGGCTGGGGCGGCGCCTACAACGGCTGGTACCTGCTGCCGCAGGAGATACCGTACGGGCTGACGGTCGTCGAGGGCGTGGTCCTCGACATCTTCCCGGCGCCGACCGCCGTCGGTGACGACGTCCCGTTCGCGATCGCTCCCGACGTCCTCGCGGCCGCGCCGAATCCGTTCAACCCGCGCACGACCCTGGGCTTCGATCTGCCCACGGCCGGATCCGCGCGGCTGGCGGTGTTCGATCCGGCCGGGCGGCTGGTGCGCGTGCTCGTTGACTGGCACCTGCCCGCCGGTCCGCACAGCGTGGTCTGGGACGGGTGCGACCTGTCGGGGCGAGAGGTCGGCTCGGGCGTCTACCTGGCCCGCCTGGAGTATGGCCAGAAGAGCGGGATCGTGAAGCTGCAACTGGTGCGATGACGGTTCCCGTCGCACCAATGTGCGCAGCGGAGACTCCGCGTCACCTGACAAGCGTCAGCTTCAGCACCTGCGTCGTTGTACCCGCCCCGGCCCGGCAGAAGTAGACGCCGGCCCCGAGGTTCCGGCCCCGGTCGTCCCTGCCGTCCCACGTGAAGCCGTACCGCTGTCCGCCCGCCAGCTCGCCGCGGAAGAGGACGGCCGCGCGGCGTCCGCGCAGGTCGTAGATCTCCAGATCGACGGGCACCGCGGCGCCGTCGCCGGGCAGGACCAGGTCGATGGTCGTGCGCGGGTTGAACGGGTTGGGATGGCAGCTCAGGCCGTGGCGCGGCGACGGGACAGGACCCTCCCCCGCGCCGGTCACGTCCACGCGGGCGTAGGACGTCTGCGTGAAGCCGACCGTGCCGGAGCCGGCGCCCGTTCCGGCGCGGCGCACCTGCAGGTAGCGGTAATTGTTCGGCGCGGGGATCTTCAGCGGCGAGTCCGCGGCCTGCCACGGCTCCCACTCGATCAGCGCGAGGTCGTCGAACCAGGCGAGCGCCGTACCGTCGGCCGGCGGCTCCAGGCCGCAGCGCAGCTCGAAGTAGACCGCGCCGGCGGGCGTGGCCAGATCGCGCCACTGGTACGTCCAGTCGCAGTCGCCGTCGAGGCGCGCGGCCAGATCGGTGCTCGACAGCGGGCTCTCGGACGAGCGGCTGTCGTAGAAGCGCACCATCGTGCGGGCCTGCCCGGCGTTGTCGGCCTTCAACCAGCCGACGGCCGTGTGGCGCCGGTCCGCGCGGCAGGGCAGGTGGCGTTCGAGGTCGGTGCCGGTCTGGCCGACGTCGCCGTCGTCGCGGCGCAGGCCGAGGCTGCGCTGCCCGCCGTGGACGACATCGGTCGCCAGCCACTCGTCGGACGAGTTGACCTCCCAGAGATCGGCCCCCTCGTCCTCGAAACCCGTGTGCCAGAGCAGCTCGCGGCCCCAGGCCACCTCCCAGCCGCCCGGCGCGCCGCCGAGGACCTCCTGCACCTGCGACAGGTCGCCCTCGGGCGCGAGCGCCAGCGGCGGCGACACCTCGTAGCCGTCCTGCGCGACCAGGTCGAACGCCGCCTCGTGCTCGATCACCGTCGAGTCGGCGTCCGCGCGCGACAGCAGGATGCGCGCCTCGCTCTTGCCGGCCAGCGGCACCACGAGCGCGTTCATGGGCCGCGAGGCCTCGGCCAGCCAGCCGATGATCTCGCGCCCGAGGTTGCCGGTCGCCGGCCGCGGGATCCAGTCGTCGATGAAGGCGGGCGTGCAGCGCTGCCCGACGACGCCGTCCTTGTCGATCTCCAGGGTCAGCACCAGCGTCGGCATCGTCTCGATGTAGCTCAGGTCGAAGACGAAGTTGCCCAGGCTGTGGGCGATCAGCTTCCCCTGGTAGGACTCGAAGCCCTGCAGCACGTGGGGATGGTGGTTGATCATCGCGTCCGCGCCGAGGTCGATGGCCTGGCGGCGCAGCGCTCGCTCGCCCGGCGTCGGCTCATTCAGGAAGCGGAACTCGGGCGCGCCGGGATCCGTGACGTTGGACTCGACGTCGATGACATCGTCCGGTCCGGCCCATCGTCCCAGCGCGCCGGGCGGCGGCGCCAACTGGTACTCGTCGCCGCTGTGGCCCTGGACGATGACGACGTCGGACAGCGCGCCGGCCGCCGCGATCGATTTCGACAGGTTCTCCGGCAGCAGGTAGGCGAATCCTGGCTTGCTGTAGCCCGCGTCCAGGAAGGGCTGGTAGTTCCACTGCCGGCCGGTGCGATCGCAGAGGCCCAGGAATCCCAGGCGCACGCCGCGCTCGGTCCAGAACGCCGGCTGCAGGGCGAAGATCTCGTTGCTGCCCGCGCCGCACCAGGGGATGCCCAGGCTCTCGAGGCCGTCCATGGTGTCGAGCATGCCGATCTCGCCGTAGTCGATGATGTGGTTGTTGCCGATGGTCACGAGGTCGACGCCGGCGTAGGCCAGGCCCGCGATGTTCTCGGGCCGGCTGCGGAAGACCACGGTTTTGGTGGGGTGCGGCGTGCCGCGGTCGGTGTAGCTGACCTCGAGGTTGCAGACGTTGACGTCGGCGGCGTCGCCGAAGATCGGGCGCGTCGGCGCGAACAGGGCCTCGACGCCCTGGGTGTCGATGATGCCGCCCGCGGACTCGTAGCCGCGCCCGGTGAACACGTCGCCCACGAAGTTCACCGTGAGTGGAGCGTCGTCGCCGCCGAGGTGGACGGCCACCTGGCAGGTGTCGCCGCCGCAGAGGCCGTCGGGGTCGGTCACCGCCACGCTGACGGTGTAGGGATGGTCGGCGTGGACCAGGAACTCGTGCACGACGACCGGTTCGGCGCTGCTCGTGGAGTCGCCGAAGTCCCAGCGGTAGGCGTGCGTCTCGGAGTCCGGATCGAAGACCGTGGCCTGGAACTGCGCCGACAACCGGTACAGGTCGCCGGCCACCTTTTCTGACGACTGCACCGCGTAGAGGATGTCCACCCGCGGCGCCCGCGGCAACTCGTCGGTGACGTCGGCCAGGGAATCGAAGCGGGTGACGCCGACCGTGCCCGCGTCCGCGTCGTTGACGTAGATCACCCGATCGATGACGGGCAGCTCGCCGAAGGTCTCCCGCCAGTCCTCGCCCACCGGCAGCAGGTAGTCGTGCCAGGCAGCGAGCGATTGCGAGCCCTGGTAGACGGTCCACCAGTTCGTCGCGGCGGGCAGGTCACGGCCGGCGAAGGTGTAGTACAGTTCGTGGACGCCGTCACCGAAGCCGATGGCCTGGACCTCGCCCTTGACGTCCGCGGAAACGGCGATACTCAAGACGGTGCTGTCGGCCAGGGCGCGCGGCGCGATCGACTGGACGAGCCACAGGTTGCCGTGCAGGCGCAGGGCATGATCCGAGCCGCCGTCACCTGGGGCCGACAGCGACCAGGCACCAGGATCCCCGGTTTCGCCTGGATAATCCGCGAGCTCGGGCGCAGCGCTGTCGAAGTCCTCGATCACCCCGGCCCTTACCGACGCGGCGGCCAGAACCAGCAGCAGGCAGGCGAACAGACGGAACAGGCGGATCCGTGGCATCTCGCACTCCAGGATTCGGGCCGGGCGGGGATGTTGAGTCTACCACAACCGGCCCTCCCCTCCCATCCCAAGACACCACGTATCGGGGGGTTGACGCCCGAGTGCGTCTTGCCCTAGATTCGACCGGTCTGTGAAAACGTTCACATCCCGGGAGTTGCACGATCCGCCTGCCCCAGACAACCGGTTTGCGGATCCTCGGCGTCGGCGCCGACCTGTGCGACATCCGCCGCCTGGAGCGGGAACTCACTGCGCCGCAGCGGGGCTTCGTGGACGCCGTGTTCACCGGCACGGAGATCGCGGTCTGCCGCGCCGACCGCAGTCCGTCGCGCCGCTTCGCCGAGCACTTCGCCGCCAAGGAGGCCGTCCTGAAGGCCCTGGCCTTCGCCGACGGCCGCGGCACGTTCTGGCGTGAGGTGGAGATCGTGCACGACGGCAACGGGAAGGCGGAAGCCCGCCTGCGGGGACGGCTGGGCATGCTGGCGGAGGACCACGCCGCCGGCCGCATCCACCTGAGCCTCGCCGCCGCCGGCCACCACGCGCTGGCGGTCGCCATGATCGAGGAGCGCGGAGGCCCGGCGCCGCGACCGGACACCAACCACACAGGGGACTGACGATGGCCACCACGCCCACCTACGAGGACCGCCTGAAGGACTTCTCCTGGTCGCTGGCCGAGCAGGAACTGGGCTACCGCAAGGGCGACCCGCTGAACATCGGCTGGCACTGCAGCGACCGGCTCTGCCAACAGGGGCTGGCCGACAAGACGGCGCTGGTCTGGGAGGACTTCTCCGGCGCGACGAAGACCTACACCTTCGACGACCTGCGCGTGCTGTCGAACACCTTCGCGGCGCACCTGCAGGGCCTCGGCATCCAGCCCGGCGAGCGCGTCTGCCTGTTCATGGACCGCGTGCCGGAGCTGTACCTCGGGTTCCTGGGCGGGCTGAAGATGGGCGCGGTCGTGCAGCCGCTGTTCTCGGCCTTCGGCGCCGACTCGCTGTGGACGCGCCTGGACGACGCCGGCACCACGGCCATCGTCACCCAGCGCAAGCACGTGGCCAAGGTGCGCAAGCTCCTGGACAAGTTGCCGCAGCTAAGGCACGTCATCCTGGTCGACGCCGGCGACGGGCCGCTGCGCGAGCGCGAGTCGGGGCTCGACCTGCACGCTCTGCCGCGCGTCGAGACCTTCGATGCGCACCCGACGGACCCCGAGACCCCCTCGGTCCTGCACTACACCTCCGGCACCACGGGGCAGCCCAAGGGCGCCCAGCACGTGCACTACTCGCTGATCTCGCAGTACCTCACCGCCAAGTGGGTCCTGGACCTGCGCCCGGACGATATCTACTGGTGCAACGCCGATCCCGGTTGGGTGACCGGCACCTCCTACGGCATCATCGGTCCCTGGGCCAACGGCGTCACCCAGGTGGTGCTGGACTCCGGCTTCAGCGCCGAGAAGTGGTACGACTTCATGGCGCGGCGCGGGGTGACGGTCTGGTACTCGGCCCCGACGGCCATCCGCCTGCTGATGCGCGAGGGCACCGACCTCGTGCGCAAGTACGACCTCTCCCGCCTGCGCCACCTCTGCAGCGTGGGCGAGCCGCTCAACGCCGAGGCGGTCGTCTGGTCGCAGGAGGCCTTCGGCAAGCCCTTCCACGACACCTACTGGCAGACCGAGACCGGCTGCATGATGATCACCAACTTCCCGGGCATGAAGGTCAAACCGGGCTCGATGGGCAAGCCCTTCCCGGGCATCACGGCCACGGTCCTGGACCCGAACACCAACCTGCCGCACGAGGGCACGGGCCTCGTGGGGCTCATCGCGATCCGGCCGGGCTGGCCCTCGCAGATCCGCGGCTACTGGAACAACCAGGCCGGCTACGAGCGCAAATTCGTCAACGGCTGGTACATCTGCGGCGATCGGGCCAGCATCGACGCCGAAGGCTACTACTGGTTCGTGGGGCGCGACGACGACGTCATCAACACCGGCGGCCACCTGGTCGGGCCTTTCGAGATCGAGTCCGCCCTGCTCGAGCACCCCGCGGTCGCGGAGTCGGCGGCGGTGGCCAAACCCGACCCCGTGAACATGGAGGTCGTCAAGGCGTTCGTCACCCTGAAGCCGGGCATCACGCCGGACGACGACCTGGAACTCGAGATCATGAACTTCATCCGCAAGAAGCTGTCGCCTTTGGCCATGCCGCAGGAGATCGAGTTCACCGAGTCGCTGCCCAAGACCCGCAGCGGCAAGATCGTGCGGCGCATCCTGCGCGCCCGGGAATTCGGCGAGCCGGAAGGCGACCTCTCGACACTGATGAGCGAATGAACCGCGGCCCGGCTTCCCCCGAAGCGGGCCGCACCACACCGACGCGGGAGACGACGATGGACGAGCGCAAGCAGACGATCCTGGACTACGTGGTCAGCGAGTACCTGGAGGAGGACGACGACCGCGTGATCGGCGAGGACACCCCGCTGATCACCGGCGGCATCGTCGACTCGTTCTCCATGGTGTCGCTGAAGCGGTTCCTGGAGAAGAAGTACGGCATCCAGATCCCCGACGCCGACGCCTCGCCGGAGGCTTTCGACACCGTCAACCGCATCGACGCCCTGGTCGAGCGCTTCATCAAGAGCTGACCGCCGGGAACGGAAGGGAGCAGTCATGGCATTCGCGACCGGGACCAGGGAGTCCTACCAGCAGGAACTGACGGCCATCCGCGAGGCGGGCCTCTTCAAGGAGGAGCGTTACATCCGCAGCCCGCAGGGCGCCGACATCGAAGTCGAGTTCCCCGCCGGCGCGCCCGGCAAGAAGGTGATCAACCTCTGCGCCAACAACTACCTGGGCCTGTCCAGCCACCCGGACGTGGTCGAGGCGGCGCGGCGCGGCCTGGATGCGCGCGGCTACGGCATGTCCTCGGTGCGCTTCATCTGCGGCACGCAGGACATCCACCGGCAGCTCGAGAACAAGCTGACCGAGTTCCTGGGCACCGAGGACACGCTGCTGTTCCCGTCCTGCATGGACGCCAACGCGGGCGTGTTCGAGGCCGTGCTGACCGACCAGGACGTGATGATCGCCGACCGCCTGGTGCACGCCTCCATCGTCGACGGCATGCGCCTCTGCAAGGCGGCCACCGACACCTACAAGCACTCGGACATGAAGCACCTGGAGCAGAAGCTCCAGGAGCACCAGGACAAGCAGCGCCGCCTGATCATCACCGACGGCGTGTTCTCGATGGACGGCGACCTCGCCCGCCTGGACGAGATCGTGGCCCTGGCCGAGAAGTACGACGCCATGGTCTTCGTCGACGAGTCCCACGCCTCGGGCTTCATCGGCAAGACCGGCCGCGGCACCCACGAGCACTGCGGCGTCATGGGCAAGATCGACATCGTCACCACGACGCTGGGCAAGGCCCTCGGCGGCGCCTCGGGCGGCTGCGTCAGCGGCCGGCGCGAGCTGGTCGAGCTGTGCCGGCAGCGGGCCCGGCCCTACCTGTTCTCCAACACGGTCGCGCCGGTCATCGTCTCGGGGGCCATCAAGGTGCTGGAGCTGATCTCGGGCACGACCGAGCGCCGCGACAAGCTGGAGTGGAACACGAAGTACTGGCGCGAGGGCCTGCAGAAGATCGGCCTGGACATCAAGGCCGGCGACAGCCCCATCGTGCCGGTGATGCTCTACAACGCGAAGCTCGCCCAGGACGTGGCGCGCGACCTCTACGCCGAGGGCATCTACGTGGTGGGCTTCTTCTTCCCCGTGGTGGCCAAGGGGCAGGCGCGCATCCGCACGCAGCTGTCGGCCGCGCACGACCAGAGCCACCTCGACCGCGGCCTGGCCGCCTTCGCCAAGGTCGGCGCCAAGTACGGGATCCTGGGCCTGGGCAAGAACGAGATCATCGAGAAGTACGGGACCTGAGCCGACGCCGGAGGGACGAACCATGAACGAGCCGCGCCGCATCGCGATCGAACTGCCCGGGACCGAGGCGTTCCGCGACGACGATCTCGAGGTCCTGCGCACCACGCTGCAGACCATCGTCACGCTCTCGATGGAGTGCCGCGACGAGCCCTGCGAGTCCTCCCGGCGGATGCACCGCGAAGGCTGGGACGTGCACTGGGGTCTGACCTGGATCGCGCGGGCCCGGCGCGGCGGCGTCACCGAGGAAGCCACCGGCTCAACACGGAGCGAAGTACTCGTTCGGCTCCAACAACTTACCAGCCTGCACGAGGTTGACGGCTGCCCTTAAATACCGTTTCTTGTGCCTGAAAAGTCCGGCAACCAACCGCACCAACAGGCGTATGGACACGGATGAACATCTCGCGCAAGCCGACGGCCCTGCAGGCCGCGTTGATCGTTGTTAATTTATTGCTGGTCACAGGGATAGGGGCGCTGCTGGCGACGCGCGGGCGGAGCGGGCCGCACCTCGATCACGTCTCCGGCACCCCCCCGCCGAGCATCCTGCTGATCGGCATCGACACCCTGCGACAGGACCACTTGGGCCCGCCGGGACCGGGCGAACCCACCCGGACCCCCCACCTGGACGCCCTGGCGCGCGACGGCGTCCGCTTCGAGCAATGCCAGTCCACGGCGCCCTGGACGCTGCCCTCGTTCGCTTCGATCTTCACCGGGCTGCGGCCCTACCGCCACGGCGCCGTCGGCGGCGAGCGCGACTTCCTCTCCGAACGCCACACGACCCTGGCCGAGCACCTCGCGCGCGCCGGCTACGCCACGATGGGCTTCGCGGGCATCAACTACCTGACCGGCCAGTTCGGCATGGACCAGGGATACGTGTCGCGGCCCCCGCGGGCGACCGACCTGACGGGACTCGACCAGGCGAGCAGCATCACGCGCCTCAGCGGCGAGTTCTTCGCGCAGCACCGCGGCGAGCCCAGCTTCGTCTTCAGCCACTACTACGACCCGCACGCGCCCTACGCGCCGCCGCCGCCCTGGCATCGCAAGTACTACCTGGGCAACGAGTGCCGTCCGGGCGAACCGCTCACCGCGCGGATCCTGGCGGCGGGCGGCGTCCGCGGCGAGAACGCCAGCCGCGGGATGTACGACTGGCTCGCCGGCGTCACGGACCCGGCGTTCCCGAACGCGCAGTACGCGGCCGAGGTCAACTACACCGACGACCACGTGGGCCGGCTGATGGCCCGGCTGAAGGAACTCGGGCTGTACGAGGGGATGCTGATCGTGGTGGTCTCCGACCACGGCGAGCACCTCGGCGAGCACGGCTACTATTACACGCACGCCCTGCCCTACCAGGAAACGCTCCACGTCCCGCTGATCGTCAAACTGCCCGGCAACGCCGGCGCCGGCCGCGTCGTCGCGACGCCCGTCTCCACCCTGGATCTGCTGCCGACCATGCTGGAGGTCGCCGGGATCGCCGTTCCCGACACCCTGGACGGCGGCTCGCTCGCCGGCCTGCTGCTGGGCAACGGCAAGGCTCCGCGCCGCGACCTGCTGGCCGAGCAGGGGTCCGACCCCGACCTCTACAGCAAGACGCTCGTCGACTGGCCGTGGAAGCTCATGCTGTTCCGGGAGGAGGGGCGGGATCGGATCGCGCTCTACGACCTCGCGTCCGATCCGGGCGAGACGAGGGACCTGTCGTCCCGACACCCCGACGAGACCGCGCGTCTGACCGACCGGCTGCGCGCGACCTTCGACCCGGACTCGCCCCTGGGCAAAGGGGCGCCGGGCACGCGCGCGAACCTCGGCCAGACCGACATCAGGCTGCTGGAGTCGCTCGGCTACGTGCACAAGCGGCCGGCGGCCGCCGCCGGGGAAGGCTGACCGCGCGCCGACGCCCTAGCGGACCAGGACCAGCCGCCGCGACTGGCGCGTCCCCGCGCACTCCAGCGTGTACAGGTAGGCGCCGCTGCCGAGGCCTTCGGCGCGGAACTCGACCTCGGTGCGTCCCGCCGGCAGCACGCCGTCGATCAGCGTCCGCACCAGTTGCCCCCGCAGATCGTACACCGCCAATCTCACCGCCGACGCTGCACCGAGCTCGACCGGGATCGTCGTGGCCGGGTTGAACGGGTTCGGCCGGCAGGCGCCGAGCACCGCCGCCGACAGCACCAGCGGCGGCGAGGCGGTGACGTAGGCGGGCTCCCCGAAGACGAAGGCGGCGTCCCGCCGGCGCAGCGCCAGGGTCCGGGTCACGTAGCGGTCGGTGACGAGGAACTCGACCTGGTCGACGGCGGCCGCGGCACCCGTCACCGAGAACCAGCTCGCGCCGTCGCCCTCGCCGACCGGATACAGGGGGCTCACGCTGCCGAAGTACCCCGGCGTGTGCTCCCCGTCCGTGCGTGGCAGCGTCCAGATCCGGACACCGCCGGCTTCCGTCGTGGCGTAGTCGAAGGTCAGCGCCACCTGCTCGCCGAGATCGAGCACGGCGGGCGGGGCGGGGTCGAAGATCACGGCATTCACCGCGTGGGGGCCGAAAGCGGCGTCGATCCGCCCCCGGACGTCGAGCAGCTCTTCGCCGCTGCCGGCGTCCTGCATCAGGACCTGCACGTACGGGACCTCGTGCTCCCCGGTCACGCACGTGAACGTGCGCGACACGTGGCCCGTGAGATCGGCCAGCACCGGGCCGGTCGCGTAGGACTGGTCGGGCACCGGTTCGCCTTCGGCGTCCACGCCGCGGGCCAGGATCCTCACACCTGCGGTCGCCGTGGTGGCGTAGTCGCACGCGACCAGGACGGTCTGGCCGAGGCCGAGCCAAGCCCCCGTTCCCGGCGAGACCTCGAAGCCCGCGAGGCCGTGGCCCCCCCAGGCCAGATCGACGGGCCGGTCGAACTCCAGCAGCAGCTCGGTCATGGCCGCGTTCCACATCCGGATCCGGACGGCGTCGACGTGGGGCGAGTCGCCGTCGAAGCGGAACCACTGGGTCCCGACGCCCTGCCCGTCAATGAAGCTCGGGTCGCCGCAGACGGCGCCCGTTGCGGGCGCGCCGCCGCTGAGGGGCAGCGCGGTCACGACCGCGCCTCCCGGCGCGGCGGTGGCGGCGTCGAAGCCCAGCGCGTACGCCGCGCCGTGCAGCAGCCGGGCCGTTCCGGGCGTCGTCGGCTGCAGGTGGTAGACGGCGTGGTCCCCGACGTGGAGCGTCACGGGCACCGAGATGGCCAGCAGCGTGGAGCCCCAGTCGGGCGTGACCATCTCGATCAGGCAGTGGTCGAGCGCGTGGCTCCCGGCGGCGAACGAGAACCCGAGCTGCTGGTGGCCGGTGCCCGCGGGCAGGACCGCGCTCACGTCGCCGACGAAGCCGGCGACCGTCGCGCCGCCGCTCTGCGGCGCGACCCTGAACCGGGCGCCGCCCGGGTTGGTGATCTTGTAGTCGAAATCGACCAGGACGACGGCGCCGTTCGGGAGGCGCGAGCCGCCGGGCTCCCCGACGACGACCTGGCCGATCCAGCCGGCGGCGGCCGGGCCGGCCGCGGCAACGAGCAAGGCCGCGAAAGCGGCCGCATGACGCAGTTTCATGGCGGACTCCCCCTTGCGCCGCCCAGGAGCGGCGTGGTTCGCCTCTGCGTCGATGTTATCACATTGGAGAGTCGTACTGTCGAGAATGTGTCCGGCCGCGGGGACGTCAGGCCGGCGGCGCGCCGTCCGGCCGCTCCGGGACCGGCCTGAGCTGCGACGCGGCGATCGATCCCCCGAGCAGCGTGGCGATCACGCCCAGCGAGACGACGACGGGCAGTTCCACCACGTCGGCGATCAGCATCTTGATCCCGACGAACACCAGCACGAGGCCGAGGCCGACCTTCAGGTAGCGGAAGCGGCCCATCATCCCGGCGAGCAGGAAGTACAGCGACCGCAGGCCGAGGATGGCGAAGATGTTGGACGTGAAGACGATGAAGGGGTCGGTGGTGATCGCGAAGATCGCGGGGATGGAATCCACCGCAAACACGATGTCCGTCGCCTCGACCACCACCAGCACCATCAGCAGGGGCGTCGCCAGCCACCGGCCGCCCTCCCTGACGAAGAAGCGGGCGCCCCGGTAGTCGGTCGTCAGCGGGACCAGGCGGCGGAAGACCCTGAGCACGGGGTTGCGCTCGGGGTGCATCTCCCCGCCGCGGTGCCGCAGCAGCTTGATCCCGGTGAAGATCAGGAACACGCCGAAGACGAAGATGATCCAGTGGAACCGGTGGATGAGCGCCGCGCCGGCCAAGATGAAGATCGCCCGCATGACCAGGGCGCCGAGGATGCCCCAGAACAGGACACGATGCTGGAGCTTCACCGGCACCGCGAAGTACGAGAACAGCACGATGAACACGAACAGGTTGTCGACCGACAGCGCCTTCTCGAGCAGGTAGCCGGTGAAGAACTCCAGGCCGCGGACCGCGCCGAAGTGGTGCCAGATCCAGACGCCGAACAGCAGGGAAAGGGTGATCCAGACCACCGACCAGACCAGCGCCTCGCGCATGCGGATCTCGTGGGCCCGGCGGTTGAAGACGCCGAGGTCCACGGCCAGCATCACCAGCACGAAGCCGATGAAGCCGGCCCAGAGCGCCGGGGAGCCTACGGTAGTGACGTCCATGAACACCTCGCAGCGACGTGACGCGTCCACACCGGGGGCGGCGGCGGTGATGAACCGGGGAACAAGATAGGCGTTTCCCGGTCGGCGGGAAACGCCTGATTGTCGTAGCGAACTGCGGACGGCTCAGTCCTGGGCGAAGATCTCCGTCAGGAAGTCCCGCATCGCCAGCCAGGAGCGGCGGTCGGCGTCGGCGTCGTAGGCCGCGCCGCGGGACGGATCGTCGCCGGCTTCCTTCTGGGTGAAGGCGTGGACGGCGCCCGCGTACATCACAAGCTGGTAGTCGACGCCGGCGGCCTCCATCTCCGCGATGAACCCGCGCACCGCCTCCGGTTCGACGTAGGGATCGACAGCGCCGTGGCAGACCAGCACCTTGGCGCGCACGCCGCCGGCGGCGGCCGGCAGCGGCGTGTCGAGGCTGCCGTGGAAGCTGACCACGCCCGCGAGGTCGGCGCCCGCGCGGGCCAGTTCCAGCACGCCGCCGCCGCCGAAGCAGTAGCCGACAGCCGCCGTGCGCGCGGGATCGACCACGGGCTGGCGCTTCAGTTCGGCCAGGCCCGCGGCCAGGCGCGCCCGGAACAGGGGCCGGTCGCCGTAGTACTTGCCGGCCTGCGCCGCCGCCTCGGTGGTGTCGCCCGGTCTGACGCCGCGGCCGTAGACGTCGGCCGCCAGGGCTGCGTAACCCAAACCGGCCAGCATGTCGGCCCGCCGGCGCTCGTTGTCGGCCAGGCCCAGCCACTGGTGCACCACCAGGACGCCGGGCCGGGGTCCCGGCAGCGCGTCGTCCCAGGCCAGGTAGCCCTCCAGCACGACGCCGTCGTGTTCGTAGGTCACGATCCTGTTGACGATCACGGCTTCGGCGGCCGACGCGCCCGCGACGAGCAGCGCCACCGACAGCAGGGCCCTGACATGCATGCCGTCCTCCGGGGAGCGGGGATATGCTGGGTTCCTCGCCCCGGAATATCGGCGTGTTGGCGGCCGGCCGCCACCTACCGGTACATCTGCTTGACGCCGCCCCAGGTCGCCGTCTCCCCGGCCACGGGCGCCTCGATCGTCAGCACGGAGTTGCCGCAACCACCCAGCAGGTAGCCGTCGACGATGAGGTAGTACCAGCCGGCGGATGTCGCCTGGTAGTCGATGATCTCGGGGTCGTCGCCGCCCGCCACGCAGGAGTTCATGTCCGTGCAGTCGGTCAGCAGGTAGAGCGAGGCGTCGTAGTCCTCGCCCGAGAGGGCGGCCGAAAAGGACTCCCCGGCGGCGAGGTGGATCATCCAGACCGCGTCCTCGCCGGCGGCCTGCCAACCGGTGCAGCCGATGACCGGGTCGTAGTCCATCAACGAGCCGCACGTGTTGACCGGGAACGACGTCAGTCCCTGCTCCCGCAGATCGATGGCGAGATCGCAGATGGGGTTGGCGTAGGTCACGGGGATCGAGATGATGAGGTCGAAGGAGGAGAGGCAGGGGGGATCGTGCCACTTGTCCACCATGATGAAATAGCTGCCGGGATCGAGTTCCAGGCCCGAGATCACCTGCGGGATCGCATCGTAGCCGCTGCGCTGGACCAGACAGGTCCCGGTATCGGGGCAGCCGTCGAAGATCGCAACGCCGGTCCACAGGGTCTCATGCGGATCGAAGGTGACGGTCACGGTTGTCGGCGACGCGAGATCCAGGCGATAGACGATGTCTTCGCCGCCGTCGTAGTAGCCGAGGCAGGTCGCGTCGTAGTCGTTGCCGCTTCCGCAGGTCGTCTGCCCGATGTCGCTGAACGGCAGGCCGGGGATGAGCACGGGATCCGCGCAATCGTCGCCGGACGTCCGGGGTGCGGCGGCGGGCTTGGCGGCCCCGGCCACGGCGGCGCAGCCGACGACGAGACCGGTCAGCAGCAGGATCACCAAAGATGCCGGTCTCGATGTCACGACGAAACCTCCGCGAGAGTTGGGCGACCCTTCCCACGCGCCCGATCAGGGCACGAGTAGAATCTTAACAGATTTAGTCCCATCTCTGTCGACGATTTTCGCCACATAGGAACCGGCGGCGACCCGGCGGCCTTCGGCGTCGATCCCGTCCCAGCGCGCCGCATGCTCCCCGGCGTCCCGCTCCTCGTCCACCAGGATCCGCACGAGCCGGCCGGCGAGATCCTGGATGGTCAGTCGGATGTGGCCGGCCCGATCGAGCCGCCAGCGCAGGGTCGTGGACGGATTCGCCGGGTTCGGCGCCGCGAACAGATGCCGCGCCGACGAGGCGACAGGATCGCCGACTGCCGTGGCCGCCATGAACTCGTAGCAGCCCAGGTCGACCTGCGCGCCGAGCAGGCGCGGGCGTCCCGCGAGGTCGGTCTGCGGCAACCAGGGCGAGGCCGTGGCGAAGTCCCCCGCGTCGCGGCAGGGCGAGCCCGTGCCAAGGTCGCCGGGCCCGTGGACCGCCGGGCGGAACAGCGGGTCCAGGTCCATCCCGCCGAGGCCCTCGCCGTAATCCTGGACGTCGCAGTAGCGGATGTGGACGGCGCGCGGCTCGAGGATCTGGAACCGGTCGTGGTGGTTGGTCTCGTTGCCGTAGATCACGCAGCCGACGTAGCGGGGGCGGGCGTGGAAGTGGTCGATGCCGCCAGCCGTACGGTCGAAGATCTCGGGATTGATGACGCGATTGTCGATCACGGTGTCATGCACCAGCCGGGGGTAGCCGTGGCCGGCGAAGACGGCCCCGGCGCGGCTCCAGGCCACGTTGTCGTGCATCAGCGTGCCGACGATCAGCGGCGCGGCCCCGTAGTGCACGGCCAGCGCGCCGCCGCGATCGGCGCAGTTGTGGCGCAGGACGCAGCCGGACACTTCGAGCCGCGAATGGCCCACCACGCGCAGCGCACCGCCGGCGCCGTCGAGGCACTGCCCGCCCGCGCGCGGCGCGCCGTCGTCGAGACCGAGACCGGGCACCGCCTTGGCGTGCTCCAGAATGCAGCCGCGCAGGAACGAGGCCGGGTTCGCGGCCGGGACGTTCAGGAAGGTGATCCCGTTCCAGCAGCCGACGGTGTCCTGGCTCGCGTCGAAGGCGCCGGGATCGGCGGCGGTCCAGACGACGGGCTGCTGCGGCGTGCCGTGCGCCTGCAGGGCGCCGTCGCGCACGACCAGACCGAAGTAGCCGGCGAAGCGGACCGTCACGCCGGGGGCGACGGTCAGGACGGCGCCGTCGCGGATCGTCACGTCCGCGGTGACGAGGACCGAGGCCGCGTCCCACAGCGTGTCCTGGGCGATGTCGCCGGCGGCGGTCAGCGCGGTGGCGCGCGCCGGCGGCGGGGCTGCCGGCGACACTTCGCGCACGGCGAGGGAACTGCGGACAACTGCCGCCCCCGGCACGATGCGCGAGCCGTACAGCGGCGCGTTCTGCGGGCGGAAATCGCCGTGCTCGGGGTCGCGCAGTCCCGGGTCGAGTCCGATGATGTTGTTGTGCGGTGCCGAACCGGCATCGTCCCACGGGGTGGGAGTCGCTCAGCTGTATTCTCAGAGGAAGCCGAAGTGCCGCAGCGGATCCTCGTTCGCGCGGGGGTCGGCGTGGTACGTCCAGTTGTCGCGCACGTCGGGCAGGCCGAAGGCGCCCGTCTGGATGGAGAGGCCGAAGGCCAGCCCCGTCGGCAGGTTGTTGCCGGTGATGCCGGTCCAGATCATCACGTCCTGTCCGGTGTCGACGGGATCGACCACGAGGTTGCGCTCGCACAGCACGCCGGCGCCGGCGCCCATGAGGCGCACCGCGTACTCCTCGGGCCGGTAGAACGTGCAGTAGCGCACCGATCCCGCCGGGACCCGCCGCACGTCGACGCTGTTGTCCCCGACGAAGCGCACGCCGCCGTTCAGGACGATGCAGTCCTGGATGTCCAGCCGGTTGGTGCAGAACGAGAAGCAGATCTGCTCGCCCTCGAGGTCGAGGATGGCGCCGTTGCCGGCGATCATCACGTCGAGGCCCAGCTCGGCGTCCTGGAACCGCGTGCGGTCCTCGTCCCACGTCGTGCCGATCATCAGGCCGCCGGTGTAGACGCGGCCGGTCTCGAGCACGAGGTAGCGGTCGTAGCCGTCCTGCGCAGGGGCCGACTCGAAGACGGCCTGCAAGGGGATCGGCGGCGGCGCGGCGGTTGCCGGCGACGAGGCCAGGCACATGGCGATCACGGCACCGACCGACAGGCGGAACTTA
Organism: Candidatus Latescibacterota bacterium; assembly: GCA_030658975.1. GTDB lineage: Bacteria > Krumholzibacteriota > Krumholzibacteriia > LZORAL124-64-63 > LZORAL124-64-63 > PNOJ01. The sequence continues at coordinate 47,497 of JAUSBL010000036.1, forward strand.
CGCAACTCGATCCTCCCCTGCGTGTTGGAGCGTCCTTGAGTCTACCATAACCGGCGCGCAAAAGGGCCGGCGGATTTGCGATCCGCCGGCCCCGACTTCGGGCGAGAATGCCGACCCGATCAGTCGTTGAGTTCGCCGTTGTTCATGTGGGCGCCGTAGTGCTGCCCGTTCATGTTGATCGTCGCCTCGCCGGCGCCGAAGGTGATCGTGAACGAGCGATCGATGTGGCGCTCGACGTAGTCCTCGCCGCGCTCGACGGTGATGTCGGCGACGTAGGTGCCGGACAGGGTCCCCGACACGGCCTGGCTGAAGTCGTGGCCGGCGCCGCGCGGGACGGTCACGTCGATCAGTTCGGCGTCGAAGGCGCCGGTCAGGGTGCGCACGAAGCGCGGGGTCTCGAACCGGTTCGAGGCGTCGCGGCTGTAGGTGCCGTTGATCGTCAGCAGGTTCGTGTTCACGCCGGTGACCGTGAAGTCGGCCGACAGCGCGTCCAGGTTCTGCTCGAAGCGCCGCGTGCGGTGGGTGCCGGTGCCCGAGACGATGTTGAACTCGACCGTGCGCGCGGTGTCGCTCCCCACGATGCGGTACTGCTGGGGCTGGCCCCCGATGTAAAGGAAGCGCAGCGTGTACACCCGCGAGATGGCCGCGTAGGGCGTGCCCTCGGAATCGCCGCGCTCGCGCTCGACGGTGAGTGTCCAGGTGCCGGTCGTTTCGTCGTAGACGGCGTTCTGGAAGCGGGGGCCCGGGAGCGCCTTGTCGACGTCCAGCCCGCCGACGGCCGAGGACAGGTCGGCGATCTGGTCGGTCATGCCGCCGTTGTCGGTCGCGATCTCGGTGGCGACGACGCCGGCGGCGTCCTCGTCGGCGGTCGCATAGGTGTCGTTCGGCGAGATGGGATCATCGTCGCCGCAGCCGGCCAGCATCAGGGATGCGGCGAGCAGGGCGAGCAGGGTGATCCAGTTGGCGGGGGTGCGATGAATCGTCATGGCGGTCCTTCCGGTGCGGGGGTTGGGATCCGGTTTCGGACGAACCATGCAAGGAGCTTGCCCCGGGATCTTTGATCTCGTCCGGGCTGTTGAAGACGCTCGTTATCTGTTTTATTAACAACTATTTGCAGCGACGGAGCTGAACGTCGGCTGGTCATGGCGCCCTCGGTGCCACGTACGATGAGGTACACGCGAGCCCGTTCGCGTACGCCAGGCGGTCGTGCAATTCCATCAAATTGAGGGATACCTTGTTGGCGATCATTGACAGGTAATGCTGGGGGAGCGGCGGTCAACCGCGCTCCCTGACGGCGCTACTCCGTGTAGGTGACCGCCACCTCCCTGATCCCGCGCGAGCACGCGGCGCAGAACGACTTGAGCCCCTTGGTGAACATGATGCAGTCGAGCTGCGCGCGGTACATGCCCTCGCTGCAGTAGCCCGCGCCCTCGAAGGCGCCGACGACGACGCCCAACTCCGTCTTCGCGAACCAGGCGTCGAGCTCCTGCTGGTGGGTGAGCGACAGTTCCTCGCCCGCGGCCACGGCCGCGTCGATCTCGGCCTGCGGCGCGCCGGCGCGCATCAGCTTCGCGATGAGGTCGGTGTTCTCGCCGCGCCGCTGCTGGTAGACGGCGTCCGCGGCGTCGTGCTCGGCCTTGGGCCAGACCGTGGGCACGGCTGCGCCCGGGGTGGCGAGATCGCCCCACTTCAGGCCGCCGGGGGCGAGCAGGGCGGTGATGTTGCGCTCGCGGGGCTCGATGCCGCGCGGGTAGAAGTCGTTGTACGCGGTGCTGGAGGAGTAGTACTCGTCCGCGAGGCCGGCGAAGCCGTGGCCGAACTCGTGCACGAAGACGTAGGGGCTCCACTGGTTGTCGCTGGTGAAGGTGTTGAACAGGTTGTAGATGCCGCCGCCGCCGTAGCGCTCGTGGTTGACCATGATCGACACCACGTCGTAGGGGACGCAGGCGGCCGCCTCGCGCAGCGCGCGGTTGTCCTCGGTGAGCAGGTAGCGCTCCGAACCCAGGGAGTTGAAGGTGCAGCCCAGGGCGGTGTTGCGGTGGACGCCGCGCTCGGGCTCGTCGCAGCCGCTCTGCTGCGAGGGCCGCAGCACGCCGCGCACGTTGATCCGGCTGGCCAGGGAGCGGAAGGGCTCCTGCCCCAGCAGGATGTCCGCGAAGCGCCGCACGTCGCGGTCGAACTTCCCGGCCTCGGCCGCCGTGTAACCCTCGCCGAGGATGGCGATGTCCAGGCAGGCGTGCGGATCGCCGGCGAAGACCGCCTCGACGACGATCGCATCCGCGGGCGGCGGGTCGCGCCGGACCTCGACCGCGGCCGGGTCGATCTCCTGCGCGAAGATCTCCGCCATGGTCCCGTCGGCGCGCCGCGCCTCCAGGGAGAAGCGGATCGGCGCCCTGGGCAGGGGCATCAGCACGGACTCGTGGTAGGTGCGGCGCACGCCCGCCGCGGCGGGGCCGGTGGTCGCCCACTCGCCGAAGTAGGAGTCGAAGCCCCGCGAGAAGATCACCTCGCCGGTGGCGACGTCCTTCGCGACCGCCAGGTAGCGCCCCAGGTCCAGGCAGTCGACCAGGTGCACGAGGTTGCCCGCCCAGGTCCCCTGCCGGTGCACGCGGTCCAGCGCGACGAACTCCTCCCCCGCGGCCCCGGTGTGGAAGTAGTCGACGCGCAGCGTCTCGTCGAGGAAGCGGTCGGCGAAGGCCGGGGCGGCCGCCGCGGCGGACACGGCGCCGACGGCCGACAGCAGGAGCAGCAGCGCCGCGGTCGCGGCCGGGATCGTTCTCTTCATCGTTCGCATCTCCGGGTTGCGGGTTCGGCCCCGTACAGGCGGGCCATCGTCGCGCAGGATAGCACGGGCGGGAGGTTGCCGGCGCCCGCAAAGTGAGGGCCGCGCTCCCGGTGAAGCGCGGCCCTGTCGAACATCGGAGTCCGACCGGCGGTTCAGCGCACGACGCTGAGCTTGCGCGTCAGGCTCTGATCGAGCCCGGGCCCGCGCACCTGCAGGGTCGCCAGGTACTGGCCGCTGGACAGAGGGCGGCCCTCGTCGTCGCGCCCGTCCCAGCCCACGACGTGGTTGCCCGGTTCGATCTCGGTCCGCGTCACGGTCCGCACGCGACGGCCCCTCAGGTCGTGGACGACCAGTTCCACTACCGACCGCACCGGCGTCGCGAACGCGAACACCGCGTCGCCCCGCACCGGGTTGGGCGAGGGCGGCGCGAAGCTGACCCGCGTCACGCCTTCGGCGTCGCCGACCGCGGTCATGATGTCCTCGGGACAATCCGCGCAGCCGGTGCGCGCCGGGTCGTAGCCGTACATCAGCCAGGTCCGGTAGGCGAGTGCGGCGCTCTGGTTCACGTGGTAGGCGTAGAGCCGGCCCGTGCCCAGGAAGACCAGCTCCGGCAGACCGTCGCCGTCGAGATCGCCCATGGCCGGCGTCTGGTAGACGTTGTCGGCCAGGTCCTTCGGCCAGCCGTCCAGCAGC
>JAUSBL010000040.1 GCA_030658975.1 Candidatus Latescibacterota bacterium
GTTGTCCGGCAGCACCCAGGGCTCGGAGTGGTGCATGAGCATGCCGGGGAACATGATCGCGTGGAAGACGATGTTGTCCTTGCCGATGAAGTGGACCAGGCGCGAGCCCGGGTCCTGCCACCACAGGCGCCACGCCTCGGGGTCGCCCCGCGCGGCCGCCCACTCGCGCGTCGCGGAGATGTAGCCGATGGGCGCGTCGAACCAGACGTAGAAGACCTTGCCCTCGTGGTCCGGCAGGGGCACCGGCACGCCCCAGTGCAGGTCTCGGGTGGCGGCGCGCGGCTGCAGGCCGTCCTGGAACCAGCCGCGGCAGTAGTTCAGGACGTTCTCCTTCCACTCCGGGTGCGTGGCCAGCCAGGACTCGAGCTCCGGCTGCCAGGCGTCCAGGGGCAGGTACCAGTGGACCGTGGCGCGCTTCTCCAGCGGCGAGTTGTCCAGCACGCTGCGCGGCTCGATCAGCTCGTCGGGATTGAGCGACGAGCCGCACTTCTCGCACTGGTCGCCGCGCGCGCCGGCGCTGTGGCACTGGGGGCAGGTGCCCTCGATGTAGCGGTCGGCCAGGAAACGGCCCTGGGTCGGGCTGTAGAACTGCTCGCTCGACTTCTGCACCAGCACGCCGCGGCGGTGCAGGTCCAGGAAGAAGGCCTGGCTGGTCTCGGTGTGGATCGCGCGGCTGGTCTGCGAGAAGTTGTCGAAGGTCATGCCGAAGCCCTCGAACGAGGCCTTGATCGAGGCGTGGTTGCGGTCGACCAGCTCCTGGGGCGTGATCCCCTGCTTCTCGGCGGTCAGGGTGATCGGCACGCCGTACTCGTCGGTGCCGCAGATGAACAGCACGTCCCGCCCGCGCAGCCGCAGGTAGCGCGCGTAGACGTCGGCCGGCAGGTAGGCGCCCGCGAGGTGCCCGAGGTGGATCTCGCCGTTGGCGTAGGGCAGGGCGGCAGTGATGAGCGTACGCTGGAAATTGCTCACGGATCCTCCGCTGGGGGTCGCTTCCCGGGCGTTCAGGCCTTATGATCCGGGCCACCTTAAGCGATGGGGACGCGGCCCCGCAAGGAGCCATCCGGTCCGGGGAGGTCGACATTGGATCTTGGCGTGAAAGGACGGGTGGCGCTGGTGACAGCCGGGTCGCGCGGTTTCGGCCGCGCCGTGGCCGAGGGGCTGGCCCGCGAGGGGGCGCGCGTCGCGCTGTGCGCCCGCGGCGCCGACGATCTGGCCGCGGCGGCGGCGGCGGTGGCCGCGGCCGGCGACGGCCGCGTGCTGGCCGCGCAGGTCGACGTGTCCGACGGCGATGCGCTGGCGGATTTCGTCACCGAAATCGAGCACGACCTGGGACCGGTCGAGCTGATGCTGGTCAATGCAGGCGGCCCGCCGGCGCTCGGCTTCCTCGAGGCGGACCTCGCGGCCTGGGAGGCGGCCTACCGCCTGAACCTCGAGAGCGCCGTGAAGGCCTGCCGGCGCGTGCTGCCCGGCATGATGGAGCGCGGCTACGGGCGCATCGTCGCGGTCACTTCGGTGACGGTCCGCCAGCCGCTCGACAACCTGACGCTCTCGAACGTCATCCGCCCGGCGGTGCACGCGCTGGTGAAGGACCTGTCCCGACTGGCGGCGCCCCGCGGCGTGACCGTCAACTCCGTCGCGCCGGGCTTCCACCTCACCAGCGCGGTGGAGCGTCTGATCGCGCGCAAGCTCGCCGACGGCGCGGCCGCCACGCGCGGGGAGGCGCTGGCGGGCTGGGAGCGCGAGATCCCGGCCGGGCGTCTGGGTCGCCCCGAGGAACTGGCGGCGCTGGTGCTGTTCCTGATGTCCCAGGGGGCGTCCTACGTCACCGGCCAGTGCGTCGCCTGCGACGGCGGCTGGGTGAGGGGCACGTTCTGACCGGCGGTCTTGACGTCCGGATGGGCGTGGTTATATTAGCTGTCAATGAACTTGGAATATAAAGAAACGACAGGAGACGCCGTGACGGAGGCCCTGATCATCCTCGCGATCTACCTCGCCCTGGTGCGCTGGGTCTTCCCGCGCCTGGGCGTGCCCACCTGAGGCGCCCCCACCTGCTCGATCGGTGATCGGGCTCCGAAAACGAAGGACGACGACCGTCCGCCGACCGGGGGTGCGTGACATGCCCATGTACGAGTTCACCTGCCGCGCCTGTGGCGCCGAGTACGAAGAACTCTGCACGGCCGCCGAGGCCGCGGCCGGGAAAGTCGCCTGCCCCGCCTGCGGCGCCCGCAAGTCGGAGCGCAAACTATCCACGTTTGCCAGCAAGGACGCCGGCAGCGGGGGCGGCGGCGGCGGTTGCGGCCACAGCAGCCACGGCGGGTTCGGCTGAGCCCGCTAGTCAAGGCCATCGTGCTGAGGGCGCCCGTGAGGCGCCCTTCTTCTTTCCGTCCGGCGGGACGCGGCCCGCAAATCCGCCCATCAACAATGAATTGCCATATTCATCCGAATTGCAGTATCGTCGACGCCGCAACTCGCGTGCCGGATCGCCGGCTAACCGTTTCCGGAGGGTGGACGATGAACCGTCGAACCTTGGGCCGCCTCGCCGTCGTGACGGCGCTTCTGGGCCTGCTGGCTGCCGGGACCGCCGTCGCCGGCGCCAAGGACCGCCTGACCGAGCAGAACAACAAGTGCCGCATCGTCGTCGGCCAGATCAAGTCCAACGCCGACCAGTGCGACTGGGGCATGGCCGCGGCGATCGGCCAGATGTTGTCGACGGCCCTGGCCAACGAGGACCGTTTCATCGTTCTGGCCAGCCAGGAGGAGGTCGCCGAGCTGGCCGGTGAGATCGAGCTGAGCGAGTCGGGTCTGGTCGAGGAGGGCCGCGGGGCCGAACGCGGCTTGATGGAGGGCGCCGACGTCATGGTGACCGGCGCGGTCACCAGTTTCGAGCCCGAGGCCAGCGGCGGCGGCGGCCTGCTCGGCGCGGCCAAGAGCCGGCTGGGCGGTTCGGTCGGCGTCAGCAGCAACACGGCCGAGTGCACGCTGGACCTGAAGCTCATCGACATCCGCACCCGGCGCGTGATCAAGGCCTTCAGCGTCGAGGGCAAGTCCAAGAGCTGGTCGACCGACCTGACGGGCGCGGGCTGGGTCGAGGACGTCGCGCTGGGCGGCGCGCTCGGCAGCTACTCCAACCAGCCCATGGAGAAGGCCCTGCGCACCGTGCTGGCCAAAGCCGTCGAGCGCGTCGCCAAGGATGTGCCGCAGGAGTATTACCGCTACACCGGGGATGGCCAGTACACGCAGGAGTACGCGGCAGGCGGCGGCGGGAGCGGGGCCGCGCCGGCGGCGGGCGGCGCCGGCGGCGACGACGACGCGCCCCTGCGGACGGCCGCGTCCGGCGGCGGCGCGTCGGGAGGTCGTCCCGCGGGGAAGGTCGCCGAGGACATGGCTCTCTATACCCGCTGCGACTTCGTGCCGGGCGACCGCACGATCTTCTGCGACGACCTCGACCGCGAGGAAGTCGGCGAGTTCCCGAGCCGCTGGAACCTGGTCGACGGCGTGTTCGAGGTCGCGCGCAAGGGCGACAAGGGCTGGATCCTCTGCTCCGACACCGGCAACCTCAGCCCGAAGCTGCCCGCGGGCCCGTTCCCCGAGAAGTACACGATCGAGATGGACATCTACGACAACGGCGAGCCCCACAGCGGCCACTGGTATACCATCAAGCTGATGGAGGGCGAAACGGAGGCGATCGTCTTCTTCTTCGGCGACAGCCAGAACACGCGCGTTACCGTCGGCGGCGAGACGAAGTCCGACAAGGCGCTCACACAGCGCGTCGGCAAGGGCCGGCACACCCTGAGGATCATGGCGACGTCGACCACGTTCAAGTGCTACCTCGACAACGAGCGCGTGGGGAACGTGCCGAAGGTCGAGGGCGTCGCGCCCGACGGGATCCGGGTTTCCATGGACCGCTGGGACCAGGAGGGCAACCCGATGCTCATGTCGGGCTTCCGCTTCGCCGCGGGCGGCAAGACGCTGCGCGACCAACTCGCCCAGGACGGCCGCATCGTCACCCACGGCATCCTGTTCGATTCCGGTTCGGCCGTGATCAAGGCGGAGTCCTACAAGACGCTCGCCGACCTCGGCGAGCTGCTGAAGACGGACGCCGGCCTGCGACTGTCGATCGAGGGGCACACCGACAGCGAGGGCGCCGACGACGCGAACCTCGCTCTCTCGCAGCAGCGGGCCGCATCGGTGAAGGACTACCTCGGCAGCGCCTTCGGCGTCGCGGCGGACCGTCTCGAGGTCAAGGGCCTGGGCGAGACCAGGCCGCTGGGCACGAACGACACGTCCGAAGGCCGCGCGAACAACCGGCGCGTGGAGCTGGTGAAGATCTGATTCGCGGCGGGAAGCAGCGGCGGCCGGTCGGTGCGGGTGCGCCGGCCGGCCGCGCCGCGTTCAGCCGGTCTTCGGGGCGGACTTGCGGAAGCGCGGCGCCAGCCACGCCACCAGCAGCGCCCACAGGCAGATCACGACACCCAGGCCCAGGCCCGTTCCGACGAAGGTCAGCGGCGCGATGGCCGACTGGGCGCTCGAGAGCCACTGCTGCGGCACGTTGGACAGGAACAGGCGGTGGAAGATCAGGCCGAACACCACGCCCAGGACAAGGCTGCCGACCAGAGTCAGGACGAGGCCGACGCGGAATCTCTGCATGCTGGCACCTCCGGATGGCGGAACGCAACGACGACGCGCATCCTAGCAGCACGGCCTGCGTATGTCTCTAGTTGCGGCCACGAATCTGTCCCTACCGTATTGACGGAGCTTATCCGTCCCGGTACCATCCCTTGGGGGTTCCTGCCGTCAGCTGACGCATCCCGACTGGAGGCGACATGGCCTGGTGGATCTGGATCATCGTGGGCGCGATCCTGCTCGCCGCGGAAGCGGTGATCACCGCCGACTTCTACCTCGTCTTCTTCGGCCTCGCGGGCCTGGTGCTGGGCCTGCTCGGAGTCTGCGGCCTCCACCTGCCGGCCTGGACGCAGTGGCTGCTGTTCGCCGTCCTGGCCGTCGCGGGCCTGCTCCTGTACCGCGGCCCCCTGAAGCGCAAGCTCGCGAAGGTCGACCGGGCGATGGGCCCCGAAATGATCGGCGAGATCGCCAGCGCCCAGGCGCCGATCCCGGCAGGCGCGCGCGGGCGCGTCGACCTGCGCGGCACGGCCTGGGACGCCCGCAACGACGGCGACAGCGACCTGGCCGCCGGCGCCCGTTGCCGGGTCAAGGGAGTGGACGGGCTGACCCTGCTCGTCCGCGCCGAGTGAACCGAACCGCCAACCGCCTTCATCGGAGGACGCCATGGACACCATGATCGCCGCCGTCGTCGTCGTATTCCTGGTGCTGATCGTGATCGCCAGGACCGCGATCGTCGTGCCCCAGCAGTCCGCCTACATCGTGGAATACCTGGGCAAGTACCGCAAGACCATCCAGGCGGGCTTCCACATCCTGGTGCCCTTCGTCGAGAAGGTCGCCTACAAGCACAGCCTCAAGGAGCGGGCCTTCGACATCGCCGAGCAGGTCTGCATCACGCGCGACAACGTGCAGGTCGGCGTCGACGGCGTGCTGTACCTGAAGGTGCTCGACCCGCAGCGCGCGTCGTACGGCATCTCCGACTTCAACTTCGCCATCACGCAGCTGTCCCAGACCACGCTGCGCAGCGAGATCGGCAAGATCGACCTGGACCGCACCTTCGAGGAGCGCGCCACGATCAACCAGCAGGTGGTGCAGGAGCTGGACAAGGCGTCCGACCCGTGGGGCGTCAAGGTGCTGCGCTACGAGATCAAGAACATCAACCCGCCGCGCGACGTGCTCAGCGCCATGGAGAAGCAGATGCGCGCCGAGCGCGAGAAGCGCGCCACGATCCTCACCAGCGAGGGCGAGCGCGACGCCCAGATCAACCGGGCCGAGGGCGAGAAGCAGCGGGTCATCAAGGAGTCCGAGGCCAACCAGCAGCAGCAGATCAACGAGGCGCAGGGCGAGGCCGCGGCCATCCTGGCCGTCGCCACGGCCACCGCCGAGGGCCTGCGCCAGGTCGCCTCGGCGCTCAGCACCCCGGGCGGCGACCAGGCCATGCGCCTGCGCGTGGCCGAGCAGTACGTCAACGAGTTCGGCAAGCTGGCCAAGGCGGGCAACACGCTGGTCCTGCCGGCGAACCTCAGCGACGTGGGTGGGATGATCGCGCTGGCGACCAACATCGTGAAGGGCGGGCCCGCGGGCGAGGTCCGCTAGCGGCGCGTCCAGCGCGGACGCGGAGGCGACGGCGGCCGCCACGAGCGCCAGGGCAGGCGGCGCCCCGTCTCGTTCAGGTGCTCGCCGGCCCAGAGCACCAGCGCGCCCAGCATCAGGCCGCCGATGACGTCCACCACGTAGTGGTAGCGGCAGTAGACGGTCGAGGCGCAAAGCAGAACGAACAGGGTCGACATCCACCAGCGGTGGCGCGGGAAGAGCCGCCAGACGTGCCACCAGGCCACCATCGAGGCGGCGACGTGGCTGCTCGGGAAGGCGGCGCCCAGGATCGCCCCGTTGGCGTGGATGTAGTGCATGATGTCGGTGAAGATCCAGCCCTCGACCGGGATCGGGCCGGTGCGGAAGTACTTGGGCCCCCACGCCGGGAAGAACGTGTACAGGGTGTAGCAGAGCAGCATCACGCCGCCGAGGTCGCGCGCGAAGGCGCGGATCGCGGGCCAGCGCCGGTTGGCGGGCAGGCTTCCGTCGCGCACGATCATCGCCAGCACCAGCGGCGCCAGTGCGTAGTAGCTGAAGTAGGCCGCCTCCATGAGCTCGTGGAACCAAGGCCAGGGCCAGGCCCGGCTCCAGGCCAGGCTCGGCTGCAGGCCGAAGATCCTCTCCTCCCAGCCGATCAGCACCGGGTCGAAGCTGTCGTGGAACCCGTGGAAGACGATGCCCAGGTACTCCATCTCGGCGTAGAACAGCGGGAATCCGAACGGCAGGTAGATCTCGCCCAGGAAACGCACCAGGGCCGAGCGCGACATGCGGGCCAGCGGCGGCAGGAACCACACGAAGAGGGCCGCGCAGAGGTGCCAGACCAGGCGCTCGTAGGGCCGCGCCACGACGTCCGGCCGCAGCAGCGGATAGATGCCGCTGACCACCAGGTACACCACGGCCCAGCGGTCCAGCTCGATGCGGTACAGGGCCAGCGCCTGCAGTCTACGGCGCACGGAGCCATCCTTCCCGCCGGTAGAAGTCCAGCGTTTCGGCGAAACCCCTCGCCAGGTCGCGCGCGCCGCCGAAGCCCAGTTCGTCGCGCAGGCGCGAGCCGTCGCAGACCCAGCCCGGCGCCGCGGCGTCGCGCAGGCGGTCGGCGGCCAGCAGCGGCAGCGTCTCGGCGCGCTCCCGGCCGACCATCCGCGCGGCCAGCCGCAGCATGTCGACCGGCAGATGCGTGCAGCGGACGCGGCGGCCCCAGGCGGCGCCCAGGGCGGCGGCCAGCGCGGGCGTGTCGTGGACGGCGCCGTCCTCGACGAACCAGGGCCCGCGGGCCCGCTCGTCCTCCAGCAGCAGCACCGCCGCCGCGGCCGCGTCGCGGCCGTCCAGCAGCGACAGGGCGCGGACGTTGCCCAGTTGCGCGGTCCAGCCGTGCTTCGCCGCGCGGAACAGTTCCAGGAAGGCCCGGTCGCGCGGACCGTAGAGGGCCGGCGGCCGCAGCGCGCAGGTCCGCAGCGGCCAGTCGCCCGCCAGCTGCTGCTCCGCGGCCAGCTTCGAACGGCCGTAGCCGGTGATCGGGGCGCAGGGGTCGCTCTCGCGGCGCGGGCGCTCCGGCCCGGCGGGGCCCGACGCGGCCAGGCTCGAGACCAGCACGAAGCTGCGCACGGTGCCCGCGCGCGCGGCCGCCTCGAGCAGGCGCCGCGTGCTCAGGACGTTGCCGCGCCGGTAGCCGTCGTCGTCGGGCGAGCGCACCACGCCGGCGCAGTGCAGGACGGCGCCGGCGCCGCGCACCAGGTCGTCCAGGCCGGCGGTGTCGGCGTCGTCGGGCAGACCGCGCGGGGGCGCGAGCACCGCCGTCACGGTCGCGACGCGCGGGTCGAGCCAGCGGCGGTCGCTGGTCGGGCGCACCGCGGCGCGCACGGCGTGGCCGCGCGCCAGCAGCAGGTCGGCGATGTGGCTGCCCAGGAAACCCGTGGCGCCGGTCAACGCCACCAGACCGCGCGTGCCCGTGTCCGCGTTCATGACAGCGGCAGGTCGTAGATCCGGTAGGTCTTGTACACGCCGGCGCCGAGCTTCTCGAGGATGCGGTTCATGGCGGTGTTGTTCTCGAGGATCCAGCTGCACTCGCCGGCGGTGATGCCGCCCCTGACCGCGGCCTTGTAGCTGCGCAGGACCATGAGTACGTCGGCGCCCTTGTGGCGGTGCTCGGGCAGCACCCCCAGCAGCAGGGTGCGCGCATACACGATCTTCTTGCGGTCGGCCAGGAAGCGGAAGATCCCGAAGGGGAACAGGCGGCCGCGGACGCGCTTGAGCGCCAGGTTGAAGTCCGGGACGGTCATGCTGAACCCGATCGGCTCGCCCTTCCACTCGGCGATCAGCAGCAGGTTCTCGTTGACCATCGTCTTCATCTCGCGGGCCGAGAAGTGGAACTCGTCGGGGTCCATGGGGATGAAACCCCAGTTCTCGTGCCAGCAGCGGTTGTAGAGATCGCGGATCAGCTCGACCTCGTTGCGGAAGTCCTTCTTGTTGATCGGCCGCACGCTGAGGTCGCTCTCGCCCCGGAAGACCTGCTTCGCGTTCTCGACCATGCGCTCCGGCAGCCTGATCCCGTCGGCGGTGATGCGCCAGGCCCAGAGGTCCCGGCTCTTGGCCAGGCCCGGGTACGACTCCAGCAGGTCCTGGTACCAGACCGGGTTGTAGGCCATGCCGGTGACCGGCGACGACGGTTCGCCCGCGATCAGCAGGCCGGGGTGGTCGTGGTTGGTCGTGAAGTTCAGGGGCCCGCGCATGACCGTCATGCCCTGCCCGCGCAGCCAGTCCCGGGCCGTGTCGAGCAGGGCGTGGGCCGTGGCGCGGTCCCGCTCGCACTCGAAGAAGCCGAAGAAGCCCGTGGTCTCGTGCCAGTGCTCGTTGTGGTAGCGGTCGACGCAGGCGCCCACGCGGCCGACGACCCGTCCGTCCCGGCGCGCCAGCCAGAGCCGGGTCTCGGCGTGGCGGAAGAACGGGTTGTGGGCCGGGTCGAGGAACTCGCGCAGCTGCTTCAGCAGCGGGAAGACGTAGTGGGGGTCGTCGGCGTAGACGGTGTACGGCAGCTGCAGGAACGCCTCGAGGTCGCGCTTGCCGGCGACGGGGGTGATCGCGACGCCCATGCGGTCTCCTCGGCGGATCGGGTCAGACGACGCCCAGCTCGCGGCCCACGCGGGTCATGATGTCCATGGCCCGGTGCACCTCGTCCTCGGTGTGGGTGGCCATGAGGCTCAGGCGGATCAGGGCGCCGCCCTTCTCCACGGCGGGGGAGACCACGGGGTTGACGAAGACGCCCTCCTCGAACAGCCGCCCGCACATCTGGAAGGCCATCAGGTCCTCGCCGATGACCGCCGGGATGATGGGCGTGTTCGAGGGACCGGTGTCGAAGCCGGCGTCCTGCAGCCGCTCCATCATGACCTCGGTGTTGCGCCACAGCTGCTTGAGGCGCCACTCCTCCTCGATCATGACGTCGATCGCGGCCGAGACCGAGGCCACCGAAGCCGGCGGCATGCTCGCCGAGAAGATCAGCGAGCGGGCGAGGTGCTGGATGAAGTGGATGGTGTCCTTGTCCGCGGCGATGAAGCCGCCGACCGAGGCCAGGGACTTGCTGAAGGTGCCCATGATCAGGGGCACGCGCTCGGTGACCCCGAAGTGGTTGGCGGTGCCGCGACCCTGCGCGCCCAGCACGCCCACGCCGTGGGCGTCGTCGATCATCAGGACGGCGCCGTGGCGCTCGGCCAGGTCCAGGATCTCCGGGATCTTCGCGATGTCGCCGTGCATGGAGAACACGCCGTCCACGACGATGAGCTTGCCGTCGGTGGTGCAGACGTCCAGCGTGTGCGCCAGCGACGCCATGTCGTTGTGCTTGTATTTCTTGACCTGCCCGAAGCTCAGGCGGGTGCCGTCGATGATCGAGGCGTGGTCGGTGCGGTCGACGATGACGGTGTCGTTGCGGCCGACCAGGGCGAAGATCGCGCCGAGGTTGACCATCATGCCCGTCGAGAAGACCAGGGCGGCCTCCTTGCCGACCAGGCGCGCCAGCTTCTCTTCCAGCTCGAGGTGGATGTCCAGGGTGCCGTTCAGGAACCGCGAGCCGGCGCAGCCGGTGCCGTACTTGTCCAGGGCCAGCTTGGCGGCTTCCTTCACCCGCGGGTGGTTCGTCAGGCCCAGGTAGTTGTTGCTCCCGAGCATGATGACCTCGCGGCCCCCGATCCGCACCGTGTTCTCCTGGGCCGATTCGATGACCCGGAAGAAGTGGTACAGCCCGGCGGCCTGCAATTCCCTGGCCGTGGTGAATTGGGCGACCTTGTCCAGCAGACCCATGTTTCCGTGTTCCTTGTTGAACCGTCGGCTGTGAGAATTGAAAGCCGTTCTCGTTTGCGGGCGCAGTCGGCCCCGAACATATACGGGTTCCCAGCCGCATACCAATAAATTTACGTCAGGCCGGAGAGGCCCCTCGCGGTCCGCGGGCCGGCTTCCCGTTCCTGCTCAACAGCCATCGCGCTTCCCAGGCCAGGAACAGGGCCATGGCGATCAGTCCGGCGGCGATGCCCGCCAGCAGTCCCTCCCCGTCGCGCAGGAATCCCGCGATCTGCCAGCCGAGGGCCCCGATCGTCGTCGCCAGCATGAACAGCGCGGGCACGAGGGTGGCCGCGCGCGGTTTGTGCAGCCCGACGAGCCAGCTCGAGACGACCAGCAGGCTGAGCGCCGCCACCAGCTGGTTCGACGCGCCGAAGACCGGCCAGATCCGGTGGTAGCTGTCGCTGGCGCCGAGCCAGCCGGCCGCCAGCACCGTGATCAGGGTGGCGCCCCACCGGTTGCCGAGGACCGGGGCGCCCCGGACGAGTTCCTGCAGGACGAAGCGGGCCAGACGCGTCGAGGTGTCCAGGGTGGTGATCACGAAAGCGTTGATCATCAGGATGCCGAAGAACAGACCGACCGACGCGCCCAGCAGGGGCAGGGCGTCGGTCAGCCGGGAGAAGCCCGTGGCGAAGGCGACGATGGGGCCGCCGCCCGCCGGGTCCATCAGCTGCTGCAGGCTGCCGGCCGCGGGCGAGGCGCCGGCGTCCCAGGTCAGGGCGCCGGCGGCGATCAGCACCACCAGGGCCGCCAGCCCCGCTTCCAGGATCATGGCGCCGAACCCGATGCGCAGCCCGTCGCTCTCGCGCGAGATCTGCTTGCTGGTGGTGCCGCCGGCGACCAGGGAGTGGAACCCCGAGATGGCGCCGCAGGCGATCATCACGCACAGCATGGGCCACAGGGGTCCCTGGGTCGGCGACCGGAAACCCGTGAAGGCCGGCGCCTCCAGCGCCGGATGTAGCGCGATCAGTCCCAGCACCCCGCCGCCGATGCCCAGGGAGAGGATCCAGGTGCTCAGGTAGTCGCGCGGCTGCAGGAGCAGCCAGACCGGTAGCGTCGAAGCCAGCACGCAGTAGACCATCAGGATCCAGAACCAGAACGTCTGGGCCGGGATCCCGAACACCTCCGGCGGCAGCACGACCGGCAGGCGGACCCCCAGCCAGACCAGGCCGGCCAGCGCGGCCAGGGCCAGCGGCGTGAAGGGCAGCAGCGGCCGTCCCGGCCGCAGCACGCCCGCCCCGAACAACGCCGCCACCGCGATCAGGCCGAAGGTGGGGATCACGATGCTCGGTTCCTTGACCAGGGTCTGGGCGGTGATCACGCCGAAGACCGCGACCACCATCACCAGGGTGCACCACAGGAAGACCGAGAGGATCAGACGCGCGCGTCCGCCCAGCGTGGACTGCGCGATCTCGCCGATCGAGACGCCGCCGCTGCGGACCGACGCCATCAGCGCCACGTAGTCGTGGACCGCGCCCATCAGGACCGAGCCCAGGGCGATCCAGCCGAGCGCCGCCGCCCAGCCGAAGTAGAGCACGCCGAGCAGCGGGCCCACGATGGGACCGGCGCCGGCGATCGAGGAGAAGTGGTGGCCGAACAGGACGGGGGTGCGCGTCGCCTGGAAATCCACGCCGTCGGCCCGGCTGCGGCTCGGCACGACGCGGCTGTCGTCGGGACCGATCAGACGGCGGGCGATGCGGCCCCCGTACCAGCGGTATCCGAATACGAGCCAGACGGCGACCAGGCCGCCGATCACCAGGCTGTTCATCGTGCCTCCTGCACCAAGTCGCCGGGCCGGGCGTCAGCCCCGCGACGGATCCTCGCCGAAGACCTCGGCTTCGAAGATGTGGAAGCGGGCGCCGCGGCGCCAGGCTCCGGACTCGAGGCCGGCCTTGAGGCTGAGCTGTCCGAGCAGCGTCTCGCGGTCCCAGCCCTGCTCGGCGGCGACCTGGGGCAGGAACACCGCCCTTGCGTGGCCGTGGGTCAGCACGACGCCGTGGCGGGGCACCTCGATCCCGCTCCAGTCCGCGATGGGCCGCAGCGGCGTCAGGGCCGAGATCTCCAGCGTCAGGCCCGGCAGTTCGTCCGCGGTCAGGGGCAGGAAGCGCGGGTCGCGGAAGGCGGCTGCCAGGGTGTTGGCGATCACGGCGTCGCACAGGGGCGCCGTGCCGACGATGTCGCCGATGCAGCCCCGCAGATGACCGTGGCGCTGCAGCGTCACGAAGGCGCCGCGCTGCTCGAGCAGGGGCGGGCTCAGGGCCGTGCCCGCGGCTTCGGCGAAGGCGCGCGGCCGCGGCGGCGGTTCGCCGGCGACCGCCCCGTTCAGGGTCGCGCGCGCGAGCCTCAGCAGCAGGGATCGCTCCTGCGCCGTCAGCGGCGCGGGCGTGTTCATGCGGCCACCACGGGAGGCAGGCAGGCGACGGCGGCGGCGTAGCTCACCGAGAGCGTGTAGTCGCCGTCGCGGTCCGCGCTGCGGGCGTAGTCGATCACGGCGGCGCGCGGGCGCTGCGGCCAGGGCAGCGACATCACCAGGGCGGCGGCCTCCAGGCCGCACATGGTGATGCCGGTGCGCCGTCCGTACTCGAGCAGAGCTTCGGCGTCCCAGGCCAGGACGGCGTCCAGGACGCCCTGGTCCAGCTCGCGCAGCCGGTCCGGCACGCTGTCGCGGAAGGGGATGTAGCCGAAGACGGAGCCGTAGTGCGTCAGGTCGGTCGAGATCACGAACAGGGTGGAGCCGTCGCACCAGGGCGCCAACGCCTCGGCCGCCACGTAGCGCAGGGCCCGCGAGAGGCGGGGCACCAGCAGCGGCACAATCGGCGGCGGCGCTGCGGTCAGTGCCTGCAGCAGGGGCAGCTGGATCTCCTCCGCGTGTTCACGGACGTGGGCGTGGGTGTCCCGGGTGAAGGACGCGTTGTGGGCGACGTGCTCGCAGGCGTCCCGGTCCAGGGCGACCTCGCCCAGCGGCGTGGCGTAGGCGTCCCAGCGCGGCGTCGAGATGCGGGACAGCGCGGCGTGGTGGTTGGGGGCGAGGATCACGATGCGCCGGTATCCGCTCACCAGGTCGCGCAGCAGCCCCCAGCCCCGCCCCGCCACCCGACCCGAGTAGGCGTATCCGGCGTGGGGCACCATCAGCACCACGGGCCTGCCCGCCGGCAGTCGTTCCGGCTCCGCGCCGGCCAGCAGCCCCGCCGCGAGCTTCCGCAAGGCCTGGGGCGAACCGGGATACCACGAACCTGCCAGGGCGCTCGGACGCACGGCGGCGGATATCATCGCTCAACCCCCTTGCGATCACCGACCTTCCGCATCCTATCAGATCACGGCCCTGACTTCCATGTATCCTCCCCCTACTCTGCGTACATCCTGTCGTGACAGGGGACGCGTTCCGGCTTTCCGTACATCCTGTCGTGACAGGGGACACGTTCCGGGCACCTCCTGTGCCCGGAACGCTTGACCTTCCGGCCCCTCCGCCATCCTGGCTGCGGGGCCTCCAGGACACCCCTGTCACGACAGGATGTACGGGTCAAGGGTGCCCGGAACGCGTCCCCGGCCTCGGCATGTGGGATCTGCCTACTTGCATTGGGGGGCGTTCGGCATCATTCTGTTAGGGCGTCGTGCGGCAGCGTCCGTGCGCCCCTATACCCCACGGGAGGACCCGCGTGAAGATTACCGAGAAACCCCAGGGCGAAGTCATGATCCTGCAACTGTCGGGCAAGATCATGGGCGGCGAGGACCACGAGCTGTTCCACAGCCAGATCAAGACCCTCATCAACGAGGGCTACGTGGACGTGGTCCTGAACATGGGCAAGGTCAACTGGATCAACTCCACGGGCCTCGGCGTGCTCGTCTCCGGCTACCACACGCTGAAGAAGAACGGCGGGCAGATGCGGATCTGCGACGTGAGCGGCCGGATCGACAACATCCTGAACGTCACGCAGCTCAAGCTCGTGTTCGAGACCTACGACAACGAGGCGGCCGCCCTCGCATCCCTGGGACATACCGGTTGACCCATCCGCTGACCCACCCCGTCCACAGCTTCCACATCCCCGTCATGGGGACGGGGTTCACCGTGGATACGCCGCTGAAGGTGGCCCGCTACGGGATCTCCTCGGTGGTCTCCCTGGTCGACGACATCCTGCTCGAGCAGATGCGCGGACTGGTGTGCCGCCGCGAGGGCCGCGGCTTCGAGGCCGTCCCGTCCGACGCCGAGGACGCGCGCGCCGACCGGATCACGCGCTACCTCGACCTGCTCGCGGAGGTGGTCGACCGCCAGATCGAGCAGGTGCGCGGGGCCGTCTTCGAGACGGGCAGCGAGATCACCCGCTACTTCGAGATGCTGCCGGGGTCGCCGCTGCGCGCCGCCTACGAGCGCATGCTGGAGGCCACGGGCCCCGCCCGCGCCAGGCTCCAGGAGGAACTGCGCGGCGCGGTCGTGGCCGGCGGGATCGACGTCAACATCATGACCAAGCTCGACCGCGTCCGGCTGCGCCACGGTCTGCCGCTGGGCCCCGCCTTCACCGACGCGATGAGCGCGCTGCGCGGCTACGCCCGCAGCCGGCTGCGCTCCTCGGTGGTCCTGTCGGCGGGCGTGAACCGCCGCCTCTTCGCCTACCTGGCCGAGTTCGACGATTTCTTCCCGGACCGCGGCGGCGACTTCCGCAAGCGGATCGTGCTGAAGGTGAGCGATTTCCGGTCGGCGCAGGTCCAGGCCCGGCTGCTGGCCCAGAAGGGGCTCTGGGTTTCCGAATTCCGGGTCGAGTCGGGCCTCAACTGCGGCGGGCACGCCTTCGGCGGGACGGGCACGCTGCTCGGTCCCGTCCTCGAGGATTTCCGCCGGGAGCGCGCGCGCCTGTCCGCGCAGCTGCGGGAGAGCTGGGCCTCGGCGCTGGCGTCCCTCGGGCGCGCCGTGCCCGCCACGTCCCCCGAGCAGCGGGTCACGGTCCAGGGCGGCATCGGCACGGCCGAGGAGAACGAACTGCTGCTGCGCCACTACGGCGTCGACGGCACCGGCTGGGGCACCCCCTTCCTGATGGTGCCCGAGGCCGTCAACATCGACCCGATCCACCTCGACCGGCTCTGCAAGGCCGGCGAGGACGACATCCACCTGAGCGACAGCTCGCCGCTGGGCGTCCCGTTCTGGAGCCTGCGCAACTCGGAAAGCGAGCTGCTGCGGCTGCAGCGGATCGACGATGGCCACCCGGGCAGCGCCTGCCCCAAGGGGTTCCTGGTCTCGAACACCGAATTCACCAAGGTGCCGATCTGCACGGCCAGCCGCGCCTACCAGCGGCGCAAGCTGCAGGACATCGACGATGCCGGGCTGGACGCGGCCACGCGCGCGCAACAGACGGACGACGTGGTGGTGAAGGCGTGCATCTGCCACGATCTGGCCGGCGGCGCGACCCTGCCCTCGGGGATCGACCCCGACGCCCGCACCGCGGTCTGCTGCGGTCCCAACGCGGCCTACTTCACGCGGTCGGCCAGCCTGCGCGAGATGATCGACCACATCTACGGCCGCGGCCGGTTGCCTCTGGCCGAGCAACGCCCCCACATGCTGCTCAAGGAGCTGAGCCTGCACCTGGACCGGTTGCGCGAGGCCGCATCCGACCGCCAGGATCAGGGCGCCGAGGCGGCGATGCGCGTGCGGGAGAACCTGCTGGCCGGGATCGAGCACTACCGCGAGCTGGCGGCGCAGGCCCTGGCCGGCGCGCGCGCTAGCTTCCTCGAGCGCCTCGAATACCTGCAGTCGGAGCTGACGGCGCACAAGTCCTAGCGCCGCCGCGCGAGGATCCGCGCGTCCCGCATCACGGCGCCCAGCGCCGATGTCCCCGCCCACACCAGACCCGCCCAGCCGTCCCGCACGCAACCGCGCCGCACGTACTGCCGCCAGAACGTCGCCGGCGCCGCGATCCACAGGTGCCAGGCCGCCCGCGTCCGCGAACCCGAGCGCGCTTCCAGCCGCGTGTACCGGTCGACCTTGCGCAGGTAGTCCCGCCACGACGTCATGGTGTGGTGGTCGAGGACGCCGGCGAGGTCGCCGATCCGCGCGCCGGGCTGCAGGACCACGCCCTCGTGGACCGCCGCGTCGTCGAACGCCGCCGCCGCGGTGCGGAAGAGGCGCAGGTGGGGCCGTCCCGCCAGTTCGCGGCAGGTCATGCGCCGGCCCAGCACGTGCGCATCGACGGGGATGCGCCAGGCGTCGCAGGTTTCGAGCGAACCGTCCGCCAGGCGCCGGCGCAGCTCGTCGCGCAGTTCGGCGGAAAGACGCTCGTCGGCGTCGATCCAGAGCGACCAGGGCGTGTCCGCCAGCGCCAGGGCGCGGCGGCGTGCGGTGCCGAAGCCGTCCATGGTCGCTTCGGCCAGGCGCACCGTGAAGCGTCCTGCGATCTGCTCGCGGGCCAGCAGGGCGAGGGTGCCGTCGCGGCTGCCGGTGTCCACGACCGCCAGGGTGTCGGCGACGCCCGCGAGCGAAGCGAGGCACGCCGGCAGCCGGCGTTCCTCGTTGCGCACGATCATCGTCGCCGTTAGCTTGCGCATGGCCGCGGCTCCCTGGTTGCGGCGGATCCGACATCGCGTGCAGACTAGCACGCGCCGGCCCCGGGGCGAAGCCCGGGTCGGCACACCCGCGACGTCCGGAGGTCCGAAGTGACGCATCCCCAGCCGACGGCGCAGTCCGTCCGCGACGCCCTGCGCGAGGTCCTGGTGCCCGGCACCCGGGTCGACGTGGTCAAGATCGACCTGATCGGCGACGTGCGGGTCGCCGACGGCCTGGTCGAGGTGCGGATCAAGCACACCACCGAGAAGCAGGAGACCATCGACGCCGTGCGCGGGCTGGTCGAGGCGCGCGTGCGCGCGCTGCCGGGCGTGCGCGAGGTGCGCGTCGCGGTCGACAGCCCCGCGCCGCCGCCCAGGCGCGCGGCGCCCAACCCCGATCCCTGGGCCGACCGGGCCCGCCTCGACGGCGTGAAGCGCATCGTCGCGGTGGCCAGCGGCAAGGGCGGCGTGGGCAAGTCGACGGTGGCGGTGAACCTGGCGCTGGCCCTGAAGGCGCTGGGGCACCGCGTCGGGCTGATGGATGCGGACATCTACGGGCCGTCGCTGCCCACGATGCTCGGCACGCAGGAAGGTCCCGTGGCGCTGGGCGAGAAGGCCATCGGCCCCGTCGTCGCGCACGGGCTGCAGTGCATCTCGATGGGCATGCTGGTCCCGCCGGGTCAGGCCGTGGTGTGGCGCGGGCCGATGGTCATGGCGGCGGTGCGCCAGTTCCTCAAGGACGTGGTCTGGTCGGATCTCGATTACCTGGTCGTGGACATGCCGCCGGGCACCGGCGACGCGCAGCTCACCCTGGTCCAGCAGGTGCCGGTCGACGGCGTGGTGATGGTGACCACGCCGCAGGAACTCGCGCTGGCGGACGTGCGCCGCGGCATCCAGATGTTCGGCCAGGTGGGGGCGCCGGTGCTGGGCGTGGTGGAGAACATGAGCTACTTCCACTGCCCGGACAACGGCAAGGACTACCACATCTTCGGCAAGGGCGGCGGCCGCGCGGTCGCCGACGAGTTCGGGGTGCCCCTGCTCGCGGAACTGCCGCTGGATCCGGCGACGCGCGAGGGTGGGGATTCCGGGGCGCCCGTGGTCGAGGCGGGGGAGAGCCCGACGCGAACGGCATTCCTGGAGCTGGCGCGGCAGGTCGCGCAGCGGCTCGCGCCGAAGACCGTCGCGTGAACGGGTAACGATGGCCCCCATCGCCGGGGTCGCGCGCGGGGCACATTCCGGGCCCGGCGCGCCTGTCTTCCGGGCGCTCCGGCGGCGGGGGCGATTTGTGCTTCCTTGCGGCGGGCATTCGTGAATAATCCGGGGCGTCGCGCCGGGAGTCGGGCGGTTCGCAGCGGGAGGACGCGGTGACGGGTCGGAGCCGGTGGTGGGCGGGGGACGGGATCGTGTTCGCGGCGCTGCTGCTGACGGCGCTGGCGTCGATGCTGTCGGTGGCGATCGCCCAGCTGCTGCTCGGCGCGGCCCTGCTGGCGGCGCTCGTGCGGGTGGCGTCGCGGCGCGACCGGCCGGCGCGCACGGGGCTCGAACTGCCGTTCCTGCTGCTGCTGGTCTGGGCGCTGGCGACGATCCCGCTGTCCGACGTGCCGCACGAGGGCCTGCGCAACGCGCGCCGCTTCTACCTCTTCGTCCCGCTGTGGCTGGGTGCGGGCTACGTGACCGGCGAACGCCGGCGCTGGGCCGTGCTGGCCGCGCTCGCGCTCGGCGCGACGATCAACGCCGTGTACAGCGTTACGGTCGAGTCGGTGCTCCCCGGCGACTACGCGCACCGCATCGGCATGATCCAGCACAGCATCATCACCGCGAGCTGGCTCGTGATGGCGGTCGCCCTGCTGGCGGGGGCCGTCGCGCTGCTGGGACCCGGACGCCGGCTGCGCCTGGCGGCCGGCGCCGTCCTGGTGCCGCTGCTCGTCGCCCTCGCCCTGACCCAGTCGCGCAGCGCCTGGCTGGGCGCCGCGGCGGGTTTCGGGCTGATGACCCTGCTCTCGCGGCCGCGCCTGATCCTGCCGCTGGTCCTGCTGGCGGCGGCGGGCGTCGCGCTTTCGCCCGCGCACCTGCGCGACAGGCTGTGGTCGGTGACCGACCCGAACGACGCCACGAACGCGCAGCGGCTGGTCCTGTGGCGGGCCGGGCTGGACCTCGTGCGCGAACACCCGGTCGTCGGCGTCGGCGACCGCAACCTCGCGCCGCTCACGCCCGCGCTGGTGGTGGTGCCCGGCGCCACCCTGACCACTCACGTCCGCCACCTCCATCAGAACTTCCTGATGCTCGCGGTGATCTGGGGCCTGCCGGGCCTCGTGTTCGGGACCTGGTTCCTGCTGGGTCTGGGCTGGCGGCTGGCAAGCCGCTGGCGGGCGCTGCGCCC
The DNA here is from genome assembly GCA_030658975.1 of Candidatus Latescibacterota bacterium. Classification (GTDB taxonomy): domain Bacteria; phylum Krumholzibacteriota; class Krumholzibacteriia; order LZORAL124-64-63; family LZORAL124-64-63; genus PNOJ01. The sequence continues at coordinate 19,448 of JAUSBL010000040.1, forward strand.
CGCCGGCGCGCGCGCGCCGCCCGCGCAGCGCATCTGGGCGCTGGGCGCGCTGGGCGTCTGGGCGGGCGTGGTCGTCGCGGGATTCTTCGACTGGACGTTCGGGGATCCCGAGCTGGGACTGGTCTACCTGCTGGCGGCCGGCATCGCGCTGGCGCCGCCGAAGGCGGGAGCCGATCAGGCGTAGCCGAGTTCGGTCAGCTGACGCCGCACCCTGTCATCGAGATCCTCCCACCCGCCGGCGGCCTCTGGCTCCCCGCGATCGTCGTCGTCGGGGCCGCCGGCGCGGTTCCACACCGCAGCCGCGTCCAGCAGTTCCTGCAGGCGCTGCGGCTGTTCCGCGCTCAGGTCGCGCAGCTCCCGCGGATCGTCGATGAGATGGAAGAGCGCCAGCGGCGCCAAAGGGCGGCGTCGGGCGATGAGCTTCCACGGCCCGGCGCGCACGCCGACCAGGTCCGGGCCGTAGGCGATGTCCTCCGACAGCAGGATCCTCTCCGCTGAGGAATTCCCGGCGCCGTCGCGGGGCTGCGCCCGGCCGAGCAGGGACGCCGGCGCGCTCGCGGGCAGCGGCAGCGGCGGCTGGTCCAGCCAGGTGGCGGCCGTCGGCGCCAGGTCGCAGAGCGAGACCGGCCGGTCCCGGACGGCGCCGGCCGGGACGCCGGGCCCGCGCACGAGCCAGGGCACGTGCAGCAGTTCCTGGAACTGGGTGTGGCCGTGGCCGATGGCGCGCAGGTCGCGCGGGTCGTGGTCCCAGAGGCGCGCGGCAGCGGCGTGCTCCAGGAATTCCTCGCCGTGATCCGACCAGATCATCACCAGGGTGTTCGTCGCGAGGCCCCAATCCTCGAGCCGGTCCAGGATCGTTCCCAGCGATTCGTCGACGTGGCGGACCGACGCGGCGTAGAGGGCCTTCTTGGCCGCCAGGGCCAGCGCGGCCGGCCCGTCCAGCGGCAGGGCCGCCCGGCCGAGGTGGGGGACCCCGACCGACTCGTCGCCCCAGCGGGCCAGCGCCCGCAGCTGCGCGTCGCGGTAGCCGCCGGCTCCCGCGGCCTCGAGCAGGGGAGTATACAGGCGGCGCGGCGGCATGGTCGGTTCGTGCGCGTCGTTGAACAGGACGAAGGCGCAGAACGGCCGGTCCGCCCGGCGCCGGATCCAGTCCAGGGCGAGCGCGGCGACGTCGGGCGCGGCGTGGTTGCGGTAGACCCGGTCCTGGAAGCTCTCCGCCAGACCGAAACCCACGAAGGGATTCGAATAGATGGCGCCGGTGCGGTAGCCGCGGCCGGCCAGGTGACCGGCCAGCGTGGTCGCGCCGTCGCGCAGGCGTGCGGGAGCCTGCTGCGCCATGTTGCGCGGGCCGCCGCGCATCCCGGCGCCGTGCAGGCAGGGCATCAGGCCCGTGAACGCGCTGGCGAACGAGGGCAGCGTCCAGGGCGCGGGCGCGTTCGCGTCGGCGAAGCGCAGGCCGTCGCGGGCCACGGCGTCCATGGCGGGCGTCAGCGGCCCTGCGGCGCAGGCGGCGCCCATGTGGTCGGCGCGCAGGGTGTCCACCGCGAGCAGCAGGAGGTTGGGCGGACCCTCGCGGCGGGGCGCGGCGGTCGGCGGCGAGATCGTCCGGCGCAGCACGGTCACGAGCCGGTCGCGGCGCGTCGCGAGGCGTCGCTTCAACGTCATGGGCAGGAAGGGATCGTTGTGGTTCATCGCCCCGTGTTCGCTTCCTGGACAGTCGCGGTCCCGGCGACTAGTCTAGGTCCATGGACCTGCGCGCGCATATCCCCGCTGGCTGCCTGCTGCCGAGACTGGCCTGCTCGAGCCAGGAAGAGGCCGTCGGCGTGCTCGCCACGGCCGTGGCCCGCGCCGTCGGCCTGCCCGACGACCGGGCGCTGCGGCAGGAGATCCTCGCGCGCGAGGCCGTCGGAGACACCAACGTCGGCCTGGGCGTCGCCATCCCCCACATCCGCACCCGGCTGGTCGCCAAGCCCCTGCTCGCGGTCGCCACGCTGGCCGGACCCCTGTCGCGCGAGGGGCGGGAGCCGCCCGTGGACGTGCTGCTGCTGATCGTGGGCCCGCAGCAGGACCCGCGCACGATGCTCAAGCTCCTGGCCAGGCTGGTGCGGCAGGTCAAGGCTCCCGGCTTCCTGGAAGCCCTGCGGTCGGCGACCTCGCCCGAAGAATTGAAACGGGCGTTTCCCGCCGACGTGCCGACCGTCTGACAGGGCTCGTTTTCCGCTTGGTCCCCTCCCGGCCTTGGGCTATGTTAAACGGCCCGGCAACGGCCCACAACCGAGATCATCCCCGTCAACGTTTTCCCTCCGCAAGGGAGCGAGGTCCGATGACCAGCCAATCCAGGATCCCCCGCCGCGGCGCATGGATCGCCATCTTGGTCGCGACGGTCGCTTTCGCCGCGACCGTCCACGCCGCCGCCGACCATCTGCTGATCAGCGAGGTCCTCGTCAAGGAGCGGCCGGGCGTCACGTCCTACGGCAGCGAGTACGTCGAGATCACCAACGCGGGCGCCGCGGCGGCCGACCTCGCGCAGGTCTACCTGACCGACGCGGGCAACAGCCTCAACGCGACGACCTTCTACTACAACATCGTCACGGGCGGCGGCGCCGGCGGCGGCGGCTCCTCGGGCGACTTCCACGCGCGCTTCCCCGCGGGCGCGACGCTGGCCCCGGGCGCGTCGGTGGTGGTGGCGCTGCGCGGCAGCGCGGCCTTCCAGACCTCGCACGGCCGGCTGCCCGACTACGAGCTGTTCGAGGACGGCATCGCGCCCGACGCCGTGCCCGAACTGGTCGAGGCCTTCCCCGGCAGCATCGGTTTCGGACTGGGCAACGGCTCGACCAACACGGTCCCCACCGGCGGTTGGCTGGATGACGTCTCGGAGACCCTGGTGATGTACCACTGGGATGGGGCGACCGACCTGGTCGCCGACCTGGACTACCTGACCTGGGGGACCAGCACCTCCCTGCGCATCAACAAGACGGGCGTGACGGTCGACGGCCCCGACGCCGACAGCATCGCGAGCGCCTACCTGGCCGACACCGCCCCGGGTTCGCAGCAGGCGATCACCACGATCCACGCCTATGGCGACTGCTTCCAGCGACTCAGCGCCGACGAGGGCGCCGAGACCGCCACGGGCGGCAACGGCCTGACCGGCCACGACGAGACCAGCGAGAACCTGACGGCGACCTGGAACGTGGCCGCGGACCAGGACCCGACCTCCACCGGGACCGCGTCGCCCGCGACGCCCCTGGTGACCGCGGCCGAGACCTCGCCTGCGACGCCCTACAACACGCTGCCGGTGACCGTGACGGCGACGGTCCTGTCCCCGTCCGGCAACGCCGCGAGCGCGGTGTCCCTGAACTGGCGCACCGACGCCGGCTGGACCACGGTGGCCGCCACCGGCGCCGGCAACGCCTGGACCGCGCAGATCCCCGCCCTGCCGGCCGGCACGGTCGTGCAGTGGTACGTGACCGCCGCGGGCACCGCCGGCGGCCCGAGCGCGCTGCCCCACGGCGCGCCTTTCTACGTGCGCGCCTACACCGTGCAGCAGCCGCCCGACCCGGGCGACAGCCCGCCGCACCTGCTGCTGACCGAGGTCTGCGTGCAGGGCAGCGACCACGAGTTCATCGAGATCTACAACCCGACCGACGAGACCGTGGAACTGGACAACTACTACGTCACCGACGCGGTCTACACCACGCAGGGCTACTGGCTGCTGCCTGCGGGCAACCCCTCGTCGGGGACCATCGGCGGCGGCACATTCACCGACTTCCAGGCCCGCTTCCCGGCTGGGGCGACCATCGAACCGGGCGAGGCGCTGACACTGTCGCTGGCCGGCAGCGACAAGTTCCAGACGGTCTGGGGTTCGGCGCCCGACTTCGAGATCCGCGAAGACGGCGGGTCGGCGGACGCGATCCCGAACATGCGCGAGGTCTTCCCGGGCAGCCTGCAGGGCGACGAGACCGGCGCCTGGGCGACGCTGACCAACACGGCCGAGATCGTCGTGCTCTACTACTGGGACGGGGCCAGCAACCTGGTCACCGACATCGACATGTTCATGTGGGGCTCGAGCACGAGCGCCCGCGTGGACAAGACCGGCGTCTCGGTCAACGGCTCGACCTACGCCGCGGATACGCCCGTGGCCTCGCAGGACCAGTTCATGCTGACCCACGACATCCTGGGCAGCTTCCAGCGGCTCGATCCGGGGGAGGGCACCGAGACCGAGGCCGGCGGCAACGGCCCCCTGGGCCACAACGAGACCAGCGAGAATGTCAGCGGCACCTGGTCCGCCGCCGACGGCACGCCCGGCGTCTACGAGGTGGTCGAACTGGCCGTCACCGTGGCGACGCTCGCGCCCCAGCACCCGCAGCCGGGCGAGGACGCCGTGGTGACCGCCGCGGTGACCGGCACGGCCGCGGTCACCAGCGTGACCCTGCGCTACTCCCTGGACGGGGGAGCGTTCACGGACGTCGCTTGCACCAACAACGGCAACGGCACCTGGAGCGGCACGATCCCCGCCCAGGCCGACGGCGTCGAAGTGGCCTGGTACGTGACGGCCGCGGGCGCGGGCGGCGCGTCGGCGGTCTGGCCGCAGGGGGGCGCCGCCGAGGCCCCGACCTACACGGTCGAGATCATCGTCCCCGGGTACGGCCTGGCCAAGCTGCTGATGACCAAGGTCTGCACGCTCGGCACCGCCGCGGAGTTCGTGGAGATCTGCAACCCGAACGCTTTCGACGTGCCGCTGCGCAACTTCTACCTGACCGACGCGGTGTACTACGAGAGCCAGGCCTACTGGAACCTGCCGAACGGCACGCCTTCGCGCGCCACGCTCGGCGGCGGCGACTTCACCGACTTCCTGGCGAAGTTCCCCGACGACGCGGTGCTGGCGGCCGGCGATACGATCACCGTTTCGATCAGCGGCAGCCAGAGCTTCCTCTCCGCCTGGGGCGTGATGCCCTACTACGAGCTGTTCGAGGACGACGACTACGAGGACTCCGTCGCCGACCTGCGCGAAGTGTTCCCCGGCAGCATCAACGGCGTCACCGCGCCCACGCTGTCCAACCTCTCGGACACGGGCACCTACATCAACGGCGAGATCGTGGCCCTGTTCTTCTGGGACGGCGTCAGCGACCTGGTGACCGACATCGACGTCTTCATCTGGGGCGAGGGCAACTCGTACTCGGTGGTCAAGACCGGCATCACCATCGGCGCCAGCACCTACGCCGCCGAAGCCGGCTACCCCGACCCGTTCATGGCCGAGCACTCCGGCGGCGAAGCCTACGTCCGCCTCGACGCCACCGAGGGCAGCCAGGCCCAGTCCGGCAGCAACGGCTTCGGGGGCGCCGACGAGACCAGCGAGAACCTGGCTACGACGTGGGGCGTCCAGGTCGTGACTCCGGTCGCGCCCCCGATGCCCGAGGGTTCCGGCGAGGTGACGCTGGGCGTGCCGGCGCAGACCTTCCTGGCCTCGCGCGGCGAGAGCTTCCGCATCACGTTCACGGCTTCGCCCGGGGCGGAGACGGTGCTGCGCATCATCGACCTGAACGGCCGCCTGGTGCGCCACCTCTACGACTCGCGCTTCGACGGAGACGCTTCCATCGTGCCCGACACGCCGTCGATCAGGGTGTGGGACGGGCGCAACGAGACCTACGAGCTGGCCCGGGCCGGGATGTACGTCGTCCACCTCCAGGTGACCGACCCCAGGACAGGCAAGAGGATCGAAAAGACCGCACCGGCCGTGGTGTCCACGCGCCTGAGCAACTAGGGGAGGCTGAGAGGCATGATCCGCAGCGCAACGATCACCGTCGCCTTCGTGCTCGGGCTGGCCGCGTCCACGGCGCAGGCGGCCTTCGAGAACGTCGACATCAGCCCGCGGGCGCGGGCCATGGGCGGCGCCGCCGTGGCGGTCGCCGACGACGCCTTCGCGCCCTTCTTCAACCCGGCCGGGATGGCGGGACAGACGCGCCCCGCCCTGGGCAACTCCTACGTGAAGCCCTACGGCCTGAGCTTCAACGAGCAGATGTACTTCGGCGGCGTGGCGCCGCTGTCGGCCCGCCTGGGCGCGCTCGGCTTCGGCTACCGCCGCTTCGCCGTGACGTACCAGGACGTCGACCTCACGACCGAGAGCACGTTCACGCTGGCCCACGGCCTGACCCTGTACGAGGACCTCCACTCGACGATCAGGTTCGGCACCGCGCTGAACCTCTACGACCTCGAGTACGCCGAGACCGTCGGCGGCGTGGACCCCGGCCACGCCAGCGTCGTGGGCGCGGACGTGGGCCTGCAGGTCGTCCTGCACGAGCGCACCCGCCTGGGCGTGATGGTCCGCAACCTGAACAACCCCCAGATCGGCCTGGACAGCGAAGAGCTCATGCAGCAGCTCACGGGCGGGATCTCCTACATGCCCTACGACGGCGTGACGACCGCCTTCGAGGTGGGCAACACGCTCGACGGCCAGACCCGCTACCGCGGCGGCGTCGAGTTCGCGGCGCTGGGCGCCCTGCACCTGCGCGGCGGCGTGGCCACCAACCCCTCGCTGGTGACCGGCGGCTTCGGCTACGGCTACGGCGGGATCACGGTCGACTACGGCTTCTCGACGGGCGGCGGGGTGCTGTCCCCCAGCCACCAGTTCGGGATGACCTTCGCCTGGGGCGGTGAGGCGCCGTGAGGAACACGATCGCAGCGGTGTGGATGGCGGCGCTGATGCTGGCCGCCGTTCCCGCCGCACAGGCTGCGTCGGCGTCCGCCGGCAAGCTCGACCTCAACCAGGCGTCGCTGGAGCAGATCCGCGGCCTGCCGGTGAGCGAGGAGCTGGCGCGGGCGATCTACGACCACCGGACCTACGTCCGTTTCTTCGACAACGTCTACGACCTCATGGAGGTCGCGGGCATGACGCCGGCCGACCTGGCCGCGCTCAAGCCCCTGGTGATGACCCTGCCGCCCGCGCCCACGGACGCCGGCATGGCCCGCCTGGCCGCCTCCTACGAGCAGGTCAGCGGCTTTTTGAGCCAGGAGGGCGCGAGCGAGGGTCTGGTCGACGAGTACCTCGACCTGATCCGCGACCCCGTCGACATCAACGGCCTGGACCTGTTCGACCTCATGTCGTTCCAGAACGTGTCGCCGGTGGACGCGAAGGCCATCCTGCGCGCGCGCCAGCGCCTCGGCGCCTTCGACGACGACCGCCAGCTGCGGCGCAGCGACGGCCTGAGCTACTTCGCCTTCCGCAACATCCGCGACTTCGTCGTCTACGGGGCGCCGCAGAGCGGCGAGCGGGGCAGCGGGATCCACGGCAACTACCAGCTGCGCTGGTACGACACCCCCTACGTGCTCGACGACAGCGACATCGCCGGCGCGGGCGGCCTGACCTCCGCCGACGAGATCACGGCCGGCACGCTGCTGACCGAGGGGAACGCCCACCTGACCCAGAAGCTGACGTTGAACCTCGGCGACGGCTTCCGGGCCGGCGTGCTGACGCACCGCGGCCTGGGCGAGGACTCCTGGCGCGAGACGATGAAGGGCTACTACGGCGTCGACGACCGCCGCTTCGGGGACCTGCGCCTCAAGCGCCTGTACTTCGGCAACTACCGGGTCGCCTTCGGCCAGGGCCTGATCATGGACAACACGGACTTCATGATGAGCCGCAAGACCGGTTTCGGCTGGAACAAGCGGCCCATCGGCGTGCGCGGCGACCTCAGCCGCAGCCACGAGTTCGCCCTGACCGGCCTGGCCGCCGAGGCCAGCTACGGCCGCCTGCACGGCACGATGTTCCTGTCCTGGGACCGCAAGGACGGCATCCTGAACCCTGACGGGACGGTCAACCAGTACATCGTGATGAAGCCGCGGCCGACCGACGACTGGCTGGGCGACCACCTGGCCTTCGAAGCCGGGCGTTCCTACGCCGTCGGCGCGCTCAAGGACACCCCGACGCTCCTGAAGCGCGACGCCTTCCGCGAGGACATCGTCGGCGGCAACCTGAAGTTCATGCTCGACGACGCCTCCTTCGTGGGCGTGACGGCCTACGAGGCCAAGTACGACCGGGCCTTCGACGCCGACCCGTCCACCCTGGTCAGCTACTACAGCCTGGTGGACCGCGACCTGCTGGAGGCCCGCGACAGCGAGCTGTGGTCGGGCTACACCAGCGTCGAGCAGGACGCGGCGGCGGGCACCCGCACCGAGCACAAGTTCCGCCGCGTCTACGGCGCCGAGTTCCAGACGGTCTTCGACAACGTGTCGCTGCAGGGCGAGTACGGCGTGCTGCAGGACCCGAAGGCCGGCTGGTTCCACGGGAACAGCCCCGACGCCCTGGTCCTGAACGCCTTCGCCCAGTGGGACGACCTGAACCTGCTGGCGCTGTACCGCGACTACGACCTGGGCTTCGACAACCCCTACAACCGGGCCTTTTCGAACGACAACCGCTACGAGCAGACCCTCCTGGATTCGCCGTTCCGCCTGAACGACGACCTCTACTCCTGGCTGGCCGTCAACACGCCGCAGCCGAAGCCCGAGCAGGGCGTCTTCCTGTCCACGCGCTACCGCATCAGCCGCACGCTGATCCTCAACGGGCTGGAATACGACCAGTGGCAGCGCAAGTCCGACAACGCCGACCTGCAGCGCTACACGGTGCGCCTGGAGTACCAGCCCACGTTCAACCTGCGCTTCCGCCTGCGGCACCGTTTCAGCAGCCGCAGCGAGACCAACCCCGACGACGTGCGCTGGTTCCGCTCGTGGGAGTCGCGCTTCGAGGTGATCACGCTGCTGAGCGACATGAACCGCCTGCGCTTCATGTACATGACCAGCAACGTGATGTTCCCGCCGCGGGCGCGCCTCAGCGGCACCCCCGACGGGGGCACGACGCCCTACGAGGATGACGGCATCCCGGGCGTCGGCACCGCCGGCATGCCGGCCCACGCGTTCCAGGCGATGTACGAGCACCGCCTGTCGCCGGGCGTCTCGCTGAGCCTCAGCTCCGAGATCTACAACGGCTTCGTCTGGAACTTCGAGGGCAACGAGTTCGTGGTCGTCGACGGCCGGGGTTTCCGCAACTGGGCCAGCATCGAGAGCCGCGTGTCGGACCGGCTGTTCTTCCAGCTGAAGGCGACGCGGGACCACAACCTCCCGCGGACCTACCTCGACGTGCGCGCCTACCAGGACGCGTACGGCGCCGACATCGAGAGCAGCTACGCGCCGCGGGACTGGACGACGTTCCGCATGCAGCTCGACTACACCTTCTGACCGGGAGATCGAGACGATGATGCTCACGACCAGGAATCACAGCGCCATCGCGGCGGCGGCCGTGCTGCTCGCGCTGCTGTCGCTCGCCACGCCGCGGCCGGCCGGCGCCGGCCAGGCGCTGAACGCCGCCTACGGCGACGTCGCGACCTTCCGGCACCCGGAGATCGAAGCGATGTCGGGCACCGGCGCGGCGCTGTTCCGCGGCGGCTTCTCCGCCGTGCTGAACCCCGCCATGCTCGGCGAGGCCGCCGGCTGGCGCCTGGATGCGGCCGGCTCGCTGGCCCAGGACCACGAAGACCGCTTCCAGCCCCTCTGGGACAGCTTCGGCAGCTACATCACCGACACGGCGATCGCCAGCAACCGCAGCCACGACTTCGACTCGGGCTTCGCCCTGTCCGGCCGCGCCCTGCCGCGGCTCGGCGTCGGGGCCGCCCTGACCAGCCGCTACGACTTCGGCTACGAGTTCCGCGAGGAGGTCCGCGACCCGAGCACCACCGCCGACCCCTACGACCAGATCCTCGAGGAGCGCTCGGTCGTCGGCGGCGGCAGCCTACGCGACCTGAGCCTGGGGGCGGCCTGGGAGCCCGGCCCGGGCGTCTCGGTGGGCGCCACGGTCCACTACGTCTTCGGGACCCGCACCCTGGACTTCAACCGGCGCGACGTGCAGGTCCCCGCCGACAGCTACCTGGTCTCCGAGTCGCACGAGGCCGACGGCATGAACGCCACCCTGGGCGTGCGCGCGTGCGCGGGCGAGCGCTTCGTGCTGGGCGCGGCCTGGGACACCCCCCTGAAGGTCGAGGGCGACTGGACCACGACCACCACGCTCGGCGCCGCCGCCCCCGCGGCCGCGGTCGAGGGGGTGTCGGTGCGCTACCCCGGCCGCCTGCGGGCCGGTCTCGCCTACTACCCGCGCTCCGAGCCCCGCACCGTCTTCGCCGCCGACGTCGTCTACACCGAGTGGAAGGAGCTGGAAGACAGCCGCGACGCGGCCGCCGGCTCCGGCCTCGAGAACACGATGGACGTGCAGATCGGCGTGCAGCACACGTTCTACAACGGCGTGCCCCTGCGCTTCGGCTTCCGCCACCTCGACAGTTACGCCGACCGCGAGGCCGGCACGGCGAGCTTCAACGCGGGCGTGGGCTTCCCCTACGCGGCCGGCATGTTCTCCGTCTCGGCGGAGCTGGGCAAGCTGAGCAGCCGCCAGGAGCACTGGTACCCCTATCCGGCCGGGTACGCCGTGGCGCCGACGTCGCGCGTGGAGGACAACCGGTTCCGCGTGGGCGCGGGCCTGACCTACGCCTTCTAGCCGGGGGGAAGATCCCCCGCGAGGAGTGACCATGAGCATCTGCGCCCGTCGCCAGCGGCCCGCGGCCCTGGCCCTGGCCCTGGCCTTCATCCTGCTCGCCGCCGCCGGCTCTCCCGGCGGGGCCGGGACCGCCGACGCGCAGCAGGGTCCCGTCCGGCTGCACCTGATCTGGACCAACGACGTCCACGGCCACATCGCGCCGGAACCCGCGCGTTTCATGAACCCGTCGTTCCCGCCGCCGCTGGGCGGCGGCGCATCGCTGGCGACCTACCTCGCCGGGGTCCGCGAAGAGGCCGCCGCCGCGGGCGAGGCCGTCCTGGTGGTCGACGTGGGCGACTTCTTCCAGGGCACGCCCGTGGGCTCCAAGACCAAGGGCGACGCCGTCATGGCGTACTTCGAGCAGCTCCGCTACGACGTGATCGTGCCGGGCAATCACGACTTCGACATGGGCCGCGACAACACCGAGCGCCTGGCCAACGGCACCCGCATCCCCTTCGTCTGCGCCAACCTGCGCGACGCCGCGGACGGCGAGATCGTCGACTGGTGCGTGCCCACGCTCATGCTCGAGCGGGCCGGCCTGAAGATCGGCGTCATCGGCATCATCACCACCGGCACCGAGCACATGTCCTTCCCGGCGAACATCGAGGGCCTGATCTTCGATCCCATGGTGCCCGCCATCGAGACCTGGCGCGACCGGCTGCGGGCCGACGGCGCCGACCTCATCTTCCTGCTGATCCACGAGGGCCTGCCCTTCGACCCGCAGGAGGGCTGGCGGCGCATCGTCGGCGGCGGCGAGGCCGAGACCGGCCAGGCGGAGTCCCAGGGCGGGGCGTACGGCACGGTGACCGGCGGCGCCATGAACCTCATGGAGATCGTCAACGCGGTGGAGGGCATCGACGTCGCGGTGGGCGGGCACACGCACCGCGGCTACGAGCAGCCCTGGATCGATCCCATGACCCACACGCTCTGCTTCGAGAGCTTCGGCAACGGGTCGAGCGTGGGCCACGCCATCCTGAAGATCGACCCCGTCACGCGCACGCTGCTGGGCTACGAGAGCCCGCACGACCGCGGCGTCCTGATCACGCTCTTCGAGGACGAGCTGTGGCCCGACCCGGCGATGCGGCGGGTCCTGCAGCCCTACATCGCGAAGGCCGACGCGGAGATGGGCAAGGTCGTCGGCAGCTCGGCGGTCAACCTCACGCGCGGCGATCCCGGCGCCTCCCTGATGGGCAACCTGGTCACCGACGCGATGCGCGAGTACTTCGACGCCGACTTCTCGTTCCAGAACCTCGGCGGCCTGCGCGCCGACGTCCCGGCCGGAAACATCACGGCGCGCGACGTCTTCAGCGTGCTGCCCTTCGGCAACGAGCTGGTCGTGGTGCGGATGCCGGGCTCCCTGATCCGGACCCTGGTCGAGCGCAAGGTCGCCGGCGATTCGGGCGGCATCTGCGTCTCGGGCCTCCGCATGCGCTACAACAAGCAGCGCCCCGACGGCGACCGGGTCGTCGAGCTGGAGATCGCCGGCGCGCCGCTGGATCCCGACCGCATGTACCGGGTGGTCACCACCACCTTCCTCATGGAAGGCAACAGCGGCCTGGACTTCCTGACCACCGTGCCGGCGCAGGACATCGAGCTGACCCAGATCACGATCGACGCCGCCTTCGAGCAGTACCTGGAGCGGCACAGCCCCGTGCGGCCCCGCGTGGACGACCGCTGGGTCGAGGACACCGCCGGCGTCCAGGCCCCCTACCTGGCCAGGCCCCCCGCGGCGGACTGATTTCCGCCCGGCGATTCCGCCTCAAGCCCGTCCGCCGCCTACCGATGTAGGTGTGCAGGACGGGCTTCTGCATGTCCGCCCGCCGCCATGAAGACCGACGGGGATCCGGTCCGGCCGGACCAACCGAGGAGACGCTGCGTGATCGAGCTTAAGACGGGTGTGGTCAACGAGCAGCTGCGTCGCTTTCGTCTGCGCATGAACCGCATGGTCGTGGGGCAGCCCGCCGCCACGGACAGGATCGCGGACTGCTTCAGCCGCCTGATCGCCGGGATCCACGATCCCGAGCGGCCCCTGCTCACGATGATGTTCCTGGGGCCGACCGGCGTCGGCAAGACCGAGACGGTGCGCTGCCTGGCCGAGTCCCTGTTCGGCGACCGCCGGGCCTTCACCCGGATCAACTGCCAGGAATTCTCGGCCCACTACAACATCTCCAAGCTGCTCGGCTCGCCGCCGGGCTACGTGGGCGGCGAGATCCGGCCGCTGCTGGCGCAGGAGAACCTCGACAAGCACCACCTCAAGGCGCTGGAGAAGCGCTCCGGCATGATCTGCGAGGACGGCGGCCGGCTGGCCGACATGTACCCGCCCGAGTCGCCGCGCCGCCTGTCGATCGTGCTGTTCGACGAGATCGAGAAGGCCCACCCCAAGATGTGGAACACCCTGCTGGGGATCCTCGAGGACGGGCACCTGGTGCTGGCGAACAACGAGGAAGTGGACTTCACCGGCTCGATCATCGTGCTGACCTCGAACGTGGGCAGCCAGGCGATGAACGAGCGCCTCAGCCGCAGCGGCATCGGCTTCCGGGCCGCCGGAGACGATGCGGGCCTGGACGGCGACCTCGAGACCGCCGTCACCCGCGAGGCGAAGAAGATCTTCCCGATGGAGTTCCTGAACCGCTTCGACGAGCAGATCACCTACCACACGCTCAAGCGCGAGCACCTCTTCGAGATCCTCGACAACCAGATCTCCCAGGTGCACCACCGCGCGCTGGGCAGCGCCGAGCCGTTCCTGCTGGAGGTCACCCGCCGCGCCAAGGAGCGCCTGGTCGAGGAGGGCACCGACCCCGAGTACGGCGCGCGCCCCCTGAAGCGCGTGGTGGAGAAGCGGATCGTGACGCCCGTGTCGCACCACATCTGCAGCGACCAGATCCGCCGCGGCGACCTCGTCATGATCGACCACGACGGCGACGGCTACGTGTTCATGAAGGAGCCCGGCATCGACTGGGAGCGCGACGAGCAGGCCGGGCGGGTCACCGCCGCCGGCAAGTGGGCGCGCACGGACCTGGGCGTGCGCGACGACGGCGGCGAGAAGAAGAAGATGGTCGAGGAGGCCGGGCAGGCCGCGGGGCCGGCGCCCGCCGAAGCCCTGACCGGCGCCGTCATCGATTAGACAACGCCGCGGGAACGCGAACGGCCGCGCCGTCGATCGGCGCGGCCGTTCGCATTTCCGGTCGCCCGCGGCTCCCGCCTCAGGGCTGGAACAGGATCCGCCCGCAGCTCTCGCAGGACATCACCCGGTTCACGTTGGTCACCGAGGTGAAGGCCGTCGGCACGTTGGCGAAGCAGCCCGTGCAGTGGCCGTCCCAGACCGGGACCACGGGATTCTCGAACCGCGTCTTGAGCCGCAGGTAGTAGCTGCGGTGGCGCGGCTCGATCTGCTCCAGCAGGCCGGAGATGTCGCGCTGGATCTTCTCGACGCTCATGGGGAACCCCATCGCCTCGAGCGCCTTCGCCTTCGTTTCGTCCTGGGCGTCCCGCAGCTGCAGTTCCAGGTTCTGGATCGAGACCAAGAGAGCCAGCTGTCGGTTCATCCCTGTCCCTCCGTCAAGACCAGGCAGAAATCGGCGTAGTCGGCGGCATTCAGTGCGGCGTCGCGCATTGCGGCGTCCTGCATCTTGTCGATCAGGACGGCGAGCGAGCGGATGTACTGGTTGCCGGTGTCCTGGGGCGGCGCGATCAGCATGAAGAAGAGGTGGGTCGGGGCGCCGTCCATCGAGTCGAAGTCCACGCCCGCGCGCGAGCGCGCCACGACGATGATCAGGTTCTGCGCCGCGAGCGTGCGCCCGTGCGGGAAGGCCACGCCCGGGCCGACGGCGGTGCTGCCCTGGGCCTCGCGGCTCTTGAGCATCTCCAGGATCGTTTCTTTGTTGGTGATCGGGGAACCGGCGAGCAGGGCGTCGGCCATCTCGGCGAGGACGCCTGTCTTGTCCTTGGCCTGCAACTCCCCGATGAAGCGTGTCCCGGAGGTGAGTTGCAGGACGTCCTTGATGTCCATGGCGACCGCCTTGTTCTGCGCGATGTTTCCCTGCATCATTGATCCCGGCAAACCTAACCAATAGAATGTTGTTCCTCAAGGTGCAAATGGGTCCGCGATACGCCGGGAGGCGGCCGGACCGGGAAGGGCGGGGCGTGGAGCCGAACGACGGGGACGCGGGGAACCGCGGGGAGGGCGTGGTCATCAACGCCGGCAGCGGCCACTGCACGGTGGTCTGCGACGGGCGGGAGATCCCGTGCCGGCTGCGCGGGAGGCTGAAACAGGGGCTGCAGACCGAGCGGACGCTGGTCGTGGCCGGCGACCGCGTGCGCATCGCCCCGGTGCCCGGGGATCCGGCCATCGCCGTGGTGGAGGAGGTTCTGCCCCGCCGCAACCGCATCTCCCGCACGTCTTCCAAGCGCGAGCGCGGCCGCCGCGAGCAGGTCATGATGGCCAACCTCGACCAGGTGGTCGTCGTGCAGTCCGTCCGCCAGCCGGAGCCCTCCGGCGGGCTGATCGACCGCCTGCTGGTCGCGGCCGAGCGCTACGAGGTCGAGGGCGTGCTCTGCCTGAACAAGGTGGACCTGGACCCGGCCGCCGCCGCCGCTCCCGCCTGGGACCACTACCGCGCCATGGGTTACGTGGTGCTCAGGACGTCCGTGGTGAGCGGCGAGGGGATCGAAGCCTTCCGCGAACGGCTGCAGGGCCGGATCTCGCTGCTGCTCGGCGCCTCGGGCACCGGCAAGAGCTCGCTGCTGGCCCGGGCCACCGGTCTGGTGCTGCGGATCGGCGAGGTGACCGCCAAGACCGGCCTGGGAAGGCACACCACGACCCAGACCGAACTCTACCCCCTGGGCAACGGCGGCTTCATCGCCGACACCCCCGGCATCCGCGGCTTCGATCCCTGGGACGTAGCGCCGATCGAGCTGCGGGACTGGTTCCCCGACTTCACGGCGCCGGCCCAGACCTGCCGCTACGACACCTGCCTGCACCGCGACGAACCCGACTGCGGGGTCAAGCGGGCCGTGGCCAGCGGCGAACTGCCTGCCTGGCGCCTCGCCGCTTACCTGGGCATCCTGAAGGACCTGCAGGAGAGGGACGTCGTGCGGGGGCCTCAGCGCAGGAGGTCGTCGTAGAAGACGATGGCCTCGGCGCCCTCGTGGAGCAGGCGGTCGAGCGGTCGCAAGCCGGTGAGGTCGCGGTAGGCGACTGCGTGGTCGGCGCGCTGCGCCTCCCACCACCCCGGCAGGGCGATGCCGAGCAGCCGGTCGGACCGGGCCGTGATCTCGTAGTGGACCAGCCCGGTCGCCAGGGTGGCGACCATGGTCCGCCCGAAGAATTGCAGGTTACGCACGTCAGGGAACCTCCGGGGTCGCACCATCGCGAACGCGGAACGAACCCGAAGCAACCGGGGTGCCAGGAGGGCAGATGAGGGCGCATTCGCTCCGAAAAGACGTGAAAAGGACCGTGTCGGGCGCCCTGGCGCGGCTCTGCCGCCGCCAGCCGGTCACCGCGGAGCAGCTGCGCGCCGCCCAGCCGCGCCGCATCCTGGTGGTCCGGCAGCACAATCAGATGGGCGACATGGTCTGCGCGACGCCGGCCCTGCGCGCCCTGCGCGAGACTTTCCCGCAGTCCGAGATCACGCTGGTCTGCGCGCCGGTCAACCGGGACGTCGTCCTGCATAACCCCCACCTCGACCGGGTGCTGGTCTTCGACAAGCGGGCCTGCACCCGGCCGCTGCCGCTGCTGCGCTTCCTCGGGGAACTGCGCCGGCTGCGGCCCGACGCCGCCTTCGTGCTGAACTCGGTCTCCTACTCGGTGACCAGCGCCGCGCTCGCCGCGGCCAGCGGCGCCCCGCTGCTGATCGGGGGCGACAGCCTGCCGTTCGGTTTCGACATCAGTCGCCACGCCTACTCCCTGGTGATGCCGTCGCAGCCCGATCTCGACCGCCACGCCGTCGACCACAACCTGGCGCCGCTGGAGGCCATCGGGATCCGCACCGCCGACCGCCGCATCGTCGTGGTGCCGGCGGCCGCGGAGGAGGCGGCCGCGCGCGAGATCGACGATCATGTGCCCGGTTCGGGCGGGCTGTGGCTCCTGCATCCGGGCGCCGGCAAAGCGCAGAACCGGTGGCCGGCCGGGCGCTTCGCCGAGGTGGCCGCGCGGGCGGTGCGCGAAGGCCGGCGGGTGCTGGTCCTGCAGGGGCCGGCCGACGGACCGGCGATGGCGGATTTCTCGACGGAGGTGGCCGGGCGTCTGGCGCCGCAGGAACTGCCATCACCGCCGGTCAATCCGCCGGTCACGGTCGGGGTCTGCGCGGCGCTGCTGGCGCGGGCCGAGCGCTTCCTGTGCAACGACACCGGACTGATGCACGTGGCGGGTGCGGTGGGGACGCCGACCCTGGCCCTGTTCGGGCCCACCGATCCGGCCCTTTGGGGTCCGCAGGCTCCGGAAGTCCTCTGCCTGCGCGGCGCCCAGGGGCGCCTCGAAACGCTGGAAACCGACAACGTGTGGGATCTCTGGCGGCGCCTGCCGCCGCGGTCCGGCCCAACCAGGGGATAGGCATGCAAACACCGATCGCGATCCTGGTGCTCCTGTTCTCCCTCTCGTTCCACGAGTTCGCCCACGCGCGGGCGGCCCTGCGTCTGGGTGACGACACCGCGCAGCGCCTGGGGCGGGTCTCGCTGAATCCGCTGGCCCACATCGATCCCGTCGGCACGATCATCGTGCCGCTGGTGATGGCCCTGTTGCCGGGCGGGATGATCTTCGGCTGGGCCAAGCCCGTGCCCGTGGACGAGCGCCGCCTCGGCAGCCCCCTGCGCGACCAGGCCCTGATCGCCGCCGCCGGGCCGGTCAGCAACCTCCTGCTGGCCGCCGTCTTCGCGGTGGGACTCGGGTTGACGCTGGCCGGAGGCCACGGCGGTCCGCTGGCGACGCTGGCGGGCGGGGACGTCGGCGTGTTCCTGCGGCTGCTCTGCCAGTGGGGGATCACTCTCAACGTGCTGCTGGCCCTGTTCAACCTCATCCCCCTGCCGCCGCTGGACGGCAGCTGGATCATGCGCCTGGCCCTGCGCGGCGACGCGCGCGCCTCGTACGAGCGTTTGCGCCCCTACGGTTTCCTGATGGTGCTGGCGCTGATGTACGTGGGCCTGGGCAGCGTGCTCGGGCGGGGAGTCACGGTGGTCGGGAGCTGGTACCTGCAGGTGGCTCTGGCCGTTGGCAGCCTGCTGACATGAGCGAAGCCGCCGGCGCGGCCGGCTCCCGAACGGACGCGGGAACGCCGGATTCCCTGGGGGATTCCGGCGTGTTCGTCGAACTGGCGGATCCCGGCGCCGTCGCGGCCGGTCACTCCACGCTGGCGACTTCGTAGCCCTGGTAGGGATCGTCGTCCACCGTGACGGTCACCGTCGCGACCGCGCTCTCGTTGTCGTTCACGTCGACGGCCGAGACCCGGTAGACGTTCGAGCCGACCATGGGGCACTCGTCGACGTACCAGGTGTCGGTGATCGGGGCCTGGCACATCGTCGCGACCCGCGTGCCGTTGGCGCGGTAGACCATGTAGCCGGCCAGGTCTGCGTCGGTATTGTTGGGGGCCCAGTGCACGATGACCTGGGACTCGATGACTTCGCCGAGGACGTCCACGGGAACCGCAGGGGGCGCCGTGTCGACCACGACCGGCGGGTTGGTCACGTTGTCGCTGCCGCATCCGGCCAGCAGCGCCAGACACCACAACCCGGTGAACATCAATTTCATCTTACCTGCCACCTTGGGTCCTCCTTGGTCAGCCTCTTCAGTGACCGGAGGCGCCGCGCGGGGGTGCGCCAGTGCCTGCTCCGGTATCGCTCGAACTCGCGAGGCGGGACGCTGCAAGGGAGGTGCCAGCGGTTGCGGACGGACCGCGGCCGTGGGGCGCCATGGTAATTCCTTGAGGTCAGGGAGGTTGCGAACGGGCCCATCCGTGCCGGGGCTGCCCCGGACTTCCCCTTGATGCCCGGGAACGGACCACCCTGCCCCGTCCTGCACGATCCGCCGTTCGTCCACCGTGCAGTTTGCAACCGGCGGAACATTGAAATGTCCTTGACAGCAAGGGAGTTAAGAGGGACGATGACTCCGGCGCTGCGGAGTCGGAGCCATCGCGGGGAGACGATGCTGTGCTGGACGATCAGCGGGAAAGGGGGATCTGATGACCAAGGCGGATATTGTCGAGGATATCGCTCAAAAGACGGGTCTGACCAAGAAGGAAGTCGGCGAGACGGTGGACCTTTTCCTCGAGCAGGTCAGCGACCTGCTCTCCCAGGGACACCATCTCGAGATCAGGGGCTTCGGCACCTTCAAGGTGAAGGAGCGCAAGGAGCGCATGGCCCGCAACCCCCGGACGGGGGATGCCGTGCCGGTGCCGTCGCGCCGCGTGCCGATCTTCAAAGTCTCGAAGATGCTCAAGGACAAGGTGGCTCACCAAGCTTGAGCCCGTGTGCGCCCGAAGTGGCTGCCGAATGATCGACCCGGCCTTCCCGCCCGACGCGGGGAGGCCGGTCGCCTGTTCCGCCCGGAGGTGACTCGTGCTGGATCTGCGCAGCGATACCGTGACCCGACCGGATGCGGGGATGCGCCGGGCGATCGCCGAGGCCGAGGTCGGGGACGACGTCTTCGGCGACGATCCGACCGTCAACCTCCTGCAGGAGCGCTCGGCCGGTCTGCTGGGCAAGGAAGCAGCCATCTTCGTGCCCAGCGGCACGATGGCCAACCAGATCGCGCTGCGCGTCCAGACCCGTCCCGGCGACCAGGTCGTCTGCGAGGCCGACTGCCATATCTACCGTTACGAGCAGGGGGGGCCGGCGGCCCTGTCCGGGCTGCTTCTGGCCTGCGTGGCCGGGGATCGCGGCGCGCTCCCGTGGTCCGCCATCCAGCCTGTCCTGAACCCCGACGACGACCACGCCGCCCGCCCGTCGCTGATCTGCCTCGAGAACACGCACAACCGGGCCGGAGGGCGCATCCTGCCCCAGGACCAGGTGGTCGAGGTCGGTCGCGAAGCGCACGCCCGCGGCCTGCGGCTGCACCTCGACGGAGCGCGGCTCTGGAACGTCCACGCCGCGACGGGGACCGCCGTGGCGGAACTGGCCGCGCCGGCCGACACCGTCAGCGTCTGTTTCTCCAAGGGGCTCGGCGCGCCGGTGGGCTCGGTCCTGGCCGGGAGCGCCGCGGCGATCCGCGAGGCCCGCCGCGTCCGCAAGCTGTTCGGAGGCGGCATGCGGCAGGCGGGCATCCTGGCAGCGGCCTGCCTCCACGCCCTGGACCACAACCTGCCGCGGCTCGGCCGGGATCACGAACACGCCCGACTGCTGGTCGAAGGTCTGGACAACCCGGCCCTCAGGCTCGATCATCCCGTCGAGACCAACATCGTCATCCTGCGGGTCGCCGACGAGCGGCGCCTGCTCGAACACCTGCGCGGGAGAGGCATCCTGGCCGTGGCGTTCGGAGCCGGACGCGTGCGTCTGGTGCCGAACCTCATGATCGACCGCGAGGGCATCCTGGCGGTGCGGGCCGCGCTGGACGCCTACCGCGGCCCGGCGCCCGCGCGCGAACACACGTCCTGAAGGGAAGCGAAGTGTCGGCAGCAGCGGACTGGGACTGGCTGATTCCCGCGGCGCACGCCGAGCGCGAGACGGTCGCGTTCCTGCGCGCCACCGTCGCGGCGTCCGGCGCGCAGGGGGTCGTGGTCGGGCTCTCGGGAGGGATCGACTCGGCCGTCAGCGCCGCCCTGGCGGTGCGCGCCCTCGGAGCCGGGGCCGTGCTCGGCGTCTGCCTGCCGTACCGCACCAGCAGTCCGGACTCGCTCCACGACGCCGTCGCGGTGGCCGCCGGGCTGGGCATCCGCTGCGAACGGCACGACATCAGCGACCTCGCCGACGCCTACCTGCGCGACGTCCCGCCCGAGGCCGGCCTGCGCCGCGGGAACGTGATGGCGCGCTGCCGCATGATCGTTTTGTACGACCTTTCGGCGCGCGACCGCACGCTGGTCCTGGGCACCGGCAACCGCACCGAGACCCTGCTGGGCTACGCGACCCTGCACGGGGACGCGGCCTTCGGGCTGAATCCCCTCGGCGATCTCTACAAGGCCGAGGTGCGCGCCCTGGCGCGCGCCCTGGCGCTGCCGGCGCGGGTCATCGACAAGGCGCCGAGCGCCGACCTGTGGGCCGGCCAGACCGACGAGGACGAACTGGGTTTCACCTACGAACAGGCCGACCTCATCCTGCACCACCTGGTGGATGAAGGGTTGGACGACGGGCGGATCGCGGCGCTGGGCTTCACGCCGGACCTGGTCGCCAGGATCCGCGCCCGCGTCCGCGCCCAGGCCTTCAAGTGGCTGCCGGTGCCGTCCGCGACCTTCCCGGGACGCCCCCTGCCGGACATCGCGGGCGGCTTCTGAGGTGGAGACGCCCGAGCGCCCCGTCACCGTGGCGATCCCGGATCTCGCGGAGTCCGGGGGTTCGTGCCTGTTCGTGGCAACGCCGATCGGCAACCTGGACGACGTGACCCTGCGCGCGCTCGGGGCGCTGCGCGACGCCGACATCGTCTACGCCGAAGACACGCGGCGCACGCGGGGCCTGCTGTCGCGCTACGGGCTGCACGCCCGCATGGAGCCCTACCACGACCACAACAAGGAGCGGCAGGCGCCGCGCGTGGTCGAGCGGGTGCGCCAGGGCGAGCGCGTGGTCGTGGTCAGCGACGCCGGCATGCCCGCGGTGGCCGACCCCGGTTACCTGATCGTCCAGGGTCTGCGCGACGCCGGACTGCCCTGGTCGGTGGCGCCCGGCGCCTCGAGCGTGCTGGCGGCGCTGGTGCTGTCGGGGTTCCCGACCGACCGCTTCCTGTTCACGGGCTACACCCCGCGCAAGCCGGGTAAGCTGCGGACCTTCCTGCAGGAGGCGCTGGCGGAGCGCGGCACGGTGGTCATGCTCGAGTCGTGCCACCGCATCCGCAAGACGCTCGCCGCGCTGGCGGAGGTGGCGCCCGACCGCGAACTGGCGATCGCGCGCGAGATCACGAAGGTCCACGAAGAGACGCTGCGCGGCACGGCCGCCGAACTGCTGGAAGTGATGGACGGCCCCCGCCTGAAGGGGGAGCTGGTGCTGCTGGCCCGAGGCCGGCCCGCCGGCGGAGGAGGAGCCTGAGATGGACAGGATCGGACTGAAGACGATGGCCCGCGACAAGGTCAAGCCGCTGGTGCTCGCCCTGGACCGCGCCGGCGTGTCGCCGGACGGCGTGTCGCTCGCCGGACTGGGGATCAGCGTCTTCGCCGCCTGGATCACGGCCGCCGGGCAGCTGTTCCTCGGCGCCCTGGTCCTGATCGTCGGTTCGGTGTTCGACATGCTGGACGGCGATCTGGCGCGCCTGCAGGGGCGGGCCAGCCGGCGCGGCGCCTTCCTCGATTCCAACTTCGACCGCCTCTCCGAAGCGGCGGTCTACGCGGGGCTGGCCTGGTTCTACATGGAAGCCCTGTCCTGGCCCGATTCCGGCGCCGTGCTGCTGGTGATCCTCGCCCTGACCGGATCGTTGACCACGAGCTACGCGCGCGCCCGCGCCGAGGGTCTCGGCGTCGCCTGCACGGGCGGCTGGCTGCAACGCCCCGAGCGCATGGTCCTTTTGATCCTCGGCATGATCCTGGGCCGTCACGTCTTGAAGCTGGTGCTGGCGCTGCTGGCGGCCGCGACCCTGTTCACCACGCTGCAGAGGATCGCCGCGGTCAGCCGCGATCTGGGCGGCGATCCGCGCGAAGGGCCGCCGAGAGCGCCGCGCCCGCCGCGTGCGGACGTGACCGCGGCCACGATCGTGGCCGTCGGGCCGGACGAACCGGCGCCGGCCCGGACCGCCCGCGCGGACGAACCCGTCGCCGAACGTCCCGATCTCGACAATCCCGGTCCTGAAGGTCCGGATCCCGAAGGCGAGATCCCCCTGGTGGATCCCGACGACGACGACCCCTACGCGGACCTGCACCGCCGTGGCTGATCCGGCCCGACGGGGCCTGCTGGTCACCTTCGAGGGACCCGAGGGCAGCGGCAAGTCGACGCTCATCCGCGGTCTCGCCGACCGTCTCCGGACGCTGAGAAGTCCGGTGGTGGTGGCGCGCGAACCGGGCGGCACGCCCGCCGGCGAGCGCATCCGGGCCGTGCTGCTGGACCCTTCGCTGCCGGAACTCTGCCCCGAGACCGAACTGCTGCTGATGGTGGCCAGTCGCGCCCAATTGGTCCGCGAGGTCGTCCTGCCGTCCCTCGCCGCCGGGAGCATCGTGCTCTGCGACCGTTACGCCGACGCGTCGGTCGCCTACCAGGGCGCCGGCCGGGGTCTGGGCAAGGCTCGCGTCGACGCCCTGAACGATTTCGCCCTGGCCGGGGCGACGCCCGACCTGACCCTGCTCTGCCTGCTGCCGCCGGCCGCCGGCCGCCGGCGCTTCGGGAGCCGCGATCCCGACCGCCTCGAACGGGAACCCGCGGACTTCCACGAGAGGGTTTACGCCGCCTATCTGGACATGGCCGCGTCCGGCGACCCCCGCTTCCGCACCCTGGACGCGTCCGTCCCGCCCGCCGGGCAGGTCGAGCAGGCCGTGGCCCACCTGCGTCGTTTGGAACACGATTTGCTGACGGGACTATAATCGCTTATGGATGTGCCCGAAATCAGGGGCGCTGCGTCCCCCGACACCTGTGAGAAAGCCGGTCGAGCATGAAGGCCCTAGTGCGCAACCTCGCCGCCCTGCGGCGCCCCCTGCTGGTCATGGCCGTCCTGGCGGCCCTGGCCGCGTCCGCGGCCCCCGTCGCCGCCCAGGACTCCACGCGGACCCTGGAGCGTCCCCGCGGCACCGACCGCCAGCGCTACATCGAGGCCCTGCAGACCCTGGGCAACGTCTACGAGCGCGTCTTCTACAACTACGTCGACGACGTCGACGCCGACGCGCTGCTCGAGGCCGGCATCAACGGCATGATGGACTACCTCGACGAGCACTCGCAGTACCTGCCCCCGAAGAACTACGAGGACCTCATGATGTCCACCGAGGGGGAGTTCGGCGGGCTGGGCATCACCATCAACATCCGCGACCACTACCCGACGGTCGTCTCGCCGATCGAGGGCACGCCCGCGTTCCTGATGGGCATCCAGGGCGGCGACCGCATCGTGGAGATCGAGGGCGAGTCCACCTTCGACTTCGGCAGCGACGACGCCGTGAAGCTGCTGCGCGGCGAGCCTGGCACGCAGGTGACGATCACCATCCAGCGCGAGGGCATGGCCGAGCCGTTCCCGCTGACCATCACGCGCGCCGTGATCGTGGTCGAGAGCGTCCCCTACGCCTTCATGATGGGGGACATCGGCTACATCCGCGTCCAGAGCTTCGCCCGCACCACGCCCGAGGAGATCCGCGACAAGATCGTCGAGCTGCGCACCCAGGGCGCGCGCGGCCTGGTGCTCGACCTGCGCTGGAACCCGGGCGGGTTGCTGGAGTCCGCCAACGGCGTGAGCGAACTGTTCCTGGACCACAACGAGCTCATCGTCTACACCAAGGGACGGCTGCGCAACCAGAACCGCAGCTACTACGCCGAGAAGGGTCACCAGGCCGCCTCGGGCCTGCCCACGGTCGTCATGATCAACGGCGCCTCGGCGTCGGCCAGCGAGATCGTGGCCGCCGCGGTGCAGGACCACGATGCGGCGCTGGTCGTCGGCAAGACGAGCTACGGCAAGGGGTCGGTCCAGACCGTCTTCCCCCTGAGCGAGGACAGCGCCCTGAAGCTCACCACGGCCAAGTACTACACGCCCAGCGGCCGCTCGATCCACAAGGACCGCCACGAGGATGACAGCGATCTGGACCTGACGCTGATGCCGGCCCGCAGCGGCCCGCCCGACGTCGAGCTCGACGTGCCGCGCTCCGAGAAGGAGAAGTTCGCCACCGACAGCGGGCGCGTCGTCTACGGCGGCGGCGGCATCACGCCCGACATCGAGGTCGAGCAGCCCTTCCTGGCCGACTTCGAGGTCGCGCTGGAGCGCGACGGCGCCCTGTTCAGCTTCGCCACGTGGTGGGCCGCCTATCACGACGTGCCGGGCGACCTGCAGGTCGACGCCCCGATGTTCGTGTCCTTCAAGGAGCACTTACGCAAGCGGGAGAAGATCGAGGAGTACCTGGGCGTCTACGACCTGAAGCTCGACGACGCGCTGCTGGACGCCAACCGCGCCTACATCGTGCAGGGGATCCGGCGCGAGCTGATGCGCCACAAGTTCGGCCAGCTGGCCGCCTACCAAGTGGCCATCGAGGACGACGTGCAGCTCAAGGAAGTCCTGAAGCTCTTCGAGCGGGCCCGCACCCTCGACGACCTGCTGCGCATCGCGCGCGAGTGGGAGAACGCCCAGGTCGCGGAAGCGGCCAAAAAGGACGCCGGCGCGCCCGTGGTCCGCTGACGGGTCAGATCCGCGCGAACGCCTGCTCGAGGTCCGCGATGATGTCCTCGGGGTCCTCGAGCCCCACCGACAGGCGGACCATCGCCGGGTCGATGCCCACCCTCAGGAGGTCCTCCTCCGAGTAGGTGCTGTGGGTCATCGTGGCGGGATGCTCGATGAGGGTGTCCACGTCCCCGAGGCTCACCGCCAGGGTGCACAGTTCCACGCTGTTCATCACCGTGCGGCCGGCGTCGCGGCCGCCCGCGATCAGGAAGCTGATCAGGCCGCCGAAGCCGGCCTGCTGCCGCTTCGCCAGCTCGTGCTGGGGGTGGGTGGGCAGGCCGGGGTAGATCACGCGCGTCACCTTGGGGTGCTTCTGCAGCCACTTCGCCACCGTCATCGCGTTCTCGCCGTGCTGGCGGACGCGCACCGCGAGGGTCTTCAGCCCGCGGATCAGCAGCCAGGCGTTGAAGGGGCTGATGCAGCCGCCGATGTCGCGCAGGGTCTCGAAGCGCGCGCGGGTGATGAACTCGGACGAGCCCACCAGGATGCCGGCGATCGCGTCGCCGTGGCCGCCGATGTACTTCGTCGCGCTGTGCAGCACGATGTCGGCGCCCATCTCCAGCGGCCGCTGCAGCACCGGCGTGCAGAACGTGTTGTCCACCAGCAGCGGGATGCCGTGCCGGCTCGCGATCGCGGCCACCGCGGGCAGGTCGGTCAGCACCAGCGTGGGGTTGGCGGGCGTCTCGACGTAGAGCAGCTTCGTGGCCGGGGTGATCGCGCGCTCGAAGTTGGCGGGGTCGGTGGCGTCGACCTCCGCGACCGCGATGCCGAGGCGCGGCAGCGTGTGGGTGAACAGCTGGTGGGTGCCGCCGTAGAGGGTGTCGCCCGAGACGATGTGGTCCCCGCTGCCGCACAGGGTCAGCACGGCGGTGGTGCAGGCGGCCATGCCGCTGGCCAGGGCCAGGGCGGCCTCGCCGCCCTCCAGCGCCGCCATGCGGCACTCGAGGGCCTCCTGGGTGGGGTTGCCCAGGCGCGTGTAGAGGAAGCCGTCGTTCTCCCCGGCGAAGATGGCGGCGCCGTGCTCGGCGCTCTCGAAGGCGAAGGTCGAGGTCTGGACGATGGGGCAGGAGACCGGCCGGGCCGTGCGCCAGCGGCCGTCCGAAACGTGGCCGTGGCCGTGGATGCAGCGCGTCTGGAAGCCGTAGTTCTTCTTGTCGGACATGGGTCCCCCCCGCCTTCCGGGCGGTCCGGGCGGGATTGCGCTTGCAATCTCCCGCCGCCCTGGAACAATGGGCCGGTCGCGACGTAGGAGCCCGCCGCAGACGTCGGCAACGTCCCGCAGAATACCAGGATTCAAGATGGAAGCCACCAAGACCGCTGTCAAACCCGCCGCCGCGGCCATCGCCGTGCGGGACTTGACGTTCGCCTACGCGGCGGCGCCGGTCCTGCAGGACGTCAGCTTCGGCCTGGAGAAGCGGGCCGTGGGCCTGCTCGGCCCCAACGGCTCCGGCAAGACCACGCTGCTGCGGGCCCTGCTCGGCCACCTGCCCCTGAAGCGGGGTTCCGTCACGGTCATGGGCTGCGACATGGCGCGCGACCCCCGCGGCGCGCGCCGCCGGATCGGCTGGATGCCCGAACGCGGGGGCATCCTGCCCGGCATGAGCGGCGTCGCCATGGTGGCCTACCTGGGCGAGCTCGGCGGCATGCCGCCGACCGACGCCCTGCAGCGGGCCCACGAGGTCCTGAACTACGTCGGGCTCGCCGACGAGCGCTACCGGGAGGCCGACACCTACAGCCAGGGCATGCGCCAGCGGCTGAAGCTGGCCCAGGCCCTGGTCCACGACCCCGACTGGCTGCTGCTGGACGAACCGACCAGCGGCCTGGACCCCCGCGGCCGCGTCAGCATGCTCGAGCTCATGCGCGACCTGGCGGCGAACAAGGGCTTCGGGATCATCCTCTCGACCCACCTGCTGGCCGACGTGCGCGAGGTCTGCCAGGAGATCCTGGTCCTGCGCCAGGGCCGGCTGCTGAGCCACGGCCGTGTCGAAGCGGCGCCGCCCGGGGCCACCGCGCAGTTCCTGGTCGAGGGCTTCGGCGACGAGCCCGCGTTCCAGGCCGCGCTGCGGGAGGCGGGGCTCGAGGCCGTGCGCCGCGAGCGGCTCCTGGAAATCACCGCCCCGGCCGACGCCGGCGCCCGCCTGGTGCTCGCGGCCGCTTCGGCCAGCGGCTTCGCGCTGCGCCGGCTGCAGCCGCGCCGCGAGACGCTCGAGGACCTGTTCTACCAGCTCGTCGACGACGCCGACGACGCGCGCAAGGACTGACATGCCCGTCTACGAACGCGGATACCGTCCCTGGGAGCACAGCGGCCGCCGCGCGCGCGCGCCCTGGTGGACGATCGCGCGGCGCGGCATCGCCGAGCCGCTGAAGAGCCGCCGCCTGCTGTTCCTGCTGGCGGTCGCCTGGGTGCCGGCCATCGTCAAGGGAGGCATCCTCTACTTCACCTTCCAGATGGGCGAGCTGTCGCGCCTGATCGGCGGCAAGTGGACCGACATCGGCCCGCGCGGTTTCCTGACCTACCTGGGCTGGCAGTCGCCGTTCGTGCTGATCCTGCTGGCGATCGTCGGCTCGGGCCTGATCAGCCGCGACCGCCGCGAGAACGGCCTCGCGCTGTACCTGGCGCGGCCCCTGAACGTGCGCGACTACGTCCTGGGCAAGGGCGCCGTGATCATGTTCTACTACTTCGCCGTGACGCTGCTGCCCGTCTGGGCGCTGTGCCTCTTCGGCTACCTGGTGACCAGCGGCGCGACCGGCATGCAGATGCTCCTGCTGATCCCCCTGCAGGCGCTGGCCTACTGCCTGGTGACCGGCGCCGGTTTCACGCTGGTGCTGCTGGCCCTGTCCTCGGTCGGCCAGCGCACGGTGTTCGTCGCCCTGTGGTGGGTGCTGCTCTACGCCGGCACCGACGGGCTCGCGCAGATCATGTCGCTGTTCAGCCCCGGCCTGCAGATCCTCAACTTCCCCGGCCAGTTCCTGAACGCGGGCATCGTCTTCTTCGGCGGCGAACCGCTGTGCGAGGTGCCGCCGGTGTTGAGCCTGCTGGTCGTGCTGGCCTATGCGGCCCTGGGCGTCTGGGTGCTGCGGCGGCGGATCAAGCCCGTGGAGGTGGTGGCGTGAACGTCGTACCCGCGAGCGGCGCCGCCGCCGTCCTGCAGGCCGAACGGGTCAGCAAGTGGTTCGGCGAGGTCATCGCCGTCAACGACTGCACGCTGGCCCTCGGGCCCGGCGTGACCGGGCTGCTGGGCCTCAACGGCGCCGGCAAGACGACCCTGTTCAAGATGCTGTCGGGCCTGATCACGCCCAGCCAGGGGGAGGTGCTCATCCGCGGGCACCGCCTGCGCCGCGACGTGGGCCTGTTCCGCCGCGTGGGCTTCTGCCCCGAGAGCGACGCGCTGTTCGACTGGCTGACCGGCCGCGAGTTCATCCGGCTGATGGTGCGCCTGATGGGGTACGACGGCACGGAAGTGGTCGCGCGCGCCGAGCGGGCCCTGGAGCTCGTGCACCTCGGCGACGCCGCCGACCGCCGCATCGGCGCCTACTCCAAGGGCATGCGCCAGAAGATCAAGATGGCCCAGGCCCTGGCCCACGACCCCGAGATCGTCTTCCTCGACGAGCCGCTCAACGGCATGGACCCGGTGTCGCGGCGGGAGATCGTCGCGCTGGTGCAGCGCCTGGGCGATGCGGGACGCTGCGTGGTGGTGTCGAGCCACATCCTGCCCGAGATCGAGACCATGACCCGCTCGATCGTGCTGATCCACCGCGGCAAGCTCATGGCCGAGGGCGACATCACCGAGATCCGCGACGCGATCCACGACCGCCCCACCATCGTGGCGCTCACCTCGACCGAGCCGCGGCGCCTGGCGTCGTCGCTGGCCGGGCGCGACCTGGTGCGCGGGGTCGAGATCGACGAGTTCGGCCGCGTTGTGGCGCGCACCGACCACGCCGTGAACTTCTACCGCGAGCTGCCGGGCTGGCTGCTGGCGGAGTCCCTGCCCGTCGACGAGATCGAGACCCTCGACGACAACCTGCAGGCGGTCTTCGACTATCTGGTGGGAGGGTGAGATGAGCGTCGCCGCACCGCCCGCCGCCGCGGGCGCCGTCCCGGCCGGCGCCGGGAACGACCGCCCGCTGGGCCTGGCGGTCTCGTCCTTCTGGATCGCGTTCTTCTCCTTCCGCGAGATGCTGCGCCGCCGGCGCATCCTCTCGGTGGGGCTGCTGATGCTGCTGCCGGTGGTGCTGGCGGTGGCGTGGCGGGCCCTGGACCGCGAGGGCGCGATCCCGCCGGACCTGCTGCTGGCCAACCTCAGCGGCATGGTCTACATCCACTTCATGGTCGCGGTCGTCTCGCTGGCCTTCGGCCTGTCGGCCATCGGGGAGAGCGCCGACGAGGGCACGATCATCTACTACTGGACGCGCCCCCTGCGCCGCGAGGCCATCTACCTGGGGCGCCTGGTGGCGGCCCAGGCGGTGGCCGGCCTGCTGGTGACGGGTTCGCTGGTCGCTTCGTTCCTGGTGATGACGGTCGGCAACTTCGGGATCATCTCGCTGGACTTCCTGAAGCTCTACGTCAGCACCTGCCTGGTCATCCTCTACGGCGCGTTCGTCTACACGGCCATCTTCGCCGCCATCGGCACCGGGCTGAAGAAGCCCATGCTGCCGGCTATCCTGTTCGCGTTCGGCTGGGAGTCGATCGGGGGCAACGCGCCGCTGCGGCTGCAGGAGCTGACGGTGGTCTTCCACCTGCGCAACCTGCTGCACAACAACGCAGCCTCGACCGGCAGCATGCCCAACCTGCTGCAGGAGCTCAAGACCATGCTCCTGCACGAGGTGCCGCCGTCCGCGGGGCACTCCTTCCTGGTGCTGCTGGCGGTGGCGGTCGTCGCCTTCGCGCTGGGGTGCTGGCTGCTGCGGCGCAAGGAGATCTTCCGCTGAGCGGCCGGTTTGACAGCGGCCGCGACCGGTGCTAGCGTGCGGGGGGTTTCCCCGCCGCGATCCACCCGCAACGACAGTGTGCATGCCCGGCGCCGCCGGGCGAGTTCGAGGCTGCCCCGCCGGCGCGCCAGCGTCCCGCCGCCGGGGTCAACAGTTGGAGGCGTCATGTCCGCGATCCGCAAGACCCTGGTCACCGCCGCCGTCCTGGCCCTCGCGCTGGGCGCGGTGGCGGCGTCGGCTGAGGGCTACCAGGACCTCAAGGAGCAGGTGAGGGAGTTCACCCTGCCCAACGGCATCCACTTCATCGTGCTCGAGCGCCACGACGTCCCGGTGTTCTCGTTCAACACCTATGTGAGCGTCGGCAGCGCCCAGGAAGTCACGGGCATCACGGGCATCGCCCACATCCTGGAACACATGGCGTTCAAGGGGACCGCCGAGATCGGCACCACCGACGCCAAGAAGGAAGCCCAGGCGATGAAGGCCGAAGACGCGGCCTTCGCCGCGCTGAAGGCCGAGCGCCTGAAGGGCGACCGCGCCGACCCGGCCAGGCTGGCCGAGCTGGAACAGGCCTTCACCGACGCCAAGGACGCGGCCCGCGCCTTCGTCGTCAGCAACGAGTTCGGGCAGATCGTCGAGAACAACGGCGGCCGCGGCATGAACGCCGGCACCGGCACCGACGATACGAGCTACATGTACAGCCTCCCGAGCAACCGGCTGGAGCTCTGGGCCTACCTCGAGGGCACGCGCATGTCGCGCCCCGTGCTGCGCGAGTTCTACACCGAGAAGGACGGTCCGGTGACCGAGGAGCGCCGCATGCGCACCGAGAACAGCCCGATCGGCATGCTCGTGGAGCAGTTCCAGAACCTGGCCTTCATGGCCCACCCGTACCACCACTCGACCATCGGCTGGATGACGGACCTCAACACGATCACCCGCGAGGACTGCGAGACCTTCTACCGGACCCACTACGTGGGCCGCAACATGACGGTGGCCGTGGTCGGCGACGTCGACTTCGACGAGGTCAAGCGGCTGGCCGGCAAGTACTTCACCGGCGTGTCGTCCGCCGAGCCGCCGGTGATCGAGACCTTCGACGC
Source organism: Candidatus Latescibacterota bacterium (assembly GCA_030658975.1). GTDB lineage: Bacteria > Krumholzibacteriota > Krumholzibacteriia > LZORAL124-64-63 > LZORAL124-64-63 > PNOJ01. The sequence goes on from JAUSBL010000040.1 coordinate 50,511, forward strand.
CCCGCAGAAGGGCGAGCGCCGCATGGTGATCGAGGACGAGTCGCAGCCCTTCTACATCTGCGGCTACCACATCGGGAACTGGGCCCACGCCGACGCCGCGGTCTACGACGCCATCGCCGACATCCTCGGCCAGGGTCGCACCAGCCGCCTTTACGAGCGCCTGGTCAAGCAGGACAAGTCGGCGGTCCAGGCCTTCAGCTTCGCCGGCTTCCCCGGCGACAAGTACCCGACCCTGCTGGCCGTGCTGGGGATGCCCGCCAAGGACGTCACCGCCGAGCAGCTCGAAGCCGCGGTGCTCGAGGAGATCCAGAAGCTCGTGGACGGCGGCGTGACGGAGCAGGAGCTGGCCGGCGTGAAGCGCCGCGCCCGCGCCAACTTCGTGCGCTCGCTGGAGGGCAACATGGGCCTGGCCGCCCAGCTGTCCGAGTACCAGGGCAAGCAGGGCGACTGGCGCCTGATGTTCGAGCAGCTCGCGGCCATCGATGCGGTGACCGTAGAGGACGTGCAACGCGTCGCCGGCGAGGTCTTCGTCCCCAACAACCGCACGGTTGCCTTCATCAAGACGGTCGAGGCCGCCAACTGACGCGACCACCGCGTCGCGCCATGGAAAGGAGACTGGTCATGAAGCGAATCCTGAAGACGGCGGCCCCGGTCCTGCTGCTGCTCGCGGCGGCGACCCTGGCCTCGCCCGCGCTCGCGGCCCGCAGCAAGCCGTGGGAAAAGATCAAGACCCCGGCCCTGGGCGAGATCCGGCTGCCGGACTACCAGCGCGTGCAACTGGACAACGGCATGGTGCTCTACCTGGCCGAGGACCACGAGCTGCCGATGATCGAACTTTCGGCCACCATCCGCGCCGGCCAGATCTACGAGCCCGAGGGCAAGACGGGTCTGGCCGCGCTCACCGGCGAGGTCCTGCGCTCCGGCGGCACCGCCAGCTGGTCCGGCGACGAGATCGACGAGAAGATGGAGTCGCTCGGCGCCATGGTCGAGACCTACGTCGGCGAGTACACCGCCGGCGCCTACCTGTCGGCCCTGACCGAGGACGCCGACACGGCCCTGGCCGTCCTGGCCGAGATCCTGCGCAGCCCGCGCTTCGCCGAGGACAAGCTCGACCTGGCCAAGACCCAGCACAAGGCCGGCATCGCGCGGCGCAACGACGAACCGATGAGCATCGCGCGCCGCGAGTTCTCCCGCGTGATCCTGGGCCCGGACCACCCCCTGGCCCGCAACGAGGAGTACGACACCCTTGCCGCGATCGCGCGTCAGGACCTGGCCGATTTCCACGCCGACTGGTTCGGCCCCGACCGCACCTACCTGGTCGTGATCGGCGACTTCGACGCCGCCGCGATGACCGGGAAGATCGAGGCCGCCTTCGCCGACTGGCCGGCCGCGCGGCGGCCCCTGCCCGCGGATCCCGTCGCGCCCGACCTGCCCCGCACCGTCAACGTCGCCTCCAAGGACGACCTCACCCAGTCGACGGTGATCCTGGGCCACAAGGGCATCCGCAACGATGACCCGCACTACGCCGGCATCGAGGTCGCCAACCGGATCCTGGGCGGCGGCTTCGCCTCGCGCCTGTTCAACGAAGTGCGCAGCGCCCGCGGCCTGGCCTACTCCACGGGCAGCGCCTCGGGCACCGGCTGGCGGCAGCCCGGCGTGTTCGTGGCCTTCGCCGGCACCAAGAGCGAATCCACCGAGCAGGCCGCGGCCGTCATGATCGAGCAGATCGAGAAGATGACGCGCGAGCCGGTGTCCGCCGAGGAACTGCGCACCGCGGTCGACGGCATCCTCAACAGCGACGTGTTCAACTACGACTCCAAGCGCGAGGTCCTGGACCGCATGGTGCTGTTCGAAATGAACGGCTATCCCGCGGACTTCCTGACCGGCTACCGGGCCGCGGTCCAGGCCATGACCGCCGAGCAGGTGCTCGAGGCCAGCCGGGCGGTCTGGAAGCCGGAGCGCCTGTCGGTGCTGGCGGTCGGCAACCCGGCCGACTTCGACGGCGACCTGAGCCGCTTCGGCGCCGTGAACACGATCGACATCACGATCCCCGAGCCCAAGCTGACCCTGGAGATCCCCGCCGCCACGCCGGAGTCCCTGGCCGCCGGCCAGAAGCTCCTGGACCGCGCCGCCGCGGCCGTGGGCGGCAGGAAGCTCGCGGACATGAAGGGCTTCGCCACCAAGCAGACGCTCGCGGCCGAGATCCAGGGCATGTCCCTGAACATCACCATGGAGACCACGATCGTGCTGCCGGACCGCCTGAAGCTGATCCAGAAACTGCCCTTCGGCGAGTCCACGCAGGTCCTCGACGGCGAGAAGGGCTGGGTCCAGAGCCCCATGGGCGTCCAGGACATCGAGGGCGCCGACGTCGCCAAGATGCGCGACCAGATCCAGGGCGACATGCTGATGCTGCTGCGCGACCACTCCGGCCGCACCTGCCAGGCCCTGCCGGCCGAGGAACTGGACGGCAAGCTCTGCGAGCGGGTCTACATCACCGACGAGAACGGCGACTACACGCTGATGTTCCTCGACGCCGCGACCGGCCTGCCCGTGATGGAGCAGAGCAAGGGCGAGGCGCCGATGACCGGCGAGCCGGTCACCCAGAAGGTCAAGTACGACAGCTACAAGGATTTCGGCGGGGTGCAGCGCCCGGCGACGTTCACGATCCTGTTCGACGACGAGGTCTTCGCCACGGGGCAGACCACGTCGTTCACGCTGAATCCGACGGTCGCGGCGGGGTTCTTCGCCAAGCCGTAGCTCGGGATTTTGCAGCCGGACAGCCGAAGGCGGGTGGTCGAGGGACCACCCGCCTTCGTCAGGTCTTGGAAGAAGCCGCGACCAGGGTCATCCGGGTTTCCCCAGGTAGCGTGAAGCCTTGCTGTTCCGGATCGTCACCTTTGGTTGCAGCTTCTTCGCCTTCAATTATATCAAAATCAATGGCATGATTGTAATGATATTTGAACTTAAGGCGAATCGGGATCGATCAGGCCGGAGACGAACACCATAATATATTATGAAATATACAATTAAAAATCAGTCGGGGGCTTGCATGACGAACGGGGCCTCGGCCAGCCACGGGTGGTGCCGGCGCAACTGCGCGGCATCCCCCGCTTCTCGCGGCCACCAGACGCCGGCGCGCCGGGCGTGCCACAGCAGGGCGGCGCTGTCGGTCAGGATCGGGCCCGGGGGCAGGTCCCGGCAGCGCGCGACGGCCGTCGGCATACCGGGCGCGGCGGCGATCGCCCGCTCCCGCGCCTGGTCCCATCCCGGCAGGCGCGCCGGGGTCAGCGCCAGGGCCAGGGCGGCTGTCGCGACCAGCACGGCGGCGCGCGCCGACGGCCGTGCCGCGGGCCGGACCTCGCGCAACCGGTCGGCGAGCAGCAGCCAGAGCTCCCAGGCGGCGGCCGGCAGCAGGACGGCCAGATGGCGCAGGTCGTGGGAGAAAGGGGCGTAGACGATCACCATCAGCGCGAGGGTCCCGGCCAGCAGCGCCGTCGGCCGCAGCGTCCGCGCACCGCCCGGCCGTCGGACGAACGCTGCGGCGACACCGGCGGCCAGCATCCCCCAGGGCAGCCAGTTGTCCAGGCGCGCCAGGTAGTAGACCAGCCCCTGGACGGCCTTGCCGAACAGGACGTCGGGCCGGCGCAGGAGCGTCGCGCCGAGCCACTCCGGACTCTCCCGGAGGTAGGCGGCGTAGCCGGGCAGCTGCGCCGTCCCCTTGAGGTGCTCGGCGTAGGCCTGCAGCGCGAAGAAGGGCTGGCCTGTCACCACGAGGTTGCGGACCCACCATGGCGCCATCACGAGCGCCCAGACCGCGGCGGTGCGCAGCAGCGCGCGGCCGCGGCAGCCGGTCAGCAGCAGCCACAGCCAGGGCACCCAGATCAGATCGGTGCGCAGCAACGCGACGGCTGCGGCGAGCAGGCCGTCGAACACGGTTGCGGATGCCGACGGCGTGGCTCCATCGCGCCGCCGCACCCACAGCAGCAGCAGCAGCAGCGCGACCGGCGTCTCGACCTGCGACCAGCCCGCGGTCATCGCCAGCAGCGGGCTCAGCAGCAGCGTGGCGCACCAGGGCAGTGCGGCGTCGAGCCGGCCCCGTCGCTGCAGCGCCGCCATTCCTGCCGCGACCGTCAGGCCGAGCAGCGCCGCTTGGAGCAGGCGCGTCAGGACCTCGGCCCTATGCGGGTCGTCGCCCGACAGACCGACCGGCAACGTCAGCAGCACGGGGTAGCCCGGCGGGCGGTGGATCAGCGGCTGCGGCGCGCGGTCGGCGAAGGGGAACGAAAGCGACAGGGGGTAGACCACGTCGTTCAGGAAGCCCTCGCCGCGCACCAGGTGGCGGGCCGTCGCCAGGTGGGTGTAGAGGTCGCTGTCCGGAGGCGAGGGGGTCGCGGGATGCAGGACGATCCAGACGAGGGTGAAGGCGACGGCGGCCGCCGCGATCGTCGCTGAGCGGCGGCCGCCGGACAACTCAGGCCGTCCCGCGGCTGCCGGGCTTCACCACGGGCAGGCCCTGGCGGCACAGCGGGCAGTCGTCCGCCGGCCAGGTCACGACGTCCACCTTCAGCAGGGACGCGACCGGCACGGGGAGCGCCACGTCCGGCGTCGTGCGGTCGACCAGGGCGGCGGCGCCGACCACGACGCCGCCCGCGGCGGTGACGATGTCCGCCACCTCGCGCGTCGAGGTGCCGCGGGTGACGACGTCCTCGACGATGAGCGCCTTCTCGCCCTTCTCCAGCGTGAAGTCGCGGCGCAGGCTCATCGCGCCGTCCTTGCGCTCGGTGAATACGAAGCGGCGGCCCAGGGCGCGGGCGACCTCGTGGCCCAGCAGCAGCGCGCCGAGGGCGGGCGAGACCACCACGTCGACGCGCGCCGCGTCGCAGCGCGCGGCCAGGCGGCGGCCGAGGTCCAGGGCCAGGTCCGGGTACTGCAGGACCAGCGCGCACTGGAAGTAGGTGTCGCTGTGGCGGCCGCTGCTCAGCAGGAAGTGGCCGCGCCGCAGCGCGCCCAGCTCCGTCATCAGGTCCATCAGGCCGGTGTCGTTCATCGTCGGCACAGCTCCTCGGTGATGGCGTGCAGGGCGGCGCCGGGATCGGCGGCCCCGGTGACGGGCCGGCCCACGACCAGGTAGTCGGCGCCGTCGGCGAAGGCCGCGGCGGGCGTGGCGACGCGGCGCTGGTCGTCGCCGCCGGCGCCGGCCGGGCGTACGCCCGGCGTCACGGCCAGGATTTCCGGACCCAGCGCCGCGCGCAGGTCGCGCAGGTCCGGCGGGGCGCAGACGACGCCGTCGCAGCCGGCTTCCCAGGCGAGGCGCGCCAGGCGCACGACGCGCTCGGCGGGGGTGCCGCCGCCGGGAGCCGTCTCCTCGAGCTCGTCCGCGCCAAGACTCGTGAGTACCGTGACCGCCAGCAGCGCCGGCCGCCGGCCGCCGGCGGCGCCCGCGCGCGCGGCTTCGGCCGCGGCCTGCAGCATGCGCCTGCCGCCGTCGGCGTGCAGGGTGAGCAGGCTCACGTCCAGCGCGCAGGCGGCGCGCACTGCGCCGGCGACGGTGTTGGGGATGTCCTTGAGCTTGAGGTCGAGGAAGACGTCGCGGCCGGCGGCGCGCAGGTCGGCGACGACGGCCGGACCCGCCGCGGTGAACAGCTCCAGGCCGACCTTGACCAGGCGGCCGCGCGGTCCGAGCGCGGCCGCGAGCCGCAGGGCGGCGCCGCGGTCGGCGACGTCCAGGGCGGTGATGACGCGCTCGGCGACGGGGGCGCCGCGCAGGGACGCCAGCAGTTGTTCGCGGTTCATGGCCGGATGTCCTCGGTCGCGGGACGGCGGCGGGGGGCGATTTGCCTTGCCCGCTCCAGACCGTTAGTCTATACCCTTCTACCAGCCGCCAGGGCCGAATGCAACGTGAAAACAGCCCGCCGAGGCGCGGGGGAGGACACCCGTGCTGGACCGCAAATTCCTGCGCGAGAACCGGGAGCTCGTGACCGCCGCCGTCGCCGCGAAGCGCGACACCGTGGACGTCGGAGCGTACTACAGCGCCGACGGGGAGCGCCGGGCCTGCCTGCAGGAGTTCGAGGAGCTGCAGGCCGAGGCCAACCGCGCCAACAAGGCCATCGCCGCCGGTCGCAAATCCGGCGCCGACACCGGCGCGGACATCGCGCGGATGAAGGAGATCTCGGTCCGCCTCAAGGACCTCCGGCAGCAGGCCGACGCCGCCGAGGCCGCCGCCGAGACGCTCTACCTGCGGCTGCCCAACGTGCCGCACGCGAGCGTGCGCACCGGCGGCGAGCAGGACAACACGGTGGTGCGCACCTGGGGCGAGATCCCCGCGCCCGCCTTCGCCGTGAAGCCCCACTGGGACCTCGGCGCCGAACTCGGCATCATGGACCTCGAGGCCGCGGCGCGCATGTCCGGCTCGGGCTTCACGCTGCTCACCGGCCAGGGCGCCCGCCTGGAGCGGGCCCTCATCAACTTCATGCTCGACGTGCACCTCGAGCAGGGCTACGTCGAGGTCAACGCGCCCTACCTCGTCAACCGCGACGCGATGACCGGCACCGGCCAACTGCCCAAGATGGAAGAGGACATGTACGCCTGCCCGCTCGACGGGCTCTACCTGATCCCGACGGCCGAGGTTTCGGTCACCAACATGCACCGCCAGTCGACGCTGGACTGGGAGCGCCTGCCCCTGAAGTACGTGGCCTTCTCGCCCTGCTTCCGCCGCGAGGCCGGCGCGGCGGGCAAGGACACCCGCGGCCTGCTGCGCGTCCACCAGTTCCACAAGGTGGAGATGGTGCAGTTCGTGCGGCCCGGGACGTCCTACGAGACCCTGGAGACCCTGACCGACGACGCCGAGGAGATCCTGCGCCGGCTGGGGTTGCCCTACCGCGTCGTGGCCCTCGCCTCGGGCGACCTCAGCTTCGCGGCGGCCAAGTGCTACGACCTGGAGGCGTGGGCCGCCGGCGTCGGCAAGTGGCTCGAGGTCTCGAGCTGCAGCAACTTCGAGGATTTCCAGGCCCGCCGCGCCGGGATCCGCGCCAAGGGTCCCGACGGCGCCGTCTTCGTCCACACCCTCAACGGCTCCGGCCTCGCCCTGCCCCGCGTGCTGGTGGCGATCCTCGAGAACTACCAGACGCCCGACGGGCGCGTCCGCGTGCCCGAGGTCCTGCGCCCCTACCTGGGCGGACTCGAACACCTCGGGTAAGGAGACGGCATGGCCTGGTGGCCCGGGACATTGCGGTTCCTGCGCAGGCGCCGGGTCTTCACCGCCTACGTGCTGGCCGGCAGCCTGGCGATCCTGGTGATCGTCGGCTGGGGGGCGTACCGCGTCGCCGGCCGCGTCGAGCAGCAGGCGCAGCTCTCGACCTGGCTGTTGTCGCACATCGCCAGCGTCGACCTCGTGCAGGGGCAGGGGGGAGGGCTGCAGGAAGTCCTGCTGCGCTCGCGCGAGCTGGACGTGCCCTTCATCGTGACCGACAACCAGGGCCGCCCGCTGCTGTGGAACTCGCCGGTCGTGGGCATCCCGATGCCGGATTCGCTGGAGACGCTGGCGCGCGTGAACCCCGCCGGCGGCAACGGCGGCGACATCGACCGGATCCTGAGGCTGGTGAAGGAGTACGATTCCCGCAACGAGCCGTTCGCCATCACGGACCCGCGCACCGGCCAGCGCGTGCTGACGCTGCACTACGGCGCCTCGGCCCTCAGCCGCCAGATCCGCTGGCTGCCCTACGCCGAGCTGGCGCTGCTGGCGGTCTTCTTCCTGCTGATCGTCTGGGCCCTGAGCCTGCAGCGCGAGGGCCACGAGCAGAAGCTCTTCGCCGGCATGGCCAAGGAGACGGCCCACCAGCTGGGCACGCCCATCACCTCGATCATGGGCTGGCTGGAGATCCTGCGCGACCGCCGCCCCGACGACGTCGTCGAGGAGCTCGGCCGCGACGTGGCCCGCCTGGGCAAGGTGTCCGAGCGCTTCAGCCAGATCGGCTCGCGGCCGCAGCTCGCGGACGCCGACCTCGCGGAGACCGCCGCGACGACCGTCGCCTACTTCCGCCGCCGGCTGCCCCACCTGGGCGGCCGCGTCGAGATCACGGTCGCGGACCGCCACACCCGCGGCTGCCGCTTCAACCGGGACCTGCTGGAGTGGGTGCTCGAGAACCTGATCAAGAACGGCATCGACGCGCTGAAGGACGGCGTGGGCGAGATCGCGCTGTCCCTGGACGACGGTCCCGACGGCACGATCCTGCTGCGGGTCCGGGACACCGGCTGCGGCATCGCGCCCCAGCACCGGAACCGCATCTTCGAGGCCGGGTATACGACCAAGAGCCGCGGCTGGGGGATGGGGCTGGCGCTGGTCAGGCGCATCGTCGTGCAGTACCACAGCGGACGCATCCAGATCGAGGAGACGGGCGCGGGAGGGACCACCTTCCTGATCACGCTGCCGGGAGAGGAGCCGTTTGACGCCGTATAGGATCCTGTGGGTCGACGACCAGATCGAGGAGCTGCGCTCCCACGTCGTGTACCTCACCGAGAAGGGCTACCAGGTGGACGGCGTCAACAACGGGCGCGACGCCGTCGCCATGCTGGCCACAGAGCGCTACGACGCGGTGCTGCTGGACGAGATGATGCCGGGCATGGGCGGCCTCGAGACGCTGGTCGAGATCAAGAAGGTGCGCGAGAACGTCCCGGTGATCATGATCACCAAGAGCGAGGAGGAGGACCTGATGCGGCGGGCCATCGGCAGCCGCATCGACGACTACCTGGTCAAGCCGGTCTCCCCGCTGCAGATCGTCTCGGCGCTCAAGCGCCTGCTCGAGGGCCGCCGCATCCTGGGTGAGCAGGTCAACCGCGACTACCTCGCCCACTACGGCACGGTCGGCGGCCGCCTGGCCCGCGCCAAGACGCCCGGCGACTGGGAGGCGCTCTACGCCGACATGGTGGGCTGGGCGCTGGACCTCTACGCCTACAGCGACCACGGCCTGCTGCAGGTCCACGACGAGCAGCTCGCCGAGTGCAACCGCGCCTTCGCGCGCTTCGTCCGCGAAAACTACTCCCGGTGGGTCAACGGCTCCGCGGACGCGCCGCTGACGTGCCCCGGCCTTTTCCGCACCTGGGTGGCGCCGGAGATCGAGACCGGACGGCAGGTGTATTGGATCGTCATCGACTGCATGCGGCTGGACCAGTGGCGCCACATCGAGGACCTGCTGGAGCCCTACTACCACCTCGAACGCCGGCAGTACTGGTCGATCCTGCCCTCGGCGACGCCGTTCGCGCGCAACGCCCTGTTCGCGGGTCTCTACCCCCGCGAGATCGCCGAGCGCTACCCGGAATGGTGGCGCGGCTCCAGCCAGCAGCAGCATTCCAAGAACGCCCACGAGGAGGAGCTGCTCGGCGAACAGCTGCGCCGCCTGGGCTCCGCCGCCGCCACGAGCTACAAGTACTACAAGGTGTTCGACGCCCGCGACAGCGACGATCTCCGCAAGCACTTGGGTTCGCTCGACGGGGTGCGCCTGGTGGCCGCCGTCTACAACTTCCTGGACATCATGGCGCACGGCCGCTCCCAGTCCGCGATCCTCAAGGAGCTGGCGCCGGACGTGGCGGCCTTCCGTTCCCTGATGCGCAGCTGGTTCGAACACTCCACGCTCTACGAGGTGCTGAAGCTGCTGTCGCGCAAGAAAGTCACGGTCTTCATCACCACCGACCACGGCTCGACGTGCTGCACGCGGGCCACGACGGTCAAGGGCAACCGCGACACGAGCTCCAACGTCCGCTACAAGTACGGGGACAACCTCGGCGTGGACGAGAAGGCGGTCTTCCTGATCAAGGATCCGGAGAGCTGCATGCTGCCGCGCCAGTCGACCATCGAGAACTACGCGGTCACGACCGAGAACGACTACCTTGTCTACCCGACCAACTTCCACGAGTACGAGCGCCTGTACCGCGGCAGCTTCCAGCACGGCGGCATCAGCCTCGAGGAACTGATCATCCCGTTCGCGGTCCTGCGTCCGCGCTAGGAGGAACGGCATGGAGCACGCCCTGCCGGCTCCCGGGGACTTTCCGGTCGCGGTGCGGACCGGCTCGCCGGCGGCGTCCGCCGCGCTGGGCGAGCGGGCGGCCGGCCTGCTGCGCGGCGGCGAGACGCTGCTGCTCTGGGGCCCGCTCGGCGCCGGCAAGACGACCTTCGCGCAGGGGCTCTGCCGCGGCCTCGGCATCCGGGACGAGGTGACCTCGCCCACCTTCACCCTGGCCAACCGGCTCGAGGGCCGCCTCGTCGTCCACCACCTCGACTGCTACCGCCTCGGTCCCGGCGACGACCTGCACGACGTCGGCCTCGACGCCATCCTCGACGAGGTCGAATCCGGCGCCGCCGTCCTGCTCGCCGAATGGCCCGACCCGCTGGTGCCCTGGCTCCGCGACCGGATCGAGCTGCTGGCCCTGCCGGGCGCAGAGCCGCAGACGCGCGTCTGGCGGCTGCGCGGCGTGCCGGAACTGCCCGGCCCCTGGGCCGCGCTGGCGACGGGAGGGGACGGCTGATGCTGTGCCTGGCCCTGGACACCTCCACACCCTCGGGTCGCTTCGCGCTGGCGCAGGACGGCCGGCTCGTCGGCTACCATCCGCGCAACGTGACCGGCAGCTACGCCAACGCGCTGCTCGCGGCCATCGACACGCTGCTGGCGGAGTCCGGGCGCGACCGCGCCGACGTGGGCGCCGTCGGCGTGTGCCGCGGCCCCGGCAGCTTCACCGGCGTGCGCATCGGCGTGGCGACCGCCAAGGCCCTGTCCTTCGCCCTGCGCGTGCCGCTGTTCGCCGTCACCACCCTGGAGGCGATGGCCGCCGCCATGCTGGCCGAACGGCCCGACCGCGACTGGGCCGTGCCGGCGCTCGACGCGCGGCGCGGCGAGGTGTTCGCCGGCGTCTACCGGCGCGACGGCGGCTGGGTTCGCGCCGTCGCCGAGCCGTGCGCGCTGTCGGCCGCCGGCTGGTGGGAGCGGGTCCTCGCGACGGTGGGCGATCCGGAGGGACCGGTCTACGCCGGCAGCGGCGCCACCCCGCTGCTGGGCGAGGGGCCCGACCTGCGCCCCGAACTCGCGGCCCGCGGCGAACCCCGCCTGCGCAGCTGGAGCGCCGCGCACCCGCCGACGGCCAAGGCCCTCGCGCTGGTCATGGCGTCGGGCGAGTCCCGTCTCGAGGCCGCGCACCCCTACACGCTGACGCCGCTGTACCTGCGGGCCTCCGACGCCGAGATGCTGCGCGGGCTGGACCTCACGCCCGCCGCACCGCCGCGACCGCCTTCCGGCGGCGCCGCAGGGCCGCCGTCATGAACTGCGGCGACGAGATCCTGCTGCGGGAGGGCGTCCCGACCGACCTGCACGCGATCGCGCAGCTGGAGCGCGCCAGCTTCGCCGACCCCTGGCCCCGGGAAGCCCTGCTCGCCGAGCTGCAGGTCGACCGCCTGCGGCGGCCGCTGGTCGCCGAGAACGACGGCACCGTGGTGGGCTTCCTGATGGCGTGGTCGGTCGCCGACGAGCTGCACGTCATCAACATCGCGGTGGACGAGGGCTGGCGGCGGCGCGGCATCGGCACGCGGCTGCTGGAGGCGGCGATCGACGCCGGGCGCGGGGAGGGCAGCGTGCTGGCGACGCTGGAAGTGCGCGCCGGCAACCTGCCGGCCCGGGCTTTCTACCAGCGGCACGGGTTCCTGGAGACCGGCCTGCGGCGGCGCTATTATCAGGACGGCGAGGACGCCGTGATCATGACGCGCCGGCTGTAGCCGGCGCGGCGGGTTGGCTTTACGGCGGGTCGGCTTTTCCGCCTTGTCGCTGCCCCGGCCAGAAGCTAACCTGGACTGCCCGCCGTGGGGGGATCCGCGCACCGAGGAGGCCGCCGTGTCTTGGATCGACCAGGCGAAGAAGGGCATCCGGGCCATCACGGCCGAGAAGAAGGAGATCCCGGACAACCTGTGGAGCAAGTGCCCCGCCTGCGCGGACGTGCTCTACCACCGCGAGCTGGCGCGCAACCTCTGGGTCTGCGGCAACTGCAACCACCACCTGCGCCTCACCACGGAGCAGTACCGGGACCTGCTCTGCGATCCCGGCACCTGGCGGGAGACCCACACCGGCATCATCTCGATGGACCCCCTGGGCTTCAAGGATTCCAAGAGCTACGAAGAGCGGATCAGGGCCACGCTGAAGAAGACGGGCCGCGAGGATGCCATCGTCGTGGGCGGCGCCGAGATCGACGGGCTGCCCGTGCAGCTGGGCATCATGGACTTCGAGTTCATGGGCGGCAGCATGGGCTCGGTGGTCGGCGAGAAGATCGCCCGCATGCTCCTGGACGCCCTGCGCGAGCGGCAGGCCGCGATCATCGTGTCCCGCTCCGGCGGCGCGCGCATGCAGGAGTCCCTGCTGTCGCTGATGCAGATGGCCAAGACGAGCGCCGTGCTCTCCCGGCTGCGCGAGCAGGGGATCCCGTTCGTCTCGATCCTGACCAACCCGACCACCGGCGGCGTCACCGCCAGCTACGCCTCGCTCGGGGACGTGAACATCGCCGAACCGAAGGCGCTGATCGGCTTCGCCGGCCCCCGCGTCATCGAGCAGACGATCAACAGCGAGCTGCCCGAGGGCTTCCAGTCCTCCGAGTTCCTGCTCGAGCACGGCATGATCGACATGATCGTGCCCCGCAAGGAACTCCGGGCCCGCCTGGCCGCGGTCCTGCACTGGTTCGTCGACGACCGCGACGTCTCGGTCCCGCGCGCCGGTCTCGGTTGACGGCATGCCGCTGCTGCCCGATCCGTCGCGCGACGGCGCCTCCCATCCGGGCGAAGCCGGCATCGGGCCGGACCTCGCGCCGCCGTTCGCCCCCGACAGCGAGACGACCCGCTGGCTGTTCGACCTGAACCGCCTGGGCATCCGTCCCGGGCTGCGCCGCATCCGCGGCCTGCTCGACGAGCTCGGCCGGCCCGAGCAGGGCATGATCTCGCTGGTCGTCGCCGGCACCAACGGCAAAGGCAGCACGACGCGCCTGCTCGCGCAGCTGCTGCGGGAGGCGGGCCACCGCACGGCCTGCTACACGAGCCCCCACCTGCTCTCGATGTACGAGCGGCTCGAGATCGACGGCGAGCCGGTCGAGCGCGGGCATTTCCGCGGCCTCGTCGAGGGGCTGCGCCCGGCGGTCGAGCGCCACGAGGCGAGCTGGTTCGAGACCCTGACGGCGGCTTCGCTGGCCGCCGCCCGCGACCGCGGCGTGGAGGTCTTCTGCTGCGAGGCCGGTCTCGGCGGACGGCTCGACGCCAGCAACGCGCTGCCGGCCGCGGCGGTCCTGCTGACCGGCGTGTCGCTGGACCACCAGGCGATCCTGGGCGAGACGGTCGAGGCCATCGCCGCCGAGAAGCTCGGGCTGCTCAAACCCGGCGTGCCTTTCTTCTGCTCGGTCGCCGATGAGCTCAAGGCCCAGGCCTTCGCCGCCGCCGTGGCCGCGGGCTGCCCGGCCCATTTCCTGGACGAGCTGACGCGCAGCGAGGTCGCCGCGGACGGCTGGGACCTCACGACGCGGCGCGGCGTGTACCGCGGCCTGCCGCCCTTCGCGGCGCCGGCGATGCGGCGCAACGCCGCCCTGGCGCTGCTCGCCCTGGAGGAACTGGCCGCCGCCGGCGTCGTGCGCCCGGCGCCCGATCCCGCCGGCGCGTTGTCCCGCGCCTTCCTGCCCGGCCGCTTCCAGCGCGTCCTGCGGGAGCCGGACTGGATCCTGGACACCGCCCACAACGCCGAGGCGATCGCGGTGTCGCTCGGGGCTTTCCTCGAGCGCCCCTGCGCGGGGCGCCGCCTGGTCCTGTTCGGGGGAATGGTCGACAAGGATCCCGGCGACGAGGCCGGCCAGCTGCTCGGGCGCATGGACCGCCTCGTGCTGGCCCCGGTGTCGCTGCCCCGGTCCCGGAACCCCGAGCAGCTGAAATCGTTGATGGACCGCTGGGGCCTCGCTGCGCATCATGGCGCCGTCGTGGCGGGAAGCGTGGCGGCGGCGGTCGATCTGCTCGCAACCGCGGCGCGCGAGGACGCCGTGCTGGTCTGCGGCTCCTGCTTCCTCGTGGCCGAGACCCTGCACGAGCTGGGATTCCGCTCCCTCGGCGAGACCCGCTCGCCGCGCGACGCCGCCGCGGCGCTGGCCGCACGCAAGGATGGTCGTCCATGAACCGTTCGCTGACCCTCGGCGCCGACGTCGGCGGGACGTACGTCAAGTACGCCCTGGGCGACGACGGCGAGCCCGGGCGCTGGACGGGTGAGGTGGCCAGCGACCCCGCGTCGCCCGCGATCACGCTCGGGAGGCTCGCCGCGCGGATCGCGGAGCTGCTGCCGCCCGGCGGCAGGGTGGGCGCCGCGGGGCTGGCCTGCGCGGGCATCGTCGACGTGGAGGCCGGACGGCTGGGCCGGGCGCCCAATCTGCCCGGCTGGGAAGGCGCCGATCTCGCGGGGCAGCTGCGCGCGGCGTTCCCGGACGCCGCCATCGCGCTCTCGAACGACGTCAACGCCGCGCTGGCCGGCGAGGCCCGCTTCGGTGCGGGGCGGGGCGGCCGGGACCTGGTCATGCTCGCCCTGGGCACCGGCGTCGGCGGCGCGGTGATGATCGAGGGGCGCCTGCTCGTCGGCCACCGCTTCGGCGCCGGCGAGGTCGGCCACATGATCCTGGATCCGGTGGGCCCCCTCTGCGGCTGCGGCAACCGGGGCTGCCTCGAGGCCTACGCCGGCTCCCGCGGCCTGCTCGCCGCCGCGCGCCGCCGCGCCGCCGCGCCGGACGGCTCGCCGGGCCTGCGCGCGTTGGTCGCGGCCCGCGGCGAGACGCTGACCACGCGCGACCTCGCCGACCTGGCGGCCCGCGATCCCGACGCCGCGGCGCTGTTCCGCGAGGCGGGTGAGCGGCTGGGCCAGGCCGTGGGCAACCTGCTGAACGTGCTGGACCCCGACCTCGTGATCATCGGCGGCGGCGTGGCCGCGGCCGGGGAGCTGCTGCTGGGCCCCTGCCGGGTGACGGCCGCCGCGATCGTCCTCTGCGAAGCGGCCCGCGCCACGCCGATCGTGCCGGCGCAGCTGGGGTCGGCCGCGGCCGCCCTCGGCGCGGCGCACCTCGCCGCCGCCCGTCTCGCCGGCGGGACGCGGGAGACGCCGTGACCTGCGCGACGCGCGGCCGCATCCTGCTGGCAGCCACCCTGCTCAGCCTGCTGGCGGCCGCCATCGCGCCGGCCGAATCGCCGCCCCCGTCGACGACCCGCACCCGCGCCGTCCGCCTGGTGCGCCTGATCGAGGGCGGCCGCACCGTCACGCACCTGACCGGCGACGTGCTGATCGAGCGCGACTCCCTGACCGTGGCCAGCGACTCCGCCCTCTTCTACGACGAGGAACAGAAGTACGACTTCTTCGGCCGCGTGCGCCTGACGCGCGGGCGGGCCGTGCTGACCTGCGACACGGCGGCCTACGACGGCGGCCTGCGCTCCGCCGAGTTCCGCGGCAACGTGCGGCTGGTCGACGGCGACGTCACGGCCACCTCGGCGCGCGGCGAGCTGCGCGACGACGGCGCCCTGCTGCGCCTGATCGGCGACGCGCGCCTGGTCGACCCCGCCTACGTCGTCTTCGGCGACACCATCGTGCGGCGCGACGAGGGCGGGCGCGGCGAGGCCGAAGGCTCGGTGCGCATCGTCGATCCCGGCAAGCAGAGCCTGGTGACGGGCGGCCGCGCCGTCTTCGACCGCGCCGACAGCGTGGTCGTGGTGGACCGCTCGCCGCACCTGACCACCCGGGAGGAGGGCGGCGACCCGCTGGACGCCGACGCGCGCGTGATGACCTTCCACCGGGCCGAGAACCGGGTCGTGATGGTGGACAGCGTGGTGATCCGGCAGGGGCGGACCCGCGCCTACGCCGACACGGCGTACGTCCTCGGCCGCGAACACGTCCTGCTGCGCGGCTCGCCGCGCGTGCAGGACGGCGACGGCAGCACCATGACCGCCGACGGCATCGAGTTCTTCTACGAGGACGGCGAGCTGGCGCGCGTCCTGCTCGCCGGGACCGCACGCGTGGAGGACGGCCAGCCCGCCGCCCTGGCCGAGCAGTACCGCGGCCTACCGTCGCGCAACGAGCTGACCGGCGACGTCATCAACATCCACTTCACGGACGGCGAGCCCCGCGTCTCGGTCGTCGTCGGCGGGGCGCGCAGCATCTACGTGCCGGAAGGGGACCGCGAGGAGATCGCCTGCAACGACGTCGCGGGCGACACCATCCTGCTCTCCTTCCGCGACCGCAAGGTCGATCGGGTCGACGTGCGCGGGGCCATGAGCGGCCGCTACGCCTTCGTGCGGCTGGGCGAGCTGGACGACCTGGCCGGACGCACGGCCGCCGTCCTGGACAGCCTGGCCCCGGGCGGGCTCGATTCCCTGCTCGCGGCGCTGCCGGACAGCCTGCGCGCCGGCGCGGCGGCGGACTCCCTGCTGGCCGCGGCCCTCGCGACGGCCGCCGGCCGCGACGGGATGACCGCGCTCGCCGCCGCGCTCGGCGACAGCGCGGGGGGGGCGGCGCTGGTCGCGCGCGCCCTGGCCGCCGCGGCGGCCGACACGCTGGCCGACGGGCGCCGCGCGCTGGATTTCGAGGCGGCCAGCGAGAAGGTCGACTACTCCGGCCGCACGGCCCTGTTCGAGCTCGGGCGCAAGCGCATCGCGATCGCCGGCGACAGCCGCATGGTCTACGGCTCGATGGACCTGAAGGCCGGCCGCATCCGCCTCGACCTGGTGGATCGCGTGCTCTACGCCGCGGAGAACCCGCTGCTGATCGACAGCGGCCAGAAGATGGCCGGCGACGACATGGGCTACGACTTCGAGCACCGCAGCGGCGCCGTGCTGTCGGGCGCCACGGCGATGGACGGGTTCTTCTACGTCGGCGACGAGATCAAGCGCTTCGATGACGGCATGCTCAAGATCCGCTCCGGCCGCATGACCTCCTGCGACCTGGCCGCACCGCACTACCACTTCTGGGCCGACAAGATGATGGTCCGCCCCGGCGACAAAATGGTCGCCAAGCCCATCGTGCTGAAGATCGGCCACGTGCCGCTCTTCGCGCTGCCCTTCTACTTCAAGTCGCTGGAATCGGGCCGCCGCTCGGGGATCCTGTTCCCGAGCTTCAACTTCGGCTGGTCGCAGCGCACCGGCCGCTACATCCGCGACTGGGGCTACTACTGGGCGGCGAGCGACTACACCGACTTCACGTTCCGCGGCGACTACAACGAGCGCCGCGAGTTCACGTGGCAGCTCAGCAACCGCTACATCAAGCGGTACTCCTTCCAGGGCGACGCCAGCTTCTCGCGGCGGCTGAGCCTGGGCGGGGAGCCCCGGACCCGCGAGTGGCAGTTCCAGTGGAACCACCGGCAGGACGCGCTCTTCGACGCCTACCAGTTCCAGACGAGCCTGAACATGTCCAGCCGCACCATCAGCCGCGAGGACCTGCTGAACGACGTGGGCGCCATGGACCAGATCAGCGGGCAGCAGACCTCCACCGCCCGCATCAGCCGCAACTGGTCGCTGGTGAGCGCATCGCTGAACTTCAAGCGCGACGAGTTCGTCAACCGGGAGGACGGCGACCCCGGCACGAACAACCTGGTCGCCTCGCAGGCTTTCCCGAACCTCTCCCTGAATTTCAAGAGCACGTCGCTGCTGCCCCAGCTGCGTCCGGGCCGCAAGGGGGACTTCCTGGGCAACATCCTGCGCAGCACCTACCTGCGCAACTCCTGGAGCTTCAACACGCAGACGCGGACCTACGAAACAACCGACAACACGGTGCACGCGGCCCGCGGCAGCGCTTCGCTCGACTTCAAGCAGCAGCGCCTGCTTTTCTTCACCGCCAGCACGGGACTGAGCGCCTCCCACGGCTGGACACGCGACACGACCGAGGGCACGCTCTTCACGCTCGATCCCGTCGACTCGAACTACGTGGCGCAGGAAGTGCGCCGCCGCAGCGAGGAGACCTCTTCCAGCCTGTCGATCAACAGCAGCCTGAACACGACGCTGTACGGCGTGATGCGGCCCCCCTTCGGCGGCCTGAGCGCCGTCCGCCACACGCTGCGCCTGGGGATCAGCCACCAGCTCACGCCGGCGATCTCCGGCCACCAGGGCCGCAGCGAGTCCTTCGGCCTGAGCCTGGGCAACCGCTTCGACGTGAAGCTCCGCCGCGCCGCCGGGGACACGGCCGCGGCCGAGCGCAAGCTCGACGGCGTCCTGGACTGGGGCCTGTCCACCGGCTACGCGCCGGACCGCGCGCCAGGAAATCGCTGGAGCGTCGTGAACAGCACCCTGACCGTGAAGCCCGGCCAGGCCGCCGCGCTCAAGATCACCATCAATCAGACCTTCGACCCGGCGACGCGCCGGGTCACGGGCACGCGCTTCACCTACGGCTACGGCTTCTCCGGCCGCATGGACACCGGCGGCGCCGTCGCCGAGGTCGCCGCGGAGAAGAGCCGGGCGATCGACCGGCTCGGGGCCGCCGCGGACAGCGCCGCGGTCGAACTGCTCGACGAGGAAGCGCTGCCCGAGGACAGGCCGCCGGCCGATGACGACTTCCCCGGGTTCGAGCAGCTCGGCGGGGGGCAGCAGGGCGAGCAGGGGCGCGACCTGACCGAGGGCGGGCGCTTCCTGCCCTGGCGCGTGAACAGCAGCCTGTCCTACAGCCGCAACCACCTGTCCGACGAAACGTCCGCCCGTCTCGGCCTGAGCGCGAACCTGACCGTGACCCGCAACTGGGACCTGGCCTGGCGCGGGACCTACGACTTCGAGGATGGCACGCTCACCAGCCAATCCTGGAACCTGGTGCGCGACCTCCACTGCTGGGAGATGCGCTTCTCCCGCACCGTGAGCGCCGTGGACTCCCAGTTCGGCTTCATCATCTCCCTGAAGGCCATCCCCGACGTCAAGGTGACCCGGGGCAAATCCGATCTGGTCGGGGGTTACGGCCAGATGACCGGGGGCATCTTCTAGCCAGCGGGACGGCGCCTGGGCCTTCCCGGCTGACAGGGGGCCCGTCCGGACGGCCCCGGAGCGGGTGCTTGCCTGGCCGCGGCGGCGCTGGTATGATATTGCGGAGATGAGGGAACCGGCCTGGCGACCAGGTGTTCTCTCCCGACTCGGATGGGCGGCAGCGACGAGCTGCCGCGGTTTTA
This sequence comes from Candidatus Latescibacterota bacterium, assembly GCA_030658975.1. Lineage (GTDB taxonomy): Bacteria > Krumholzibacteriota > Krumholzibacteriia > LZORAL124-64-63 > LZORAL124-64-63 > PNOJ01. Next base: position 69,681 of record JAUSBL010000040.1, read on the forward strand.
CGTACCAAGGCACGAAGCGAGCCGAGATGAATACGACTTCCAGAACGAGCCGGCGCGCGGTGACGGCGGCGATCGCCGCCCTGCTGCTGTCGGCCGTGCCCGCCGCGCTGAGCCAGCAGACGGATCCCAGCTGGCTGCCCGTGAACATCGTCTACATCGGCGACGTCCACGGCAAATTCGAACCCTGCGGCTGACACGGCAATCCGCGCGGCGGCGTGGCCCGGCGGGCCACCTTCATCGACGAGACCTGGAACCTCGGCCAGCCTGTGCTGATGCTCGACGCCGGCGACCTGTTCGGCGTGCGCTCCCGCATGGAGCGCGAGCAGACGCGCTTCCTCTGCGAGCTGACCCGCGAGTTCGGCTACGACGCCGTAGGGCTCGGCGAGTACGACCTGAACTACGGCCTGGCCTTCCTGCGCGAGATGATCCAGACCTACGAGCTGCCCTTCACCAGCGCCAACGTCCGCGGCGCCGACGGTCAGCTGATCCTACCGGAGTACCTGCTGGTCGAGCGGGGCGGCGTGATGTTCGGCATCTGCTCGGTGATGGATCCGGCGCATTCCATCATGACCATGTCCGCGCAGGAGGAGAGCTTCGTCATCGACGAGCCGGCGACGGTCCTGCGCGACCTGCTGCCGCGCATGCGCGCGGCCGGAGCGAAGACCGTGGTCCTGCTGGCGCACCTCGGCGACGCGAAGTCGGAGGAGCTCCTGAAGCAGGTGCCCGGCATCGACGTCTGCGTCGTGGGCCACACGCAGCAGCCCTACCGGACCGAGCGCGTCGTGGACCAGACCGCGTTCCTGGCGGCCTCCTTCGAGGGCCGGTACGTCGGCCGGGCCGAGTGCTTCTTCAGCGCCGCGGGCCGGCTCGAGGCCGTCGACGTGACGATCGGGGACCTGGGCAAGGAAGTGGCCGACGACGCGGCCATGCTCGAGCGCGTCGAGGCCGTGAAGCAGAAGCTCGAACTGGCGCGCCTGGCCGCGCGCGGCCCGTACCAGCCCGTCAAGGGCTCGGCCGACGAGAAGTTCCTGACCGAGCGGGAGTGCCGCAAGTGCCACCAGGCGACCTGGGAACAGCTGCGCACCACGCCCCACGCCGCGGCCATGGGCACGCTGGCCCGCAAGGGCCAGGCCGACAGTCCCGAATGCCTGGTCTGCCACACCACCGGCTACGAGTATATCGGCGGCTACGACGACCGCCCGCCCGGCAACCTGCTGGGCAACGTCCAGTGCGAGGCCTGCCACGGCTACGGCACCGAGCACAGCCGCGACGGGAAGTGGGCGGCCCGGGCGCGCAGTTCCTGCGTCACCTGTCACGACCAGCAGAACAGCCCGAATTTCGACTATGAGACGTACTGGGAGAAGATCAAGCACTGACCCGCGGCGCGCCGCGGCGATCGTCGCCGCCGTCCTGCTGGCGCTCCTGGCGCCGGGCGGGGCGGCGGCTCTCGACGTGTTCACGCTTTGGCAACGCGCCGAGGCGCCGCTGTCGCTGGCCGTCGGGGACCGGGTCGACTACAGCAGCACCACGCTGGAGGCGGGCCGCCGGACGACGGAACTGGTCCGCGTGCAGTGCGTGGGCGACGGGCCCGACGGCTGGCTGCTGGAGATCCTGCCCCTGGAGGCGACGAAGCGCGGCTTCGCGCCGCGCCCGGGCGAGGGGCTGCGCCTGGTCCTGTCGCACGACGTCTCCCGCCGCGAGGGCGACCTCGCCGGTCTCGTGCGGCGCGTCGAGCAGTGGACCGACGGGCGGGGCCGCGAACTGGACCCCGCGCAGTGGCGCGAGGATCCGCTGACGGCCTCGCTGCTGGACGCGGATTTCCGGCCCGACGTCGTGACGTCGCAGGGGGCGACCACCAGGGTCGTGGGCGGCGCCGACCTGCTCTGCAGCCAGTTCACGCTGGTGGCCGCCGATACCGCGCGCATCACGCTGCCCCGGGGCGAGATGATCCAGATCCACCGGCGGGAGATCAGCGCCGCGGTGCACCCCGGCGTGCCGTTCCTGGGCCTCGCCTTCGCGGCGGAGCGTTCCGAGACGAGCGCGCAGTTGATCCCGGCCGGCCGGCGCAGCCCGCCGCCGCCGACCCAGAAGGTCGAGACCATGGAACTCATCGGCTACGGCCGCGATGCGGCGCCCGCGCTGCACGGGAGTTGAACCCAACCGTGCGATGTGTTATGATGAATCATGCTGTCGCGTGAACTGACCGAACTCCAGGAACAAGCCCGCCTCCATCTGTTGCGGCGCAACGCCCCCTGTCAGGCGCAGGAACTCGCACGCCATCTCTTCGGCCCCGAGCGTCACGAGACGCCGGAGGCGGTGCTGGTGGTGCGCAAGCTGCTGGAGAGCCTGCCGGACGTCGCGCGCTCGCACGACGGCCGCTGGATCGCCCTGGACGCCCCTTTCCTGGGCGTGCCTCTGGACTCTGCGCGGCTGGTGGCGGTCGACCTGGAGACGACCGGCAGCCTGATCGGCGTGGACTGCATCATCGAAGTCGGTCTCGCGGTCTGGGAGTCCGGCCAGGTGGTCCAGCAGTTCAGCAGCCTGGTCCACAACACGCGCCGCGTCTCGCCGCGCATCCGCAAGCTCACGGGCATCGAGCCCAACCAGCTGCACGAGGCGCCCACCTTCGACGAGGTGGCGCCGGTGGTGGCGGACCTGCTGCGCGGCGCCCACGCCTTCGTCGCCCACGACGTCCGCTTCGACCTGAATTTCCTGCGCTGGGAGCTGGAACGCCTGGGCCACGACCTGCCCGAGATGCCGGGACTCTGCACGCTGCAGCTCGCGCAGCTGCTGTGGCCCAGCCACGACGGCTGGCGCCTGCAGGACCTGGCCGGCTCCTTCTCCGTCACCCACCGCCATCCCCACCGCGCCGGTGAGGACGCCCTGGCGACGGCCGGCGTGCTCGCGCACGCCGTCGCCGACGCCGCCGCCGTCGGTGCGGTGACCCTCGCCGATCTCTTCCGTCTGCCCGCGCTCGTGGCGGTCGGCGACGGCCGCGACGAGCTGTTCGCCGCCGACGCGGCCGGCTGAGCCGACGGCCCTCTCCCGGAACTCTTCCCGCCCACGGTGGTTGACGCGGACGCCGTAATGTTATAGGATGCCCCGCAAGTTGCGATGAAGCGCTGTGGGCCGACGGTCTGCAGGCAGCAGACCGCCGGGATCAAGGAGGATGCCGTGCAGCGACGCAGGGAAGAAGCCGGTGTGCTGGTCCGTGACAAATCGTTCGTGAAGTTCGAACGCCTGCTGGCCAAGGCCGAGGCCGAGGGCCGCATCGACGGCGACTACAAGTGCCTGGTGTGCGGCATGCGCTATTCCCAGAAGGACGAGGCCGAGATCTGCTGCAAGATCCTCCCGTGAGTTCAGCCTGGCTCCCCGGTCGGGCCGACGGGATCCGGTGCACGCCATGACCATCCTGCAATACTGTTCCGTCTGCAAGACGGAGTACGACATGGCCGTCGTCCCCACCACCGACGGGGATGACGACGGCGTCGTCTGGCTGCAGTGCCCCAACTGCAAGGGCTTCCTGCCGAAGGTCAGTTCGAGTCTGGCGTTGCGCGGCGGGATCCGCGCGCGGGCGGAGTCCGCAGGCGGAGATGACGCGGCCGAGCCGATCGCCCCCGACGTGTTCACCGCCGAAGACGACGACGCGGCCGAGCCGTCGCATGCGACGCTCCCGGCGGCGACGGCGGCGACGGCCTCCGGCGGCGACGATGCCGCGGATCCGGTCGCCGATCTGGACTTCGAGAAGGCCGTGCCCTACCGCCCGTGGCAGACCTACGCGGTGGGGGACGTGATCCACCACCTGGCCTGGGACGACTTCGGGCTGGTGGTCGGGAAGGAAGTGCTGCCCGGCAACCGCCGGGTCGTGAAGGTCCGCTTCACGACCGCCGGCACGGTGCATCTGATCGAGCAGGATGGCGTAGGGCCGTGACCGGAACGGTCGGACGCTGCGCGCTGGCAGCCGTTTTCTGCTCGTTGCTCGCGTCGGCCTCCGGGGCCGCGGCGCCCTGGGACGACGACCTGCCCTGGCCCTTCCTCGACGACGGCCGCGCCTTCCGTCTCGCCGCCTCCCGCTTCGACGATCCCGCCACGGGCTGGAGCCTCGGCGTGCTGGAGATCGCGACCGTCCTGCGGCGCGACGATGCCGGCCTCGCCTACCTGCGCTGGCCCCACCTGAACTTCTCGAGCGCAGAGCAGCCGGTCCTGACGCGGTGGCCGGAGGCCGCCGGCGAAGGCGCGGCCGCTGGCTGGCCGGGCGAGACGCAGGTCTCCGGCTGGGGGCGGCCGGCGGCCGGCTACCTCGGCCGGACGAAGGCCCCCTGGCTGGGGCCCCTGGTGTGCGGGGCCGAACTCGCCCTGCCCTTCGCCGCGAACGCCCTGTACCCCTTCGCCGCCCGCAGCTTCGCACTGCGCTTGCAGGTGAGACGCGCGTGGCGGATCGCCGGGGATTTCACCCTGGAGGCCGGCGGCGGCCGCACGCTGAACCTGGGCGCGTCGGGCGACGTCCTGTCGTCGGCCGCATTCCCCGGGCGCAGCGAACTTTCGGCGGGGATCGGCTGGAAACCGGACTCCGCGACGACGGTCGGGCTCGCCGCCACCAGCGGGGGCGGCGGTCGCGACAGCCGCCGCCTGCAACTGGCGCTGTCCTGGCCGCTGAACGACGAGGTCCGCCTGCAGGCCGGCTGGACGCACGAGTTCGCCGGCGCCGCCGACCGCCTCTTCCGCGACGGATTCTCGTTGGGGCTCTCCCTGCCGGGAATTTCGGCGCCCGCCGGGAAAGTCGACGAGTCGCCTTGACAGGCGCCCGAACTCGCTATATCAAATAGCGTGAACATGGATATCAGAATCACGTTATCCCCAGCGGGAGGTCGAGGCACGTGACGATACGGAAAGAAGTGGCGCCCGAAGCGGTCAAGGAGAAGGAGCGCGCCTTTCAGAAGTTCATCCAGACCCGCGGCTTGAAGACCACCAAGCAGCGCAACACCATCGTCAGCGTCTTCTTCGGTCTGAAGGGCCACGTCTCGGTCGAGGAACTGCTGCGCGAGGTGAAGGCCGTCAACCCGCGGATCGGCTACGCGACCGTCTACCGCACGCTGCACCTGCTGGTCGAGAGCAGCCTGGTCGAGGAGCGCCGCTTCGGCGACGGCCTCGCGCGATACGAGGGTCATTCGGAGGTCGAACACCACGACCACATGATCTGCCAGAACTGCGGCCAGATCTCGGAGTTCTACAACCCGCAGCTCGAAGCCCTGCAGGAGAAGCTCGCGGCCGAGCACGATTTCACGATCCACCGCCACCGGCTCGAGCTGTACGGCACCTGCGCGGATCCCGAGTCCTGCAACAACCGCAAGCGCGAGCAGGAAGGCATCTAGCCACTCGCTTCAACCAGGGTGTCCGGCGCGCGACGCACCACGCCCGAGTCCGGGGAAGTCCTGATGGCCGCGACCGGCTGGCTCCGCATCCAGGTCGACCACGGCGCCCTGCGTCACAACGCGCGACGCTTCCGGGAACTGATCCCGCCGGCCTGCCGGCTGCTCGCGGTCGTGAAGTCCGACGGTTACGGCCACGGGCTGCTGCAGGCGGCCGCCGCTTTCCTCGAGGGCGGCGCCGATCTGCTCGGCGTGCACACGGTCGAAGAGGCCGCGGCCCTGCGCCGCGGCGGGATCGCCGCGCCGGTGCTGATCCTCGGGCCGGTGAACGCCGCGGGGGCCGCGCTCGCGGCCGCGCTCGGCGCCGAGGTGACCGTGGGCTCGCTGGCGGGTCTGGGCGCCGCCCGTGCCGCGGCCGATCCCGCGCATCCCCTGCGCCTCCATCTGAAGGTCGAGACCGGCGTCAACCGGCAGGGCATCGTCGAGAGCGAACTGGACGCCGCGCTCGCCGGGCTGGAGGGCACGCCCGGGCTGGAACTCGTCGGCGTCTCCAGCCACTTCGCCGACATCGAGGACACCACCGACCACACCTGGGCCCGCGCCCAGACCAAGCGGTACGAGGACTGGCTCGCCCTGCTGGCCGCGCGCGGCCACGGCGGCCTGCAGCGGCACATGTCGTGCAGCGCCGCGACGATCCTCTGGCCCCAGGACCGGCGCGACATCGTACGCGTGGGCATCGCCGCGTACGGCGTCTGGCCGTCGCGCGAGACGCTGGTTTCGGCCCGCGCCGCCGGCACGGCCGGGCTGGACCTGCGCCCCGCGGCGACCTGGATCTGCGGCATCGCCCAGGTCCGCGACGTGCCCGCCGGCGAGACCGTGGGCTACGGCCGGACCTGGCGGGCGCCGGTCGCCACGCGCATCGCCGTACTGCCGCTGGGCTACGCCGACGGCTACCCGCGCCGCCTCTCCAACCGGGCCCACGTGCTGGTGCGCGGGCAGCGCGCGCCGGTGCGCGGGCGCATCTGCATGAACCTGACCATGATCGACGTGACACACGTGCCGGACGCGGCGGCGGGGGACGAAGCGGTGCTGATGGGCTCCCAGGGCGACGACCGCATCGGCGCCGAACTGCTCGCCGATTGGCTCGACACGATCCCCTACGAAGTGCTGACCCTGCCCGGCTCCAGTTGGGAGCGGGTTGTCGGCGGGAGGTGACCGTGTTCGAGACGTTGCGCAAGCTCATGACGCAGGACGTGACGGCCGTGGCGGGCGACGCCGCCAACGCCGACCATCGCCGCCGCCTGGCCACCGCCGCGTTGCTGCTGGAGGTCGCCTGGGCCGACGACGCCGCCGCCGGCGCCGAAAAGGCCGCCATCGGTGTCGTCCTGTCCGAGCGCTTCGGACTCGACGCGCACGAATCGTCCGCGCTCATGGACGCCGCCGAGGCTCACCGCCACGACGCGACCGACCTCTACAACACCACATCGCTGCTGCGCACCGCCCTGACGCGCACCGAACTGCGCGAAGTCCTGGAAGCGCTGTGGCGCGTCGTGTACGCCGACGGCGTGCTCGAAGCCCACGAGGACGCCCTGCTGCACCGCATCGCCCGCATGCTCGGGCTCGACCACGCCGAACTCATCGCGCTGAAGCTCAGGGTGCGCGACGGCGCCTGACGATCCCGGCCGGTGTCGGCGGCGCAGTACCTCGCCGGACAGGCGGTGTACCGTCCAGGACACCGGGCGCGGTCCCCGCCGCGCCGAATAATCTCCCAATTCCTTGCACGAGTTGACGTTGGACCGGCCGGGCTCCGGTGGCACCGGTCGTGCAGGTGCCGCGCAGCACACGCGAGGCACGTCCCGCCGGACAACTCATCCGGGCGGGACCGGGATCGGAACGAGGGAGGCGGACATGAACACCGCGAAGCTGAACCGAAGCATCGCACTGCCGGGGCTGTTGGCGCTGCTCGGGTTGCTGGCGCCGGGGCTGACCGGTTGCGGCGACGAACGGGGCGCAACCGTGCCCGACGTCGCGGCCGTCGACGACTACGAAGCCATGGACATGGACAAGGCCTACGGCGGTCTGACCTACAGCGACGAGAGCCCCGCCTTCGGCGACGCGGAACTCGATGCGCTGGCCCTGGAGGACCAGGGTGCGGCGAGCGAGGATCCCCTGCAGCACGATGCCGAGGTGCGGGCGCTCGAGGCCGCCGCGCTGGGCGGGGACGACCCTGCCGCGCCGCCGCCCCCGGTCATCACGGCGCTGCGCCTGACCTGGGGGCAGCTCGACGGCGCGCCTGAAGACATCCGCGAAGAGGTCCAGGGCCTGGATTGGAGCGGGGTGCTGCGCGTGGATCGGGGCGTGGTCGTGGTGCGGCGCGTGATCCTGTTCGAGCGCCCGCGCGACCACCTGGTGCGGCCGCGTCCCGACCGCAGGACCGTGGCCTGGGTTTCCCACACCGGACCCCACTTCGACGGCCTGATCGTGGAGATCATCGAACCCGCCGCCCCGGCCGACTCCATGACCGCCGGCACGCCGCCGCCCAACCTGTTGCACCTGGTCACGCCGCAGATCGCGCTGGACATCCCGGTGGCGGACCTCGCCGGTTTCGACGCCACCCGTCCCGTCGACGAGCTCGGCAACGCGCTGCGCCTCGAAGGTCACCGCGTCACCAACGAGGACCTGTGCCCGAAGGGCTTCCTGGGCGGTGTCTGGAGGGCCGACCGGGACGCCACGACCGTCGAGGGCGGCATCTTCAAGGGCCGCTGGGTCGGCCTGTGGGGGCAACTGCACGGCTTCGTGCGCGGCCGCTACGGCCTTGACAGCAGCGGCGAGCGGGTCTTCTTCGGCAAGTACATCGACCAGCGCGGGCGCTGCCGCGGGTTGCTGGCCGGCACCTGGCTGGCCGCGGACGAGAACGGGCGCGGCCGGTTCCACGGCGAGTGGCACAACGAGGCTGCGACGGTCGAGGGCGTCCTGGGGGGCGACTACGTCCAGATTCGTGGACGCCCGGGCGGCTTCTTCTCGGGTCGCTGGTCCATGCTCTGTGACGAGGAAGCCGTGGAATCCATTCCCTGACAATATGTTAGCCCGCATTCCGCCGGGCGGGCGGCGGCGGTCCCCTCAAGGGGGCCGCCGCTTCACGTCTGACCTTCTGCGTTGTCAGCTCCCATGTTCATGAGTTATAATCAAATACCCGCATGAGACTTCCGATCTTCGCATGTCCTGAGCCTGAGGAGTCACGATGATGCGCTCTTGGTGCAAGGCAGCCGTCCTGTCGCTGTCGATGCTCGCGTTGGCCTCGATCGCCGGTGCGGCGTGGGTTCCCATGGAAGGCGGGTCCGCATCGCCGCCGACGGTCGTCGCGACCGGTTCCGGCGACGCGGTCACACTACGGATCGAGGTGCCCGGCTACGACCTCGGCGCCGCGCAGATCGACGGCCGCCCCTACGCCAAGCTGGGGCTGCCCGGCGAGGCCTGGCTGATGGAGAAGGGCCTGCCCGAACTGCCGATGATCGCCCGCAGCGTCGCCATCGCCGGCACGGGCGTGCCGAGCCTGCGGATCGTCGCGAGCGAGTGGACCGAGACCGCCGTCGATCCCATCCTGCCGTCCAAGGGCCACCTGACCCGTGATCTCGACCCGGCCGGCATCCCCTTCACCTTCGACGCGCTCTACCGCGACGGCGGGGTCTACCCCCGCGAGGCGGCGAGCCTCGGCGACCCGTACATCGTGCGCGACGAGCGCGGCGTCGCCCTGCGCGTGGTGCCGTTCCAGTACGACGCCGACCGCGGCGTGCTGCGCGTGCTGCGCAGCATGACCCTCGAGGTCGTCACCAAGGGCGCGGGCGGCCTGAACGAGCTGGCCGGCGCCCGCGCGGCCGTCGTCGATCCCGAATTCGCCCGCATCTACCGCGGGCTGTTCGCCAACTACGGCGCCGACAAGTACGTCGCCATCGGCACGACCGGCCGGATGCTCGTCGTCACGGCCGACGCCTACCAGGGCGCGATGGCCCCGTTCGTCGCCTGGAAGCAGCAGAAGGGCATCCCGGTCGAGGTGATCACGATGTCCTCGGTGGGCGGCACCGCCACCGGCGTCCAGAACGCCATCACCAACCGCTACAACGCGGACGGCGGCCTCACCTACGTGGTGCTCGTGGGCGACATCGCCGACGTGCCCACGCGCGTCGGCTCCTACGAGAGCGCGGACTCGGACCCGACCTACGCCATGGTGGCCGGCACCGACCGCTACCCCGACCTGTTCGTCTCGCGCATCTCGGCTTCCAACGTCAGCGAAGTCCAGCTGCAGGTCGCCAAGTTCGTGCGCTACGAGCGCGACCCGGACACCGGCGCCGCCGCCGAGTGGTACCACAAGGGGACCGGCTTGGCCTCGAACGAGGGCTCGCCGACCGACTACGAGCGCTGCAACCAGCTGCGCACCGACATGCTGGCGTACACCTTCACCTACGTCGACCAGATCTACCAGCCGACCGGAACCTCGGCGATGATCTCGGCCGCCCTGAACGAGGGCCGCAGCCTGGTCAACTACATCGGCCACGGCAGCGGCACCAGCTGGAGCAACCCGCCGTTCGCCAACAGCAATGTCCTGGCCCTGACCAACGGCTGGAAGCAGCCCTGGCTGCTGGACGTGAGCTGCTCCAACGGCGACTTCTCCACCTCCGTCTGCTTCGCCGAGGCCTGGCTGCGCGCCGGTTCGGTCGCCCAGCCCAACGGCGCCATCGGCACCTACTCGGCCTCCACGCTGGCCTCCTGGGTGCCGCCCTGCGAGATGCAGACCCACGCCGTGGACCTGCTCGTCGCCGAGCAGGCCAACGTCCTGGGCGCCCTGTACTACTACGGCGGCATGCAGGTGCTCGACACCTACCCCACGGGCGAGGGCCCGAAGCTCATCGAGCAGTACAACATCTTCGGCGACTGTTCGCTGATGGTCCGCACCGACGCGCCGCTGGAGATCGCGCCGGAGCACATGCCCATCGTCCACCTCGGCACGCCCGGCTTCCAGGTGGACGTCGGCGTTCCCGGCGCCGTGGCCTGCCTCTACCGCGACGGCGTCATCCACGGCACGGCCGTCGCCGACGCCGGCGGCCTGGCGGACATCGAGCTGGACGTGCCGGTGACCACGCCCGGCGAGATGACCCTCACGGTGACCGGCTACAACCTCACGACCTACCAGGCGACCCTGCTGGCGATCAACCCCTCGGTGGTCGTCCTGGACCCCGACACGATCGACGCCAACGTCCCGACGGACGTGACCGTGACGGTGTACGGCCCCGACGGCACGACGCCGCTGCCCGGCATCGACGTCTGGGCCGAGGGCCTGGACTACACGACCGCTCCGGTGGCGACGGACGCCGCGGGCGTGGCCGTGATCGGCGTCACCTACCCGTTCGGCCCCTCGCTCGACGTCGTCGGCCGGGATCCCGCCGAGACCTACGAACTGTTCCGCGAACTGCTGACGGTCAACGCCCTGGCCCTGACGTCGCCGGACCTCACGGTGACCACGGACATCGGCATGACCGACCTGTTCCCGCTGAACCTGCCCGGCACCCTGCACGCGACGTCCGGCCAGGCCGGCGCCACGCTGCACGCGGTGCTGCCGGACGGCAGCCAGCAGTCGACCGGCGCCGCGAGC